>JBJYWZ010000265.1:0-5412 GCA_046259725.1 Promineifilaceae bacterium (SeqCode) | reverse complement strand
TAAACGTTGATTTAGCCACTAGAACACCTTTAATCAAGTACAACTAGACTATTTGCAAATATACTAATCGATCTTTTTGACTTTGTCAAGGAGATCGGTTTTTTTTATACAGGGTGGCGGGGAGCAAAGGGGCAGGGGAGACTGTCTGGCGCCAAATTGATTCGCATAGTCCTCGCGAGCGTGATCTCCGCAGGGCTTGCCGTTAGGGCGCGGACAGGAAGCAATGGGTTTTTATTGTTATTGTCGTGACTGCTTGGTAGAAGGTGGACTGCAATGACCAGACTACTGTTAATGTACGGCCGTTCGCGGCCATCGCAGGCCCATTTACGGCGCCTGGAAGCATTGGGCGTGGAGGCGCTGGTCGCGCGCTCGAAGGAAACGGCCGTTGCCGATGCAGCGACCGCCGAAGCCTTTATCGGCACACATTACCTGCGCCAATGCCTGCCGGCGGCCGCTGAGCTGCAGTGGGTGCAAAGCCTGGTGGCCGGTGTCAATATGCTGGCCGGCCCGCAACTGCTGCGCAAAAAGCCCATCGTCACCCGCGCACCCATTTTTTCCGACGTGATCGCCATGCACGCCGTGAGCATGGCCTATGCCGTCGTCCGCCGCCTGCCGGAGGCCGCGCGCATGCAGGAACAGGAGTCATGGAAGCGCGCGCCGGTGGAGCTGCTGCCGCTGCCGCAGACGGCCTTGATCCTGGGACTGGGCATGATCGGCCGTGAGATCGCCGCCATTTTGCGAAACCTGGGTCTGACCGTGCGTGCGATGGACCGTTCAAGGACGGCCGAAAAAGAAGCGGCCGTTGATGAGCTGATCACGGACGGCGCCTGGCGCGAGGTCTTGCCCGCCAGCGATCTCTGTTTCGTAACCCTGCCGCTGACCAAAGAAACGACCCAACTGGTCGACCTGCCGGTGCTCCGGGCCTTGCCGCGCCACGCCGTGCTCGTCAACGTCAGCCGCGGGCAGATAGTGGACACGCAGGCGCTGCTGCAGCTCCTGGAAAAGGGAGATCTGGGCGGCGCGGCCCTGGACGTCACCGATCCACAGCCGCCGCCGCGAGGACATCCCCTATGGCGAACGCCGCGGTTGTTAATCACGCCGCATATGGCCTCCTTCACCCCGCAGCGCCGGGAGCGCCTTGAACGCTTTGTCGAAGAGCAGGTGCAGCGCTTCATCCACAATGAGCCGCTGCTCTATACCGTCGATCTGGAGCAGCTTATGGAAGAAGCTGCTCGAAGGGAGTGATGACAATGGATGCTGATCAAGAACGGCCGAATATCCTCTGGATTGTGGCCGAGGACCTGGGGCAGGAATTCTTCTGCTATGGCAATCCCGATGTAGTTACCCCCAATGTGGACAGCCTGGCGGCACAAGGGCGTTTATATCATAACGCCTTCGCCACCTCCCCGGTTTGTTCACCATCACGCTCGGCGCTGATCACGGGTCTCTACCAGACGAGCATCGGCGCGCACCATCACCGCAGCCACCGCCACGATGGATACCGGCTGCCGGAAGGGGTGAAACTGGTACCGCAGCGCCTGCGCCAGGCGGGCTACTTTTGCGCCCAGATCACGGACTTTCCCCGGCACAGCGGCTTGCGCGCCAGTGGCAAGGTTGATTGGAACTTCACTGCGCCTGAACACGTATGGGACTCGGATTCATGGGCTGACTTAAAGGCGCACCAGCCATTCTTCGCCATGATCAACCTGGGCGAGGCGCACCGGCCGTACCGCAGCAAAGCCGGCCCTGGCGTCGATCCTGATCAGATAACGACGCTGCCGCCCTATGTCGCCGACCATCCCCTGGCGCGCGAAGATTGGGCTGCCTACTTAGAAACGATCCAGTCGCTTGACATGAAGATAGGCGCCATCATGGCCCTGATCGACGAGGACGGCCTGCGTGACAATACGCTTGTGGCCTTTTTTGGCGATCACGGTCGTGAAGATTTCCGCGGGAAGGCGTCGGCCTTTGACGGTGGCTACCGCGTACCGCTGGTTATCCGCTGGCCTGATCACCTGCCGCCCGGTTCTGCTTCCAATGAGCTGGTCAGCCTGATCGATATCAGCGCCTCGACATTGGCGCTTGCGGGCTTGCCAACCGCCGAGGTGCATGGTCTGCCGTTCCTGGTCGGAGAAGCGCCGCCGCGCGAATTCGTTTTCATGGCTCGCGACCGCATCGAGGAATCGCTGGATCGTGTGCGCATGGTGTTCGACGGCCGTTTCCGCTATATCCGCAATTTCCTGCCCGACCAGGCGCATTTCATCGAGCGCGACTATTACGACCGCACCAATCCCGTGCGCAGCCTGATGCGCGAGCTGCACGCTGAAGGGAAGCTCACACCTGAACAGGCCAAAGTATTTGCCCTGCAGCGTCCGCCGGAAGAGCTGTACGATTTGCAGAGCGACCCGTATGAACTGCACAACCTGGTAACGGGATCCAGCGCCGCGCTCCCGGACGAGGCGCAGGCCGCCCTCTTCAGGATGCGCGCGGCGCTGGAGAGCTGGATCGAAGAGACAGGGGATCAGGGTGGGGAACCTGAGGACCCGGAGGCGGTAGATGTTGGCGGTGGTCCGGGCGGGAAGAAGAAAGGAAAATCAGCGAAAAACAAACAATCTGTCCGATCCGGTAAACGGGGAGCCGGCGCACATACGGCGGCCGCGGTAGTTGGGGCCGCGCAAAGTGTGGGACCCCTGGTACTGTCGCGAGTGGGCGTCATGTTTGCCGGAGGCAGGGAGGTTTCTTCCCCTGGAAGAGGCGGCAGGCGCGGTGGCGGGTTGCAGACCAACATCATTGAGCAGGCGCCCGTCCATTTCCTCATTCCGTACGAGCGGCGCCAAACGACGCCGGTGGTGATGCTGCCTGGGCACGGGCTGACTTCCTATATTTATCTTTCCACGCCTGACGGCCGTGAAGGGTGGGCGCAGACGTTTGCACGCCATGGATACGCCGTCTATGTGATGGACCAGCCAAACTACGCCATATCCGGTTTTGATCTACGGCCGTTTGAAGCGCTGCGCAGCGGCCAGGCTGAGCCGTCCGATCTTCCGGGTTTGGTGATCTGGTCAAACGAGTCCGCCTGGCGCGACTGGGGAATCGGCCCGGAGCCGGGCGTGCCCTTCGAGGACACGCAGTTCCCATTTGAAAAGATTGACCAGCTCTTCGCCTCCTACACGGCCGTGATCGGCGGAAGTAAATCCGGCCGCGGAGAGGCAGGCAATGCCGGCTCGCCGATGCCCGCGGCGCAGAAACGGAAGGTCGCCCGGCCGTCCGGCGGCAAAGCTGCCGCCGGAGATCGCTTCGGCGCCGCGGTGAAGACAAGGGCCCTGGTGGCGCTTCTGGAGCAGATCGGCCCGTCGATTTTGCTGGTTCACTCCGCGGCCGGCGCTGTGGGTGTCGAGATACTGCGCCGGCGCCCGGAGCTGGTATCGGCCGTGGTTATGATCGAACCGGTCGGCAGTCCCACCGATCCCATCGCGGTGAAATCGCTGTTCGCCGGCAAACCATACGTCGCCGTCTTCGGCGACCATTTCGAGGTGCGCAAGATGCAGGGACGCTACGAGGCCTGCCTGGAGACGGCGCGCATCATCAAAGAGTCTGGCGGGCTGGCGGAGATGATCTACCTGCCGGAACTGGGTGTGCGCGGCAATACGCACCTGCTGATGCAGGACGCCAATAACCGGGAGATAGCGGAGCGGGTGATTGCCTGGTTTAATGGCTAATGATCAACAGTCGATGATCATTAGCCAACTGCGCGAAGAAACCGGATTTCTCGATCAATACTTCACAGGCAGCGCAGGAACCCTCAACCCCGGTTTCTGCAACCCAAAAGCGGCATCGAGCATTAACCCGATGCCGCTTTTTTTCTGATTTACCTGATCGCCGTTGAACGACGCCGGTTCCGCCTGAAGAATTAATCTGACAGGCTGGCGCCGCTGAGGCTAAAGCCCGTTTCATTGTCCTCTTCAACCATTTGCTGAACAACCTCCGCCGCCTGTTCTACGGGCACGCTCGTCTGCGTCTCTGCAGATGGGGCAGGGGCGGAAACGGCCGTCAGGTCGGCATCGTCCGGCCAGGCGACTTCCAGCGCGTGGCACATGCCCCACGACATCCAGCCATGCGGCGAATCCGGTGCGTGGTTGACGATCTCCAACACCACCGGATCGGCGCCGGGGCCGCTGTAGTAGAGCACTTGCACGTACACATTTTCATACGGGATATCGATCTCTTTGAACCAGCCGCTGTCCATCCAGCCCTCTTCGGCGTACCAGGAGGCCAGCACCCGGCCGCCTATCTCCTGCACAACGTACAACCCGCGTCTTGCCTCATCGCCGCTGACTTCAAAATTGATGCGCACGCAGCTGTGTTCGCGCGGCCGTTTTGTTGCCGTTGCCGTCGGTTCCAGAGTTGGCTTTTCCGTTGCTGTAGGCGGGATCGCCGTTGAGGTCGCCGTGGGCGATGGCCCCGGCGTGGCCGTATCAGTCGGCTCCGGCGTGCTGCTGGCCGTGGGCGATGGCCCCGGCGTGGCCGTCGACGTGGGTTCTGGCGTGCTGGTCGCCGTCGCGGTAGGCGTGGGCGTTGGCTCTACCTGCTCGCTGCACCTGTCAAACCAGCCGGCAACACTATCATTGGCTACAAACACCAGATCGCCATCGCGTGGAATGACAAAACTGCCGCTGAAGACCATGCCTTCAGTCACCGTTTCGATGATCTCCCCATCGAGCAAAAAGTAGTTGATGCGGTCATCGACATCATCATCGATGCCCACATACTTGGCGATACAACCCGCCTCCGCCGCACCCAGGTTAACTTCTTCGTGCCACAATTTGGGCGGCTTCTCGTTGGCCCCGCGAACGCCCCAGACGCGCTGGCCATCTTTGGCCTCGAAAGTCGGGCCCGGTTCCCAATCAAAGTCGAAGGGCACAACTTTGATGATGAAATTATCCAGGGGCGTCGTAAACGTGCCCGGTCCTTTGCCTAGAAATACCACATCGGGCAGCGACGCCGCGCTTACCCGTTGGTCAAACAACACGGTCATGATCAGAACGACCGATATACAACCAAGAATAAAAGCGATCTTCTTCATTGAAAACCTCCACGTTTTACTGCCGCCTCGGCCGCAGCTACTTCGCGCGTAATTCGGCCGGTCGGGGATGCAGCACAATAAGCGGGTCGGTTAACCCACCATAGTATAGACGTCTGCCAGGGCTGCACATTGGCCGGATGACGTGATCCGTTATACGACAAATGACGTAGCCGCGTCTGGCCGTTACAGATTCATCATGAACTGGAACACACGGTCATCGAAGCCGGGCAGGTCTTCGTGGCCGAAGTCGGGATAAAGGACCATCTCCTTTGGGGCCGTGATCTTGTTGTAGGCGGCGAACTGTGTGGACGGCGGGCAGATTTCGTCGC
>JBJYWZ010000264.1:0-2587 GCA_046259725.1 Promineifilaceae bacterium (SeqCode) | reverse complement strand
GGCGTGGGGCCTGATGTTTCTCGCCTCTTCGGTGGAGCTGATCACCATCTACCTGTCTCTGGAACTGAGTTCCTACAGCCTCTACGCCCTGGTGGCACTCCGTCGCCAGGAGCGGCGGGCGGCAGAAGCAGCCATCAAATACATATTCTTCGGGGCGGCCGCCACGGCCCTGGCCCTCTACGGCTTCAGCTACATTCTGGCGACCCAGCACTCCAGTTACCTGGTCGACCTGGCCGCAAAAACGTGGAACTGGTCGGCCGAGCCCCTGGCCGTGGTGGGAATCACGCTCTTCATGGGCGGCATGTTCTACAAGCTGGCGCTGTTTCCCTTTCACTTCTGGGCCCCGGACGTGTACCAGGGTGCCAGCAACGAGACCGCCACCTATATCGCCACGCTGCCCAAGTTGGGCGTGCTGGTAATTTTGATGCGTTTGAGCGCCCTGCATCCCGGCTCCCAGGTGGCGCAGGTGCTGGCCGTCCTGTCGGCGGTCTCCATGACCTACGGCAACCTGGCCGCCCTGGTGCAGACTGATCTGAAGCGCATTCTGGGCTTCTCGGCCGTGGCGCATGCCGGCTACCTCATGGTGGGCCTGGTGGCCGGTACGCTCGAAGGCCTGGACGCCGCCGCATTCTATACCCTGGCTTACATCGTCATGAATTTTACCTGCTTCTGGGTGGTGTGTCGGGTGGCAGCCGACGGACGCAACCTCACACTAGGGGACTTGAACGGCCTCTACAAGCGGTCGCCGATCCTGGCCTTCGTGCTGGCGGCGGGGGCCTTCTCACTGGTGGGCCTGCCGCCCACAGTCGGCTTCATGGGCAAGTTGTTCCTGTTCGCCAGTGCCTGGAACCACGGCTACAACTGGCTGGTTGTCGTCGCCGCCCTGAACACGGCCATCGGCATCTACTACTACCTGAACATCGTCCGCCACGCTTACACAGAGGATCAGACCGAACGGAAACCGGCCGTACAAGCCGAGCCCGTCTACAGCAACCTGTGGGGCCTGGTGCTGGCCGGTTTGGTGGTGGCACTGGGGGTGATGCCGAACCCGATCTTCGAGGTGGCCGTGGCCGCCGGCAGCCGGCTTGCCATGCCATAGCCGACTTTCTGCACAATCTCATCCAACGATCTCTTTTTGTAATGAAGGCCGCTGTATTCGCGCCTTTGGTGCAGATCCGGCTATGCGACATGATTATTGATCTCGACAAGCCTTCCATCCAGCATTGAATACATCGCTCAAATAGGTCGAATACATGATCCACCCCATGTACTTACGTCACAATTTTCAACGATAAGCAATGTGGAACTACAGACGATACATGGGACGTACAATTTACACTCCAGAAGCGGAAACCGGAAAGAAACGCTGCCGACGGCTCGTTGATCTTCGGTAATCCGGCTTCAGCGGTAGAATTGCTTTTATGCGATTTCAAAACACTTATCGTAAGCCACCTTCACATAAGGCGCATCGCGCCACTCCGCGGCTGTATGCTACGCCCATCAGGATGTACACTTTATCGATCGAGGCGAACGTCTTCGGGGGTGAAATGAAAAGGAGGTGTCAGGGCAAAATGAGTTCAAGCCGTAAGGACCGGAAAAAATCATAATGTCAAAATTCTTCGGTGCGAAGTCGACAAATCAAGTCACCGATGCACAAATGGCATAACCTTCGACCTCAGTAGCGGGACCACCTAATTCCCGTCTCTCGGTTCCTCTAAAGCCTGCTACTGAAGACAATGTTTTTTTATGTTTCCCGATTGGGAAGGAAAAAATTTAAAATTAAAATATGTTAAACCGAATTTGAAGGTGTTGTCGACGGTGCGGAGCTATATCCGAAACCCACAGAGTTACGCCTGCATATTGTTTTAAGCCGAATTCCACATGACTTGAATAAAAAATCGCAGCAGTGACTTCACCGATAAGTCAATCGGGAAAACATCGGAGGAATGACCCGGGACGGAAACGGACCGGAGCGCAGCGCCTTCCGGTCGGCTTTTTTCATCATCGACTTCTCCACCGTGAGCATATTCGTCCTGAGCATCGTGATGTCCATCGACTATAGCGTGCCCCTACTTGCTGCGGTACGTTCCTGACCCGACACCCACCAGGTTGTTCGACGTGATAGGCATCATGGTCGGGCCGAAGAAAAGATTTGAACGGGATGGAAGGCCTGCGTTATCCAACTTGGCGTCAACGACCTGCTCGTCGCCGTGCTTATCGAAGGGTTTGGCATACCGGCGCCTGGGCAGACCCTATTGATGGCCGCGGCATTTCTGGCCGTCCGCCGCGAAATGTCATTCGCTCTGGTGCTCGCCCTGACAGTGCTGACTTGTGTCCTCGGCAATACCCTCGGTTACGTTCTGGAACGCCGGGGAGTCTGCCGGCTGCTGCTGAAAGCGTGCATCAGCGATACACGCATGCAAATGGTGAATTTTTTGCCGGGGGTTTAGCTTGGGAATCAGGGTACCGATGAAGATTTCACATTTCGCGAGCCTCAAGACTCGTCTTTACATTCTGATCCTCATCACGGCGCTTCCGGGCTGGGCACTGGGTATTTACAATGCCTCGGAGCAAAAACGGGACGCCG
>JBJYWZ010000263.1:0-2004 GCA_046259725.1 Promineifilaceae bacterium (SeqCode) | reverse complement strand
CAGGGAGCGCGATCTCCCCTACGGCCTACAGGATTCTCTGTGTACGCTTGCCCGGCCTTCTGTTCGCGGCTTACGCCGCTCCGCAACCGGACCAACACTCGATACGGGTGGGCGGCTAGCCCTTACCCGACCGGAACTTTCACCCGGCAAGAGACGCCGAGGTTTGCTCGGCGCGACAACGTTAAGGCTGGCGCGCCATCCGTTGCCGCGCCGGAGCGAAGCGACGGCGCGGCAACGGACGGTCGCGCCGAGCCGGTAGTTGGGCGATTTGCTTGCGCAAGCGTCTCAGTAATTAAGCCTGGCCGCTTTTCCGCCTTTTCCGGTCTATACAGCAACGGGCTGCTTGATGTAGACGCGCGCGATGCGCGATGCGGCAGCGATGTCCGAGCGTCGTAATGCATCGCGAACGTCATCGAGTTTATAGGCGTCTTGCACGCTTAGGTACGGCGACCATCCGTCGTCGGTGGTAATGACGTCGACGTCTACCTCGGCGACATACTCGCCCTCGTGCACATATTTAACTTTTTTGCGCGTGGTCATTACTTTCTCGTCGTGAAGTCTTTTTCCCATCTGTCTGGATCGGGACGGTACGCGGTAACCAAAACAGCGGGCTTTTCGTGCCCTTGGGGGATACCCCATACCACATGTACGGGCTTCCCTTTGCGATCTCGCTGCAAGAGAAGCACACAAGGGCCTTTCGGAAAACTCGGATAGTCTTCGACGAGTATAGCGCTTTGCACACCTTCAACGACTTCTCGAGCGCTAAGTTCGTCGCTGGCAAGTTCATCGTAGCCGTGTTCAGAGATTCGAAGCTCATCGGAGCCTACGAGGTGCTGGATCTTCGCGAATGTGCTGCTCAATGATCGCTCTGCCCCGAACGTTCATCCTGAATTAAGTAAACTGCTCCCGGAATCCGGGAAGCGCCCGCCGACGTTTGGCGTCGGGCTGGCGGACTTGTTGGGCGCTATCATAGTTCAGCCGGTGCAAGAGGCAACACCTGCGGTTGTGCTTTTGGCAATGGTGTAAATGGTAAAGTGTCAACGTAATCTCGTACTTCAGAACGGGTCTTGAGCCACAGACACCGGAAAGCGGCGAACAAGTTCCTCCTCAATTCCATTGGAGAACTGTTGGATACCGTCGCGTACGCGATACAAATCATTGGTCGATACTTCGACGAGGGCACCATCGGCTCCGCGCCCAGCGCGATGCACTCTGTCGTGCCGGACTTTGATCTGTTTCATCAGATCGGCGATCTCGGGAACTTGAATCTCTAGTCCACTGGCTAGCATGGGCTTTACCTTGTCTAGTCTGTGCCAGACAAAATCTGCAAGATATGTTTTGACCTCAACAGTGAGATTTTCAAGTCGTTCGAACAACTCGGCTACGGTGAGTGACCGTGCCTGAAAATCCTTATTGGTACTCACAAAACGCCGCAGGGCACGTTCGTCCTTCTCGACCCAATAGGACACAGTATCGGCCAAATACGCTTCTAGGGCCGCGATCAACGAACTATGCGCCATTTGATGAAGAAGTCGGTTGTTAGCACCATCTAGTGCGGCTGCTTCTAGCACTGCAAATATCTCAGCGATGCGCTCTTCCACAAAGCGTTTCGGATCGGCACGGTCAAATACGACCAGATGGCTTACGTAGTCGTCATAGTCGACGCCTTCATGTTCGATAGGAGCCCATTCGTCCCCGACCTCGCGCCAAAGCTCTTCGATGAGTTGCCACATCGTGTCGAGCTCGACTATACCGCTCTCATCTGAGATTTCGTCTCAGGAGTCTGGCGCAAGCCTCTGAGATCGTTTAGTCTTCCTCGCATGCAGGACTACCACCTCAACAAGCAGGAGCTCGCGGAGCTGCGGACGGCGCATCGCGCGGCGCGCAACGCCCGTGCGGCATATCGGCTCAACGCCGTGATCCTGCTCGGCAGCGGTTGGAGCCCGTCCGAGGTAGCCGCTGCGCTGTTGATCGACGACGACACGGTGCGCAACCACTTCAAGC
>JBJYWZ010000262.1:0-3845 GCA_046259725.1 Promineifilaceae bacterium (SeqCode) | reverse complement strand
TCGTTCCATTTTGCCCTGAACAATGAAATAGTCAGCGATAATCGTATACCGCCGCGTGGCTACTCGTTTGTGGAGTATAATAGCCTCCAGGCGGCCCCTTACAGCGACAGCAAGCCGGATCCGGATCTCTATGCCGACGGTCAATATTGGGATATGACCGGTTATGCGCTCCCCGCCGATGTCGCGTGGGGCAATGTGCGCCTCATATATCAAACCGCTTCCAAAGAGTATATTGAGTTCTTGCGCGACAACAGTCCCGATGATGGTCAAAATAATGGCGAAATTCTCTATGATCTATGGGAGCAAAGCGGGAAGAGCAAGCCGGAGGTCATGGTTGGCGCCCGGTTTGGCGACGAAACCTGCGAGCTCTTCTTGCCATCGGTTACACGGCCGTAAACTGATATGAAACTACGACCAGCTCAGGAAACAATCCTTGCTTACGAGAACGGCCGTATGGCAGTCAGCGCCGTACCTGGCAGCGGCAAGACCTTCACACTTGCTCGACTTGCGGCAAATCTGCTTGCCGAAGGATGGGCTGGAGACAATCTATCCCTGAACCCGCAGGAAGATCAGCGTGTATTGATCGTCACCTATCTTAACGCCAGCGTTGATACCTTTCGCGCGCGGGTCCGTAAAAATCTGGAAGATATGGAATTGCCCTCTGATCGCGGGTATGACGTGCGTACACTGCACAGCCTGGCTTTGGAAATTGTGCGCGTTAGCGAAAGCGGGCTGGGCCCTGATTCGTCAGAACCTACTGTCACCGGAGAAACCCAGACCGAACTCTTTATCGGCCAGGCGCTTGACAACTGGGTCGAATCTCACGGTGAGCTATGGCGAGCTTTTGCCAGCGGTGACAGCCCTCGAGAACAGGCTCGTTGGCGGGACACGATGCTCCGTACTTCTCGCTCATTTATTCGCGCCGCAAAGAACGAGCGTTACCGGCCGTATGATATCCTTAGCCGGCTGCAGATCAGCGGTGAAGAAGACAGCGTACCTGATCTTGCGGAAAGAGTGCCGGTTGAATCATCTCCGCTGCTGTATATGCTTGCAGGCATCTACGAGCAATACCAGGCGATTCTCGACCAGCAGGGCGTGTTCGATTTTGACGACCTCATCTGGCGAGCAACGGATCTACTGGAGCAGAGAGCGGATCTGGCGGCGGAACTGCGCCGGCGTTGGCCATATATTCTGGAAGACGAAGCCCAGGACAGTGTTCCTCTGCAGGAGTTACTGCTTTCCCGACTGGCCGGCCCTGATGGGAACTGGGTTCGCGTCGGCGATCCCAATCAGGCTATCACCAGTACGTTTACGGCGGCGCATCCGCGCTTTTTCAATGACTTCATCGACCGCGAGGACGTCGTCGATCTACCCCTACCCAACAGCGGCCGGTCGTCGGAACTGATCATTGGCGCAGCCAACAGAGTAGTGGATTGGGTCATCGACAAACATCCGATACCGGAAGTGCGCGCCAATACCTTTCGACGCCAGCACATTCTTCCAACGCCGCCAGGGGATTCACAGCCAAACCCGCCGGATTCTGAGTCGGCCATCAAGATCAGGGTGTTCAAGCACCGCGAGGATGAGGAGATTCCGCGCGTCGCCAGGCTGGCCGCCGAATATGCAAATGAGCATCCGCAGCATACGCTGGCGATCCTGGTCCCGACGCACAATCTGGGGTTCATGATCGCCGGTCATCTTGATGATAACGCCACCCCTTACGACAACCTGCTGCGTGGCGGAACACGCGAGCGAGAAATCGCCAGGGCCGTCAACGCCATCCTGGCCATTCTGGCTAATCCGCAGGACGCTCGCGCTCTCGTGGACGCACTGACGGGTCTGCAAGAGTTAGAGCACCCGGCGGCTGATTCCCCGGAAGAATCGCTGCCACGCCTGGTCGCCATCTTGCGCAGTATACGCGAACCGGAGTCATTTCTCTTTCCGTGGGACGATGAGGGCTTTGCAAAGACGCTGCCGGATGGCGTGGCCAATGAAGAAGAGATCCTTCAACTTGCCAATTTCGCCACATTCCTGCAGGAGATGTTCGCGCTGCGAACACTACCTGTTGACGATCTGGTGCTGGCCATTGGCGATGCCTTGTTTTCCGGAGAAAATGCTCGTGAATCTGACCTGGCTATCGCCTACCAGTTAGCAATCGTCTTACGCTACTGGCAGGAAATGCATCCTGATTGGCGCCTGCCGGAACTATCGGCCGAATTAGCGGATCTGGCGCTGGGGCGGCGTGCGCTCCCGCTGCCGCGCCCAAGTGACTATGGATATGAACCGCAGCCAGGGCGCATCACGCTCTCAACTCAGCACAGCGCCAAAGGTCTTGAGTGGGACGCAGTCTTCCTGGTCGGCATTGACGGCTTTTGGATACCCAGCGACCTGAATGCACAATTCCTTGGCGTCTACGATGCCCTGGGCGGCGATCCCATCGCCGAAGCGCTGGCACAGCTTCGCTACCTGATGGAGGGTAAAGCCGGGCTGTATGAAGATCTCACCGCAACCGAATCCGCCCATGTCGATGTCATCAGTGAGCGCCTGCGCCTCTTTTACGTGGGGATCACACGCGCGCGGCGCTACCTGCACATCAGCCGCAGCCGAGCGACCGGCAGCGCGACGCGTGAAACACAATCTGAACCGGCGACAGTGCTGGGACTGCTTTACGACTACGTGAGGCATAGAAAGAATCTGGGCCCACTATGAGTTTGTTCATTCCGCTTATTTTCGTCCTGGCGCTCATTTTTGCCGCGAACAGAGCAGCAGTCAGCAGCGATCCGAAAGCAAAAAGACTGTTTACATGGTTGATGGCCGTGCTTAACAGTTCGCTAATTGTTCTTGGCGTCGTTTTCTATTTTATTCCCGTGGAACTGTTCCCCTTACAGCCAGAAGCTGGATCGGCCGAAATCAACGTCCTGTCCATCTCCTTGATCGTCATTGCCACTGGTCTCTGGGGACTGTTATCTTGTTGGCAGCTATTCCGGGCTTTCCTGGCTCGTTTCATCCCGCTGGACGCCGAGTCGCCCGTCCATCTTACGGCATTAGTTCTGGCCGGCTATCTTGCCAGTAACACCGCCCTGGCGTTAAGCCAGGAGTTTCTACAACAGTTAAATCCAGCGGATCTGGCCGTTTCAGTGACTGACGTGGTAATGCAGCAGAGCGCCTTCGTACTGATAGCACTTTTCGGGACAGGATTGTTTACGCGGCGCGATACGGCAGGCATCATGAATCGGTTAGGATTGACGAGACCTACCGCCGGCCAGTTAGTTATTGGATTTGGCGTCATTTTCATGCTCATCGCGATTCAAGCGACCATCGGCGCAATCTGGGCTCTGCTCGATCCGGAACAGGCCGCACAACTCGGCAGTATCAACGAAGCGCTGCTTGTCGGCTTCGACAGTATTGGCGAGTGGCTCGTGCTGGCGGCGGCCTCAGGCATCGGAGAAGAAACGCTCTTTCGCGGCGCAATCCAACCGGTATTTGGCTTGCCGCTCACCGCATTGCTCTTTGCTGTGGTACATGTGCAATATGGCCTGACGCCCATAACGTTGGCGGTTTTCTTACTCGGTTTAATTCTTGGCCTCGTGCGGCGCTACACCAATACGACCGTCGCCATCTTTATCCATTTTGGTTACAATTTTTCATTGGGATTGCTCAGCATGTTAGCGCTGTATTTGGAGCAGTTTGTAACACCTTAACTATGTTTGCCGAGCGTTTGCCCGAATGCTATAATGCGCGTTCCGTCGGGGCATGGCGCAGTCTGGTAGCGCGCTTCAATGGGGTTGAAGAGGTCGTGGGTTCGAATCCCGCTGCCCCGACCAGGAGAAGGATTAAACGCCGCG
>JBJYWZ010000261.1:0-4421 GCA_046259725.1 Promineifilaceae bacterium (SeqCode) | reverse complement strand
CACGGCCGTCCAGGATCGGCAGCACACGTCCTGTGAAGGCATCGTAGAGCGTGACTGCGCCGCCAACTGCCTGATCGGGCTCGGCCGACTCATCAACGGTGATGAAATGGGGCGAGTTGATGCTGGATCCTTCGATCCACTTCAGCGTGGGTATCGCGCCCACGGCCGGGATGGCGTCGTCGAGATCCCACCAGGCCCAGTGGTAGCCGTCTTCTTCGTAGCCGATCAGGCGCACGGAAACGACCTGGTCGCTTTGTAACGGCGCTGCGCTCTTGAAGTGCTGATCGAGCACCAATTCCTGCCCGGCAGAAACCGGATCGCCAAGTGGATCGCCGGTCCACACGATGCCCTGTCCGAGCGGAACATAGCTCGCGGGTTCACCGTCTGCCAGCACATGCCAGCGATTGGCAGGTACGCCCCAGGGACCAGCGAATGAAGCCAGGAGCGGGATTTCGTTGTCAAACAGTTCGCTGAAATACCCGTCGACCGTTTGCCAGTGCAGATAGAGGCGTGAACGATCGGCAAGCGTCGTATCCCTGTCGTAGCCAATCAGCCGGCGATCGAACCCGACCAGCAGGCGATTCAGGGGGTGACCAGTTGCCGGAGCGAATTCGTCGACCGTCAGTTGGATAGCGGCGACAGGCGTCCGTGCGGAGCCATCTGGAGCCGGCAGCGGCTCCTGGCCATAAGCGCCAATTTGAATTTCGTACTGCCCCGGCTGCGTGCCCGCGAACGGGGTCAGCCGCAGCTGGCTCAGCGTGATGCCTTCCGGCTGGGCCTGTGCCGGTACATCGTCCTGTCCGGCCAGTTGGCCATCTGGGCCAACAAGGTGGGCGAAGAGCGAAATTGCGGAATCCAGCTCGCCCAGTGGCTGCCAGGCCAGCGTGAGAACTGTCTCTTCACTGAGCGGCGATTCTTGCCTCTCAATCTGGTAGCCCTGCACATCAATGGTTTCTCCCATCAGCAAGTCCAGTTCTACCATGCCCTCCGGGAGCTGCGTCCGTGGTTCCTGGCTGAACAGGAAAGCATCGCCCAATGGCTCGGGAGGTGGCAGCCCGGCGAAAGTGTCTTTGTCAAAGTTGGTTGTGAGCACGTCACGGCCGTCTGCCAGCCCCTCGGTCACGCGCCTGACCCAGGTCTGTGCATACGGTTCTCCTTCGGGAAAGACGTAGCGAACTTCCACGTCATTGCGCACCCCTTCAACCTCCTGCAAATACCAGAGCGGCGTAGCCCAGTGCCAGTTAGCCAGGATCAGCGCATCATCCGGCGACTGCGCAAGCAGTTCATTCGCATAGTCGCGCGCCGTGACTTGATCGCTCAGCCAGGAATAGCTGTGGTAGCGCTGCAGCAGTTGGTTGGCTGCCAGGACGATGACCAGCGCTGTCATAACGTAACGCAGCGCCGGCCAGAAGGCTCGTGAGTTAATCTCCTCGCTGCCAGCGATGCCGCCGCCGGCCGTGCCCAGCTGCAGCACCAACGCGACGTATGCCGGGAGCATATACTCGACCGTCTGCGGCGCCCGGTAGGTCGCCGTGACCAGCGTGAAGAGCAGGGCGAAACCGGCGAAAAGAAGGGCCAGCCGCCACTCCTGCCGCAAAACCAGGAACAGTGACAGGATGATAAGCAGCACCAGCCACGCCGAGAACTGGAACGTGAGCACATTGCCCATGATTTTGAGTCGTTCGATGAAGAGCGCCGGTTCCAGGTAGACAAAGAGATCGCCGCTGAACCCGGTCGCCAGTACGTGCTCCAGAAATCCGCTGATGGTGGCCAGCGCCGGGGAAGCGCCGCGCACACCGCTATTGGCGCGCAGCGGCAGATAGAGCAGGGGCAGCAGACCGGCCAGAAAGCCCAAAGCGGGACGCCACCAGCGTCCAGGCGTGCGCCAGAGGCTGCCGTCGACCAACAGGATAAAGATAATGGATATGAGACCGAGAAAAGCCAGCGACGCGTGATGCGTCACGCCCAGCCCCATGAAGAAAGCGCAGAGGATTAAATAGCGGTCGGCGTGTCGTTTTTCTTCTCCTGCCGCGGCCGGCAGCGAAGCCTGGTAAAAGAGCACAAGGGTGAGGAAGATAACGGCCGTAAACAGCGCCGTCATGCTGCGGATATTGGCTGTCGTTGCCTGCGCCCAGTAGGTTGTCGCCGTGGCCAGAGCCAGGACCGCGGCCGCAGACGGCAGATAGCGCCTGGTCAACCTGTAAACGGTGACGTAAACGGCCGCCAGGGCCAGGGTGCTTGTCACGGCCGAAAAGAGATTAACGCGGTAAGCCGGTGTTGAACCGATTGGGAGACGCGTCATCAGGTGCGCCAGCATCGTATAGAGTGGAAATCCGGGTGGGTGGGCAACGCCCAGATTGGCGGCCACAACCTGGAATTCGCCGTTATCTGCCGTCAGTATGTCCGGCGCAAGCGTTCGCACATAGAGCAGGAAACAGAACAGCAGCAGAAGAAGCGGCAGCAGATAAACCGCATACGGCAGGGGCAGGGCATTGCCATTGGTCTGCCAGAGAACCAGGAGAACGAACAGAGCGACGAGGCCGGCAGCCGTCAAATTAAGTTCAGGTGTGATGACGTAAAGAAGCAGGAATAGAAGTGGCCATGTTTGCTGCACGGAGAAACGGCCGAGCAGGCGCCAGCAGATGAGCACGCAGGCAAGCGTGATCAGCGCGGCCGCCCATAGAGGGGTGCTCCGCCATAAGCCGGCGGCCAACTCGCTCAGCAGGCGGCCCAAGTAGAGGCCGGTGATGACTCCCGGCGCCGCGGCCAGGATGGAGGATAGGACTTTGTCAGACAATGGCTGCTCTTTAACCCTTTGGGGAATCGTACATCAGGGTGAGAGCGGGCGGCAAACGTTTGGTTGGCGGGTGGCGGACGCCTTACCTTCGGCGGCGCGCCAGCTCCGCCACTATCTCGTCCCAGGTGATATCATTGGCCACAAGAAGCACGAGCGTGTGGTAAACAAGATCGGCCGTTTCTTCAATGATGCGTTCTCTTCCCTGGCTGGCGGCAGCCAGAACGATTTCAATCGCTTCTTCGCCGATTTTCTTGGCTATCTCTTCCTCATCGGCCAACAATTGGCTCGTATAGGAGCCTTCTCGCGGATTTTCTTTGCGATCCAACAATACCTGGTAAAGCTCATCAATTTCTGTACTCATCTGTTTATCCATTAATCTGTTAAAAAGCCGTTCGCCAGGGTCATGCCAATTCTCTATAGAAGCAGCTGATTTCTCCGGTATGGCAGGCAGGGCCGGCCGGCTCGACCAGCAGCAGAAGCGTATCCTCATCGCAGTCAACGCGAATCTCGCGCACACGTTGAATATTGCTGGAAGTCGCGCCCTTATGCCAGAGCGTCTTTCTGCTGCGGCTCCAGAAGTGCGCCTCACCAGTTTCCAGGGTTAATCGCAGTGCCTCTTCGTTCATCCAGGCTACCATGAGCACCTGCTTCGTTTCCGCGTCCTGCACGACGGCCGGAATAAGACCACGGTCGTCGTAACGCAGCTCTATGCTTATCTCCGCACTCATAACACAGACTCTCCAGATATGCTCGTCTAATCAGCCACAACCGGGCGAACGGGGATGTTTTGCTCGGCCAGATATTCCTTGACCTCGGCCACGCTGAGCTGTTTGTAATGAAAAAGTGATGCGGCCAGGGCTGCGTCCGCGCCGCCTTCAGTCAGCACCTGCGCAAAGTGCTCCACGGTTCCTGCACCGCCGGAAGCGATCAAGGGAATAGAGACAGCATCAGCGACTGCGCGCGTTAAGGCGACATCATAACCTGCCTGTGTGCCGTCTCCATCCATGCTGGTAAGCAGAATCTCGCCGGCTCCCAATTTTTCGACTCTGGTGGCCCACTCCAGCGCGTCGATGCCGGTTGGTTCGCGACCGCCGCGCACATAAACTTCCCATTTGTCACGGCCGTCGGCATCGCGGCGTGCATCAATGGCCACGACAACAGCCTGGCTGCCGAATTCCCACGCTCCCTGAGATATCAGGTCGGGATTGCGAACGGCCGCCGAATTGACGCTGATCTTGTCCGCGCCGGATCGTAAGATGGCGCGCATGTCCTCAACGGTGCGGATGCCGCCGCCGACCGTGAAGGGGATGAACACCTGATCAGCCACGGCACGTGCCATTTGCATGACCGTTTGCCGCGCCTCATGCGTGGCTGTGATGTCGAGGAACACCAATTCATCCGCGCCTGCCGCGTCATAGACGCGCGCCTGCTCAACCGGATCGCCGGCATCGCGCAGATTGACGAAATTGACGCCTTTGACCACACGGCCGTTTTTAACATCAAGACAGGGGATGATTCGTTTGGCGAGCATAAGACACTCCCTTGGGATTTCGGATGCGGGGTTTCGGTTTTCGGATTTGGGGTCGGTGGTTCCAGTTTCTGTTCATGTCGTTGCTGAGATCGG
>JBJYWZ010000260.1:0-2056 GCA_046259725.1 Promineifilaceae bacterium (SeqCode) | reverse complement strand
ACGGCCGTATGGACGATTACCAGGCGCTTGATTTCGGCCACGCCTCGCTGGAAGGAGGCGACGTGATGCCGATCGGCAATAAGGCGGTGCTCGTGGGCATCAGCGAGCGCACCAGCCCGCAGATGATCGAGGCCCTGGCGGAGACGCTGTTCGCGCGCGGCGCGGCGGAACGCGTGATCGCCTGCCGGATGACGCGCGATCGCGCGCACATGCACCTGGACACCGTCTTCACCATGCTCGACCGCGACGCGGTGACCATCTACCCCAAGATCGTGGAGCAGATTAAGGCCTTCAGCCTGCGCCCCGGTGACACGGCCTGGTCTTTCGACATCAGGGAAGAGCAGAGCTTCCTGTCGGCCGTGGCCGACGCCCTGCAGTGCAAGCAGCTGCGCGTCATCCCCACTGGCGGCGACGAGTACCGCCAGGCGCGCGAGCAGTGGGACGACGGCAACAACGTGGTGGCTCTGGAGCCGGGCGTGGTCATCGCCTACCGCAAGAATACGCACACCAACCAGGCTTTCCGCGACGCGGGCATCGAGGTGCTGGAGATCGACGGCTTTGAACTGGGCCGCGGCCGCGGCGGCGGGCATTGTATGACGTGCCCGTTTTTGAGAGATGGAATTTAGGGATGTCGGATTTCGGATTTCGGATGTTGGATGTGGCCGTAAGTGGAATTTGGAGTGTGGAGTGCGGAATGTGGAGTGGGAATCTTGACGTGAGTGGCAGCGCTCTGTAAACTGTATTGTAATGACGTTGTTATAACAGGTTTGGTGAAGATAGAATGGTTCGTAAAGTATTTAAAGCGGGCAACAGTCTTGTGGTTTCGCTGCCGAAAGAATCGATTCAGGCGTTGAGTTTGCAGGAAGGGAGTGAAGTCTCCGTTGAAGTAGATCCTGAACGGCAGGAGATTATTATAAAGGTTGCGGAATCGTCATTGGCGGGCATCAATGAAACGTTTGCTCAACAGGTTGCCGACTTCATCGAGCAGTATAAGCCCGCGCTGGAAACTCTGGCCCAGTAGGCCCTGCTGTCTTGACCCACTACCTGACACCGCAGCAGGTGCTTTTCATTCATGCTCGCCTGATCAGCACTACGGGGGGAAGCTACGGCATTCGCGACATCGGCCTCCTGGCTTCGGCCGTTGCCCGACCAAGGGCGACTTTTGACGGGCAGGAGCTCTACCCCACTCTCTTCGACAAGGCGGCCGCATTAATGCAGTCACTTATTCTTAACCATCCTTTCGTGGACGGAAACAAACGCACTGGCATTACCGCCGCCGGACTATTTCTGCGTCAAAATGGCAAGCAGCTGCAGACGAGCAATGAAGAGATGGCGGCATTCACTTTACGCGTGGCAGAGGGAGGATTGGCTTTGAATGAAATTGCTGGCTGGTTGCGCGAGCACAGCGTTTCGGCCAGATAAAAAAATGCCCCATCGCAATGCGATGGGGCTGCTCCGATACAAATGGGCCTGTGGGGAGAAAGGAGACCGCTGCCTATGCGGAAAACTTCACCTTCGAACCAGGGTTCAAAATTATATTCGATCCCGTTACTTATCCCAGGAGTGAAGCGCCGAAGAGCAAGGCCATACCCAGCAGGCCCAATCCCTGGCCAATAATGGCCGTGTCCCACACGGCCGTTTGAAAGCGACGAACGGACACCACGGCGTAACCGAGCAGGGCCAGACCCATGCCCAACAGCCACAAGCCCCCGGCCACCAGAAGCGGCAGTGAAGTCAGCACAAGCAGCGCGGCCCAAAAAAGGCCGGCGATCACGGCGATCGTTGACGGCCGTGGCAGGTCGATGCTTGCTTGCGCGGTTGCTATATTTTGCGGTTGAATATGAGTCGTCATTTCGCTGCTCCAGTTATCCAAAAGTGCTTTCATGCTCTTAGTTTGCCACATAAAGAGGACACCAGCTTGGCGCGCGGCGTATATTTTGCTGACCCTTACCCTACGCAGGCTACGGGTTTGAGATCTAGCGGGTCAGGTCACCCTTACCCAATGGAGCGTTCGCAAGATGCGCAGAGCGGCCAGCCAGTTACGACATCTGCAGAA
>JBJYWZ010000259.1:0-3213 GCA_046259725.1 Promineifilaceae bacterium (SeqCode) | reverse complement strand
CAAAGTTCCTGTCCTCGAGTGCGAAGCAGCCCCGTAACCACGCGTCATAGGCCATTAGCGGTTCCCCCCTTTTTCAATCTAATGGCGATCAAGGTAGCAGATCGTCAGCGGGTACGGCCACTCGCCGCTCGGGACCTGGCCTAGTGGCTGCTCCGTGTCGTTACCGCACATCGCGGACACTGACGACTGATCTAAGTTTGATCGAATGGATCTTGTGGAAAGAAAGCCGCCTTGGCCGGTTGCATCAGCAATCGACTGGACTGGATCGCGGCGTCGAGGGATGCTGAGCCTGTTTTGCCAAGGAGCCTTAGCCCAATGCGGTCTCAGTCACGTGCCCCGGCAAATGCCGTCGTATTTCAACATGCTGCCGTCGAACATCCAGGAGTCTTCACCGACTTCTTTCGTGAAGACGGCGTCGCCCTTACGACTGTCGAACTCGATGAGGGTGAGCCTATTCCCGACCTTGCACCGTTTGACCTCATGGTGGTCATGGGCGGGCCGCAGGATGTGTGGCAGGAAGACCAGTACGAGTGGCTGCGATCCGAAAAGGAGGCAATCAAGCGCTTCGTGGTG
This sequence comes from Promineifilaceae bacterium (SeqCode), assembly GCA_046259725.1. GTDB lineage: Bacteria > Chloroflexota > Anaerolineae > Promineifilales > Promineifilaceae > JAACFF01. Next base: position 2,640 of record JBJYWZ010000259.1, on the reverse strand, counting down.
AACATGGGGCGCCCCTACTTGGGCATCTGCCTTGGCCATCAGCTTCTCGCCGATGCGCTGGGTGGCCGCGTCGGTCTCGCCGAGCCTGCAGAGATTGGCGTTCTGACCGTGTCGAAAAGCGCAGCGGGGAAGGCCGATCCGGCCATGGCCGGCATAGCTGATCCACTTCCTGTCCTTCAATGGCACAGCGCTGCGGTTCTCGAGCTGCCGCCTGGTGCCACGATCCTTGCGGAATCCGAGGTGTGCCCGGTCCAAGCGTTTCGTTATGGCGACCACGCTTACGGCATGCAGTTCCACGTCGAGGTCATTGCGCAGACCGTCAAAGATTGGGCCGAGATACCCGAATATGCGCAAGCGCTGGAAAAGGCCCTAGGAGCCGGCGCCGTCGGGCAACTCGATGAACGCGTTGCGAGCGCGCTTCCCGAATTCAACAGGAGTGCACGGATCCTTTACGACGGCCTGAAGGAAGCCTGGGCGCGCGTTTGATGCAGGGTTCCTGCTCTAAAAGTGTGGACGCTTGAATTGAGAGCCTAAGCGGACGCGCCTTGCCCGATCTCCCGTGACCGCTTCGCCCCACAAGCAGGGGTGGGGTCTTCAAGCGGGCTGGATCGAGCCCCTCGTCCAGGCTGAAAACGAAACCGGTAGCGCCGGGCGTAGGTTGAAAAAGCGCAAGACTGAGCACCTCTCTTGGCTTTGGGCCCAAGCGCCACCTCATAAGGGACTGCATCTGCTTCAGAATCCATTGGCTTTTCTTACTCGATGGCCCGTTGTACGCTTCGATCAATGCGCCCACAAAGAGCTGAAGAAGTCATTCCAGAGCCGCCAGCGGCAATCCGTTGTGGAAGGGAACCCCTATGAACGAGCGTATTGCGACGACCACGTCTTTTGGTGCTTGCCCGCACGACTGTCCGGATACGTGTGCGATGCTCTTCGAGGTCGAGAACGGCAAGCTGAAAAGCGTACGCGGCAACCCAGATCATCCCATGACGCGCGGCGGTCTCTGCGTGAAGCTGAAAGATTATGAGAAGCGCCACTACCACCCGGACCGCTTGCTCTATCCGCTAAAGCGCGTCGGACCAAAGGGGTCCAAACAGTTCGAACGTATATCTTGGGATGAAGCGCTCGATACGATCGTCTCGCGCTGGAAAGACATCATCGACGAGTATGGCCCGCAAGCCATCGTTCCCTACAGCTATCTGGGCCACCAGGGACTGGTCCACGGCCTCAATGGTGGCGATGCGTTCTTCAACCGCATGGGAGCAACGGTCACCGAGCGGACGTTCTGCGGCGAAGGTTCGTGCACGGCTTGGCTGCTGACTGTCGGAGCAACAGCCGGACTTGATCCTGAGAGCTACATTCACTCGAAGTACATTGTCATCTGGGCCTGCAACAGCGTCAGCACCAATCTCCATCATTGGGCTATCGTGAAGGATGCGCAGAAGCGTGGTGCCAAGGTCGTCGTCATCGATGCCTACACGTCCCGCACCGCCAAGGAAGCCGACTGGCACATTTGCCCGAAGCCGGGCACCGACAGTGCCCTCGCGATGGCGGTGATAAACTCGATTATCGATCAGGGTCTAGTCGATCAGGATTATGTCGATAACTACACCATCGGATATGAGGCACTCCGCGAACGTGCGGCCTCACGCACGCCCGAGTGGGCCGAAACGATCACCGGAATTCCAGCCGAGGACATCAAGAAGCTCGCGCGGGAGCTGGCTACGACGCAGCCGGCCGGCATCCGGATGGGTGTCGCGCTGGAGCGCCATTACGGCGGCGGTCAAACGATCCGCGCCGTCACCTGCATACCCGCGCTGACGGGCGCTTGGCGTCATGTCGGGGGCGGCGTCACGCAATTCCCGGTCTGGGAGCATCCCTACAAATTCGATGTTATCTGCCGCCCGGATCTGATCCCCGAAGGCACGCGCGTGATCAACAACCTCCAGATTGGACGGGCTCTCACGGGCGAGATCCCGCTGGATCCGCCGATCAAGTCGATGATGTGCTGGAACTCCAATCCAGTCACCCAGGCTCCGGAGACGGACAAGATCGTGAAAGGGCTCATGCGGGAGGACTTGTTCATGGTCAGCGCCGAGCACTTCATCTCCGATACGGCGTCTTACGCCGACATCGTGCTCCCCGCCTCAATGGGCGCCGAGATGGAAGATATGATCCTGTCTTGGGGGCACCTGTATCTGACCTACAACGCGAAATGCGTCGAGAGCCCGGGCGAGGCGATTCCCAACAACGAGATCTTCCGCCGCTTGGCCGCGCGGATGGGCTATGAGGACGAGAACTTCAAATGGTCCGACAGCGAATGCCTGGAAAACTATGTGGACTGGGATTCGCCCGCCTGCGACGGGATTGATTTGGACTACATGCGCAAGCACGGTTTCGCGCGGCTGACGGTAGGCACGAAAGACGATCGTGCCCCTCATCGTGAAGGCAACTTCCCCACGTCCACCGGGAAGTGCAATTTCCTGATCGTAAACGCGACGAACTTCGTGGCCGGTCCGTTCCGGCAGATGTACGAGGGGTATCAGCCGGGTGAGGCTCTTGATCCGTTGCCTGACTATGTTCCGGCGCGCGAGAACCCGGACAACAATCCTGAGCTGGCTCAGAAATATCCGCTCAACATTG
>JBJYWZ010000258.1:0-12481 GCA_046259725.1 Promineifilaceae bacterium (SeqCode) | reverse complement strand
GGAGAGAAAAATGAAAAAATATAGCGTTTTGATAATTGCCCTTCTGGTTTTCGGCATGATGCTGGTTGCCTGCGGCGGAGCGGCCCAACAGGCGACCGTTGAAGAAGCGGCGCCGGCTGAAGAAGCAGCACCTGCTGAAGAACAAGCTGTCGAAGAACCGACCGAGGCAGTGGTTGAAGAACCGGCCGAAGAGGTCGCGGAAGAACCCACCGAAGAGGTTGTCGAAGAACCGGCCGCGGAAGTGGCCGAAGAACCCGGCGAAACGGAAGGCGCAGCGCCGGCGCAAGACGGCAAATGGTGCAGCGGCACGGATATTGTCTTCTTCCCCGGTGGCCCTCCCGGAGGTCCGTTTGCACAGGTCGTGGCCAATGGGGCGATGGCTGCTGAAGCGGATCTGGGTCCAAATGTTGAATATGTCTGGTCAAATTGGAATCCGGAACAGATGGTGACGCAGTTTGCAGAAGCAGCGGCGACCCAGCCGGATGGGATCGCCATTATGGGTCACCCCGGGGATGACGCCTTCGAAGCTGTTGTAGATGATGCCGAGGCACAAGGCATTATCGTAACCAGCCAGAACACGACCTTGCCGCGACTTGAAGAAAAGTACGCCTCCAACGGTTTTGGTTACGTTGGTGCAGAGTTGTACTCGGCCGGCTATGCGCTGGGTGCTGAAGCAGTAAGCCGCTTCGGCCTTGCTGCGGGTGATGAAGCATTCGTTTGGGGCTTGTTGGCACAGGCTGGTCGCGGAGAACGCACTAAGGGTGTGATCGATGCCCTGGAAGAGGCGGGCTTAACCGTCATATATCAGGAGATCGATGATGCGACTAATGCGGATGCCGCAGCAGGCATTCCGACTTTTGTAGCTCAGATGTCGGCCAATCCGGAAATTAAGCTTGTTGTAACGGATCATGGCGCATTGACCGGAACGCAGCAAAGTTACTTTGAAGCCGCGGGACTGGGGCCGGATGATGTGATTGGAGCCGGGTTTGATCTCAACCCGGCAACAGTGGAAGCAATTCGCGGCGGTTGGACGGACCTGGTGATCGACCAGCAGCAGTGGCTGCAGGGGTATCTGCCAATCTTGCAGATCTGCCTGACGCATAATTATCTCTTTACGGGACTGCACATTGACACCGGCGCCGGGTTTGCCCATGCCGGCAACGTGGAACTGCTGGCCGACCTGGTCAATCAGCAGATTCGCTAGATGAGTTTTTAGCAGACGGCGAATGCCGTTTGTCTTGAAGCGATTTCGCGAGGGAAAGAGGTCCGGGCAATCCGTCCTTTTTCCCTCGCCAGTGGAGAGAGATTATGGAACCTTCGTATAGAATCGAACTGCGCAATGTTTCCAAGAACTTTGGAGAGGTGCAGTCGCTGCGCAACGTCGACTTCCAGCTTGGACAAAATGAAGTGGTTGGCTTGTTGGGGGATAATGGGGCTGGCAAGTCAACCCTGATCAAGATTCTGACCGGCTACCACCAGCCCAGTTCCGGCGAGCTGTACATTGACGGTAAGAAAATCGAGTCACTTACCGTTCCTATGGCGCGCAGCCTGGGCATCGAAACGGTCTACCAGGAACGCGCATTGGCCGAACTGCAAACACTGTGGCGCAATATCTTTTTGGGGCGTGAATTGACAACCCCGCTTGGCTTGTTGGATGTGAAGAAGATGAAGGCGGAGACAGGCCGCCTGATGACGGAATCGATGGGTTTCACGTCCAGTGCTGTGAGCCCTGATTCGGCTATTGAGACATTCTCTGGTGGAGAGAAACAGGGCGTCGCTATTGTGCGCGCTCTGTATTTTGACGCAGAGATCATCGTTCTGGACGAGCCGACGATGGGTCTATCGCTGAAGGAGACACGCAAACTGCTCGATTTTGTGCGACACATCAAAGACGTGGGCAAATCGGCCGTGTTTATTGATCACAATATTTTTCATGTTTATTCGGTGGCCGATCGTGTTGTTGTCCTCGATCGAGGCATGGTCGCCGGAGAATTTAATACGGCCGACATCAGTCTGGATGACCTGATGGACAAGATGTATCACGTGGCTGAGACCGGAAGCCTGGATTAGCTGGCCTGCCTCCCGGCACATGCAACAATTATTTGAGGTATTGACATTATGAGTTCTGAAACAGAAGATCTCTCCGGAACAAGCGCTGTCGTTGTGCCACAGCAAGCGCCGTTTAGCTGGAAAAATTTCCTGCGCAGCAATGCCACGCAGTTAGGCATGATTCTTGTCTTCTTTGGGCTCTGGTTATTCTTCATCCTTGCCGCCCCGCAGACTTTCCTGTCGCCCCAGATTTACTACGCGTTTATGGCCACAACACCATTCTTCGCCATTATGGCGCTGCCCCTGACGATGGTCATTATCGCCGGTGAGATGGACCTGTCCTTCCCATCTATCATGGCCATTGGTATGGTCGCCTTTATTTTCGTATTTGAACCAACGGGAAATGTTGCGCTGGCGCTTCTGGCCGCCCTGACAGCCGGAGTTGCTTCAGGCATTCTGAACGGCGCACTCGTCGTTGGCATCGGCATTCCATCCTTGGTGGCCACGATCGGTACGCAGTTCTTCTTACGCGGGCTATCGCTGGTGCTTTTGGAAGGCAAAGGCGCGACATTAATCGCGGCCAGGGAGAGCTTTGTTTACGAACTTCTGGTCGGCAGAACCATCGGCAAGATACCGAACCAGTTCTGGTGGTCAATCGCCATCGCCATTTTGTGTTGGGTAATTCTGAACCGTACCCGGCTTGGCGCACATATTTACCTGATCGGCGATAATGAAAAAAGCGCCAGGTTAATGGGCGTGAACGTAAACCGCACGCGCCTGGCGGTCTTTATTATGATGGGTCTGGCCGCGGCCTTTGCCGGTGTTCTGGCCAGCCTGCAGGTGTCCTTTTTCTGGCCGTCGTTGGGCGAAGGTTATCTGTTGTCCACGTTGGCTTCCGTCTTTCTTGGCGGTACATCAGTATTTGGCGGCACGGGCACCATCCTGGGTTCGTTCCTGGGCAGCTATATCATTGGCGCGATCAATGCGGGCATCGTGGCTATCGGCCTGACCGGATTCTGGACAGAACTGATTTATGGTTTGATCATTGTCGTCTCCGTATCCATGCATGTGGTGATGCAGAAACGGATCAAGTGAGCCGTGATCAGGATGGAGCGGAGCTATTATGCGGGGTGATGGTCCAGTTCGCGTCCTCAACGCGTATGATGGTGCTGTCGCCGGGCCAATAGAGGTGGCTCCAATAGCTGGCGCCGCGCAGGGTGGACGGGTTTCGGCCGTTCGTAACAATAATGTGGTTTGGCGAATATCGGGCAAAATGCAGCTCCCTGGAGAGCGTGGAACGGCCTAAGGTAGGGTCGACGGGTACCCAACCCATACCCGGCAAAAACAGTTCTACCCAGGCATGTTCCTGGCGGGCAGCTTCAGAACCGTTGTCCTCCAGGAACAGCAGCCCTTCGACGTAGCGAGCGGGGATAGCAGAAGCCCTGCTCAGAGCAATTAACAATGATGAATATTCCGTGCAGTCGGCGCCCATTTCGCCCAAAGCGGCCTGCGCGCCCCAATCATTGCCGTTGTAACTATAGGTGAGCGTGCTCCCAATATAGTCGTAGAAAGATCTGGCATTTTCGCATGCGGTTTGATCTGGAGCCGCCAGCTCTTGCGCCAGAGCGATGATTTGCGGGTTATTGGACTCAATGTGCAGCTCCGCCTGGTTGAACTGGTCAGGCAGATCGCCTTCGCACTCACCCAGATCGTAAGCCAATTCATTAACTGCGATCTCGTAGGTGATATTGATGTCAACGCTTTCTCCGGGCTTCACATCCCTCAGGTCAAATTCGGCGTAATGGTTGCCGTATTCGTCTGTGGCGATGACGTAGCCTGAGGGTTGAATGTCGCGCGACAGCACGCTCTGGTAAGGAGATTGGTCGCCAATTAAGGCAACCCACAGGTTATGTTTTTCGGGCTGCTCAGGCCCGTCGTTTTTTAGCGTGATTGTCTGGTTTACATCGTAAGTGATTGTGTTTAGGGTAGATGGCGATGAAGGAGCAATCGCGCCGAAAAAACCTGGAATAGCCTGGCAAGCAGGAAGAAATACGAGGAGAATCAGAAGCAGACGTGATCGCATTACCATTAATGCTAACACCTGCTGGTTGATTGCACAATGCAGCCCTTAGAAGCGAAAAGCGTGTGATTTAAAAGTCCGGCAATAATGTATGGATCAGAAAGGAAAAGGGAATAAGGAAAATGAACACAATCCCAGAAGCAATTGAAAGTGGCAAGACCGTGCTCGGCATCGAGTTCGGGTCGACTCGCATTAAGGCAGTGTTGATCGGTGAGGATCACGCGCCAATCGCATCGGGCGGTCATAGTTGGGAAAACCAATACGAAGACGGCATCTGGACATACAGCCTCGAAAGTGTCTGGAAGGGCCTCCAGGAAAGTTACCGTGAACTCTATAATGATGTTTTGGAGCAGTACGGTACCTCGCTTCAACAAATCGGCGCTATCGGTTTCAGCGGCATGATGCATGGATACTTGCCGTTCGATAAAGATGGCAATCTATTAGCCCCATTTCGTACATGGCGCAATAACATAACCGGTCAGGCCGTGGGAGAACTCACGGAGCTGTTCCAATTCAACATCCCGCAGCGCTGGAGTATCGCTCACCTCTATCAGGCGATATTGAATACGGAGTCGCATGTCAGGGATATCAGCTTCCTGACGACGCTGGCCGGCTATGTCCATTGGAAGCTGACCGGGCAGAAAGTGATGGGCATTGGCGAAGCATCAGGCATGTTCCCCATCGACAGCAGGACGAACAACTATGATGAGCGCATGCTTGAGCAGTTCAACGATCTTCTCGAAGCGGGAACTGTTCCGTGGAAGCTGCAGGATATCCTACCTCAAGTCCTTTCTGCAGGAGAAGCGGCAGGTAATCTCACTGAAGAAGGCGCAAAGCTGCTCGATCCGACGGGAAAGCTGCAGGCGGGCATTCCACTCTGCCCACCTGAGGGCGATGCGGGCACCGGTATGGTGGCGACCAACAGCGTCGCCGAGCGAACCGGCAATGTTTCCGCGGGAACATCTGTCTTCGCCATGATCGTATTGGAAAAAGCGCTCTCGAAAGTATACCCCGAGATCGATATGGTAACGACGCCGGCAGGCAGTCCCGTAGCCATGGTCCACAGTAACAACTGCACATCCGATCTCAACGCCTGGATCGGGCTTTTCCGGGAGTTCAGCGATAAACTTGGCGTGGAAATCAGTGAGTCCGGCCTGTTTGAAATGCTTTATCAAACGGCACTCGAGGGCGACCCCGATGGCAGCGGGCTCCTGGTGTATCCTTATCTTTCCGGCGAACATATCACGCACTTTGAGCAGGGGCGGCCGCTGTTCGTTCGTAAACCGGAAAGCATTTTCACGCTGTCGAACTTCATGCGTACGCATCTTTTTGCATCGCTCGGTGCATTGAGGATCGGGCTGGATATCCTGTTTAACCAGGAGCAGGTGACCATTGACCAGGTGCTCGGGCACGGCGGTTTCTTTAAAACACCAGAAGTGGGACAAAAGATGATGGCCGCGGCGATGAATGTGCCTGTGGCGGTGATGGAAACTGCCGGTGAAGGAGGGGCATGGGGTATTGCCTTGCTTGCCGCCTATATGTTGAATAAGGCCGCGGATGAACCGCTGGAAGGCTATCTTGCGGACAGGGTTTTCGCGGGCGAAGGCGGAAAGACAGTGGCTCCTGACCCGGTGGATGTCGCAGGTTTTGCGGCGTTCATGGAACGCTACAAGAAAGGACTTGTCATTGAAAGAGCGGCCGTGGATACGCTGAACTAGAAAGAGAGAGGCTCTTACATGCTTGAAGAAATAAAAGAAGAACTTGTACAACTGAACCTTGAACTGCCCAAAAATAATCTGGTTGCCTGGACCAGCGGCAATGTCAGCGCGCGTGATCCTGAGACGAACCTGGTCGTGATTAAGCCAAGCGGCGTTCGCTTTGAGCATTTGACGCCGGAAAGTATGGTTGTTGTGGATATCGACGGCAAGCATGTTGAAGGGGATTATAAGGCGTCGTCGGATACGGCTTCACATTGTTACATTTACCGCAATATGCCGCATGTGTATGGCATTGTGCATACTCACTCACGCTATGCGACAGCGTTTGCCGTCGTCGGCCGTTCTATTCCCTGCCACACCACGGCGATGGGCGACGAGTTTGGCGGTGAGATACCCTGCGGCGGCTTTGCCTTGATTGGCGGTGAGGAGATAGGCAGGCGTGTGGTCGAGGAGCTGAAAGACAGCCGCAGCCCATCCTGTCTGCTGGTTAACCATGGCGTTTTTGCCGTGGGCCCTTCGGCCGAAAAAGCGGTGAAAGCGGCCATTATGACCGAGGACAACGCGGCGATCATGCTGCTTGCTTACCAGCTTGGTGAACCGCTGCCGATTGCGCCGGAAGATATCGACAAGCTGTATGACCGCTACCAGAACGTGTACGGGCAGTAGTTGAGCAGTCGATACGCCTGTGTTCAAAGCCTGAATAAATACTTCGGAGTTCTTGGAATGATGGGTGCCCTGGAAGGCGGTGTAGAGAAACTCCGAGGTCGATAAAGTTGAATGAAATCTTGCATGTTATGGTTGGAGGAAGTGTTGTTATGAAAGCATATGAATCAAAGGAAGCCTGGTTTGTCACGGGCAGCCAGGAACTTTACGGAGAAGAGGTGCTGCTGCAGGTGGCGAGTGATTCCACAGCCATCATCGAGGGGTTGAACGCCTCGGGCAAACTACCGATCCCGGTTGTATTCAAGCCAGTCCTGAAATCGCCGGAAGCGATATTCAATCTGGTGCAAGAAGCGAACAGTGACCCAAACTGCGTCGGGCTCATTGCCTGGATGCATACTTTTTCGCCGGCAAAGATGTGGATTCACGGGCTGCGTTCTTTGCAGAAGCCGTTTGTTCATCTGCATACCCAGTTCAATCGCGATATTCCCTGGGCGACAATTGATATGGATTTCATGAACTTGAACCAGTCAGCGCACGGGGGCCGTGAATTTGGTTTCATGGTCACGCGTATGAATTTGGCTCGAAAGGTAGTTGTCGGGCATTGGCAGGATGAAGAAGTCCTGGCTCGCTTGGATTCCTGGCTGCGGACGGCCGTCGCCTGGGATGACGCGCAGCATCTCAAAATCGCCCGTTTTGGCGACAATATGCGCCAGGTGGCTGTTACTGAAGGGGACAAGGTCGAGGCTCAACTGCGGCTGGGCTACGCGGTCAATGGCTATGGCCTGGGCGACCTGGTTAAGTATGTCGATGGCATCACAGGTCATGCGGTCGACGATCTCGTGGCGGTCTATGAAGCCGAGTATGACCTGGCTCCAAAGCTGCAAAAGGGCGGCTCGCGCCGCGATTCACTGCGCGATGCGGCGCGGATCGAACTGGGCATGCGCGCTTTCCTCGAGGAAGGCGGCTTCAAGGCTTTTACCACCACGTTTGAAAACCTGTCCGGATTGAAGCAGCTGCCGGGCATCGCCGTGCAGCGCCTGATGGCCGATGGCTATGGTTTTGGCGCGGAAGGTGATTGGAAAACGTCCGCCCTCGTGCGTACCATGAAAGTGATGGCGGCGGGACGGGATGGCGGTACCTCCTTCATGGAAGATTACACCTATCACTTTGAGCCGGGAAACATGAAGGTGCTGGGCGCGCATATGCTAGAAATTTGCCCTTCAATTGCTGAAGGCAAACCGAATGTTGAGATCCACCCGCTGGGCATTGGCGGAAAGGCGGATCCGGTGCGCCTGGTATTCAATACGCCAGGCGGACCGGGCCTGAACGCGACCCTTGTTGATATGGGCGACCGTTTCCGGCTGCTGGTGAACACGGTCGACGTGGTGCCGCCGGACGCACCGCTGCCAAAGCTGCCGGTCGCGCGTACGATGTGGGTGCCCCATCCCGATTTGAAGGTGGGAGCCGCGGCCTGGATATTGGCCGGGGGGGCGCACCATACGGGGTTTAGCCAGGCTGTGACGGTGGAGCAGCTTGAAGATTATGCGGAGATCGCCGGAATAGAATTTGTGCTGATTGACGAAGAGACGCGGCTGCGGCAGTTCAAGCAGGATCTACGCACAAACAGCGTTTATTATCGCCTGGCACAAGGCAATTGAGCACGCAGCGAGCTCACCTGAAAACGAAAAACCCACAGATCTTGCCCGCGAAAGGGCAAGACCTGTGGGATAGTTACCATCGACACCCCGACTCACTCAGAGTGGGGGTGTTTCGATATTATTGGATTTCGTCCACTAATTCCTGAGCCGTAACCTGCAGCTCATCGAGAATGACCTGCACGGCCGCTTCATCATTGGCCTCGGCAATGGCGAAGAAAGCGTCCTCAATCGCACCACGAACAGAGCCATGAGCCGGTATGTTGGGCTCAGATTTGCCCAATGCGCTCAATTCAAGCCCCTGATTCCAGAGAGGATTTGCAGCTGCGTAATCTGCGATTAACGGAACCGTTGCTCGCTGCGACGGGAAATAGGCGCTGGCTTCGATCCACTGGGCCTGGATTTCAGGCGACGTGAAGTGGCGAATCCACAACCAGCTTGCCAGGTCCTCTTCTTCCGAAGTGTTGACGATTCCGATTAACTGTCCAAAGGCATTCACAGCCTGGTTGCCGTCCGGACCCACAAAGGGGATCAGGAGCCACTCGTCATCATTGCCGGCGTCTTCAAAAGCTGCCAGCTGGAACGGAATACCGGCTGTCGAAGTCATCGTGAACATCGCTTTACGAGTTGCGAATTCCGGATTCGGGTAGCTATCGGTAGCGAAGGTACAGCCACTGTCCTGAAGATCTTTCAAGAACATGGCCACATCCAGCATCGTTTGCGAATTCAGGTCATATCCATCGCCAGTCTCATTGACGATGTCCCCGCCGAAGGCGTAGACCCAGGAGGCGATATTGGACGCGCCGGGATAGTAAACCAGGCCGCCGGTACCGTCATTGTCAGGATCATCGTCAGTGGCGTTGGCTTCGGTCGCCGCGCAGGCCTGCTCCTTGAATTCGGCCGCTGTCGCCGGAGGGGCATCAAATCCCAATTCCTCTGCCCAGGTCTTGTTCCACGTGAGTACGTTGGCTGACTGGTGGATCGGGATACCTATCTGCGAACCATCGGGCAGCGTGCCCTGTCCGTAGGGACCTTCGTAAAGATCGCTTACGTCAATGGTCAGATCGGGATTGTCGAGGTATTCATTGACCGGTTTGATCACGCCCACGGAGTGCCAATTTGCGAGACTGTTGGCAAAACCGGGTGTTACATTCGGCAGATCGCCGGAGGCGATAGCGGCGTTGACTGCTTCTTCCAGATCGCCCTGGTTGCCCTGGTCAACGGGATTAACCGTGAAGCCATATGGGTTGGTGCTGTTGAACTCGTCAACAATGGCCTGCAGCCCTTCGCTGGCGCTTCCGGTACCCCACACATGCCAGAAATCGATCTCAACTCCGCTGAGGTCGGGAACTTCCATGGCCATTTCTTCTTCGGCGGCCGCCTCAGTGGGTTCCGCTGCGGGCTCTTCGGTAGGCTCTGCTGCAGGCTCTTCAGTAGGTTCTGCTGCGGGCTCTTCAGTAGGCTCTGCAGTCGGTTCCATGGCTTCTTCGACAGCCGCTTCGACCGTCGGGGCAACTTCCTCAACAGCGGCGGCGACAGTCGGCGCAGCCTCTTCGACGGCTTGCTGCACCTGGCCCTGGCAGCCAACCAGCGCTAGAGAGATCAATAAGATGAACAATAGGATTATCGGTAATTTGTGTTTTGACATCTATCTTCTCCTTCGATTTATGTCTTTTGGTGGTTTTACATACGGATGTAAATTATCGAACTTCTCTACTTACAATAGACATCACCTCCTGCCGGTCCTATCAGCCCTTAAGCCCACTGCGTGCAATGCTTTCAGTGAACTGACGCTGCGTGAAAAAGTATAGAATCAATATCGGGATAATCGTGATGACGGCACCGGCCATCATCAAATGCAGTTCCTGTCCCGCGTCATCGACAAAATTGAGCAGACCGACCGATATCGGGCGCCATTCGGGGGAACTGGTTACAAGCAATGGCCAGGCCAGGGAGTTCCAGGCGCCAATAAATGATAACACGACGATGACCAGGATCGGCGCTTTTGACAGCGGGATAACTATCTGAACCAAGAAGCGCATGTGGCCGGCGCCGTCAATGCGCGCCGCATCGTACAGCTCATCAGGTATTTGTGCGAAAAATTGGCGCAGCAGGAAAATTGAGAAGACGCTGCCCATAAACGGGATAGTCAACGCCGGCCAGTTGTTGAGCCAGGGGATGGGGCCAATACGGCCGAGCCAGGTTACCGTCAGGAAATTGGGGATAATAATGACCATCGCCGGTATCATGATCGTGGCCAAGAGCAGCCCGAATAGAACATCACGGCCTGGAAACTTGATGCGTGCAAAGGCATAGGCGGCCATGATGCTGAATGTCATCTCGCCAAGCAGCGTAATCACTGTTATAAGGACGCTGTTCACGAAATATTCGGTGAAATTGCCGCGCTCCCAGGCGATCGCGTAGTTTTCAAAATGCAGCGTAGAGGGGATGAGCGTAAGGCCAGTCGCCTCGCCAAGGGACATAAAAGACGTGGAGATCATCCACAGAAATGGAGCCAGCGCGATTACCGCACCGAAAATCAAGATCGTATACGTTGCGATGCGTCCTATCACGCGGTCGCGGTTCATACTCAACCCGTCGGTGGAGGATGTTGAACTAGCCATAAAACACTCGTGAACCTTGAATTCGATTGTTTACGAGAGTGAGCGTGATGATGATCCCAAACAAGATAAAAGCAAGGGCAGAAGCATAACCATAACGCGTTTTCTCAAAGAATTCGGCAAAGATGACAACACTAAATGGATCCGTTGTGCCTAGTGCCGCGCCATCCCGCATCACCCAGATCGTGTTGAACGCTTTGAATGTGCCGATAATGGCGATAAGGGATAGGAAATATGTGGTGGGCGACAATAGAGGGAAAGTAACGTGCTGGAAGGCCTGCCATTTGCTGGCGCCGTCAATTTCAGCTGCTTCGTGCAGCTCCTTGGGGATATTGACCAGACCTGCCAGATAGATGACGACGTTATAGCCGACATAAGTCCAGATTGAATGAAAGATAATGACCATCAGCGCCAGGCTGGGGCCGGCAGCCCAAGCGGGAATATTCAGCCCTATCCCGTTGGCCAGGATGGAGAATATGCCGTCAGGTTCACGCAGCCACAGCTGCGGTTCTGCGCCCAGAGCAGTAACAATCTGGTTAGCCGGCGATGTCGCACGGCTGGAAAACATCTGTTTAAAGACGGCCGCACTGGCCACCATCGGCGTCACATAGGGCAGGAAAAATACCATACGCAGAGCGGCCGATCCCTTCATTTTTTGGTTTAGCAGCACAGCGAGCAGCAGGGCAATCGCCAACTGGAACGGTACGGTACCCAGCGAGAAGAAAATGGTTACCTTTAATCCCTGCCACATATCTTCATCGCCCGACGCGACAATGGTCGGTATCTGCATGATCAGAAGTACAGCGCCGATGAGCAGGGCGGACGTGCCCAGGATGCGCAGGATAACGCCAAGAGTTGACTCGCTGTTTTCAATGCCGCGCCACACTTTCCAACCAATAATCAATAAGACGACTCCGGATGTGAGCATAATCAGCTGCGGCCAGATGCCGGGATCTGTGCCGTTCTCGAAGGCTTCGGCATAAGCGTCTCCAATTTCCCGGTAGGTAAGAACCAGCAGTCCCATGCCGGTGGCCAGGAACAGCCAGATGCCTGTAAATTTCGCCTGGTACCCGGCGTTATCGGAGGTTCGCATAAAGTGGTTAAAAATAATGGCCAACAGGATGGAAGCAGCAGCCAGAGCGACAAACAGCAGCCAGGCCGGCCGCACGGTTTCCGCTCGAAATGCCTCACCCAACAGGCCAATAAATAGTTCTCTACTTCTTTCCACACCGCGTATCTTATCGGCGATATCCAACACCTCCGGAAGCTGGAAAAAGACATAACGCACAAAGGCAATGATCGTGGCGGCATAGGCAAGGGAAGGGAGGGCCAGGAGCCACGGCCGTTCTTGATTTTCGGCGGCCGCGCGGCGCGTACTGCGAATGATGCGATAGACAGCAAACAAACAGCCGGCGCCCAACATAAATAAAATAAGATAAATCAGAGAGTCGAGCGCTCTGATATAGTTATCGATCCCGATAAAGTCTGTACGTTTGAGCCGCCATTTGTGCAGGCTGACATACAGGGCAAAAAAGACCGGAAAGAGACCAAATATGAAGATCAATATCATTGCCGGCGATATCATCGCATAGCCGGTCAGATATTCGCGCCAGATACGGCGCTGTTTTGCGGAGAGGTACCCTTGTTGCTCTTGGGAAGCGTCCAGGGATGAGGGGTCCGTAGGTTGTGACAGTA
>JBJYWZ010000257.1:0-1592 GCA_046259725.1 Promineifilaceae bacterium (SeqCode) | reverse complement strand
TTGCGTACATCACCCTGCGTAATGAGAAGCGGCCGTCCGTTCGTCGTTTCCGCGGTCGTTGCCAGTTCATAGGATCCACGGTGGCCATGCCACTGCAGCCGCGGCGTGTCGCAGTCAGGGTTGAAACGGCCGCTGGCCAGCAGCACACCGGCCAGGTAAAGCTCGGCAACCGCTTCAATAATCCCCGATCCGCAGATGCCGGCCGCCAGATACTTCGGTTGGCCGGTCAGAGGCGCCTCTGGCGACAGATCCCATTCGTCCGACCACTTTTCCTCGCCAATCACGCGAAAGCGTGGTTCCTTCGTTTCTGGATCGATGCGCACGCGCTCAATGGCCCCGGGAGCGGCGCGCATGCCATGCACGATCTGCGCCCCCTCAAAGGCCGGCCCGGTCGGGCTGGAGGCGCTCAGCATCCATTCCTTGTTGCCCAGCAGGATCTCCGCATTCGTCCCCACATCGACAAGAAGCATGATCTTATCCTGAATATAAGGTTCTTCCGCGATCAGCACGCCGGCATTATCCGCGCCGACATGCCCGGCCTCCGCCGGAAGGATATGCACGCGCGCCCCGGGATGCAGCCTCAGGCCGAGTTCCTTGGCCATAACGTCCATGCCGTCCCGATTCGCCAGGGCAAAGGGCGCGCGGCCGATTTCAATCGGATGGATGCCCAGCAGCAGGTGAATCATTGTCGTGTTGCCCACAATGACAGCCTCATGGATGGTCCGCGCCTGCAAATCGACGCTCCTCGCCGCGCGTGCCGCCAGCTTATTCAATGTATTGATGATGGCTTCCTGCATCTTGCGCAGGCCGTCCACGTTTTCGGCTGCATACGAAATACGGCTCATCAAATCTTCGCCGTAGGCTACCTGCGGATTCATCGTTGATTCACTGGCCAGAATCTCACCCGTGCGCAGGTCACATAGATATCCGGCAACCGTTGTACTGCCGATATCGACAGCCAGGCCGTATGTTCCTTCGACGTAGCCAGGCTGCACGTCAATCACCACCTGATCCTGCCAGACAGTCGCCGTCACTGCCCAGTTGTCTTCGCGCAAGGTAGCTTGCAGCTCTTGCAGAACGCGCAGATCAATTTGTAGATCGCCTAGTCCCCACGCCTCAAAGAGTGCATCTTGCAGCCGCCCCCAATCCCCACGGTGTTCTCCCAGTTCGGCGGGAGTAACTTCTACATAGTACTGGCGCACCGCCGGGTGGATCTCAATGACCCGTTCCGTGGCCGACTTGCGAATGATTTGCTTCTGCCCGCGGCTCTCCTCGGGCACATAAATAAGGACATCATCCAGCACCCTGGCCTGGCAGGACAAACGGCACGCCTGGCTGTTAAGTTTCTCCAGCAGGCGCACTTCCTGTTCGCTGGCAGCGGATAAATGATCGTCGGCGGAGTGAATCCCGTGTTTGGCAAAATACCCCTCTTCAACACTGATCAGGCATTTGTTACACGTCATCTTGCCGCCACAAATGCTCTCGATTTCCACGCCCAGCTCGCGCGCGGCATCCAGAACCGTGGTCCCTCTCCTGACGCTTCCCCGTCTGCCGGAGGGCATGAAAATAACCTGGGAAGACGCTCTCAGTTG
>JBJYWZ010000256.1:0-1831 GCA_046259725.1 Promineifilaceae bacterium (SeqCode) | reverse complement strand
ATTGGCCGCCGGCAACGAGACCGCAGTCGGATTTGCGGAAGAAGACGACATAGGGGCGGCGGAAATACATCTCGCCGACGCGCATATACCTTTCGCTCCATTTCGAACCGGTATTCCCTCTCAGGTAGTCGTTAACACTCTCGTACAGGGTGTAGTAATAGCCGTTGCCGGGGCTGGTATCGGTGCCGCGGTAGATATAATATGTATCCTTCCACAGCTCTTCCCATTCGGCATAGTTCTCGCTGCCTTTGGTATGATAAAAACGGCTGTTCAAGAACTGTGTCTGGTGCCGCGCCTGCGTCTCAAAATCGCCGGCTTTGAAATGCACTTCGTAAAGACGGCCGTCGCCCTGCATATAGCGCGCCAGATCATAACCCGCGGTTGATGGTGTGGGGCTTGGTTTGGGCGTTGGCGGTGGCATCGGAGTTGCCGTTGCCGGCGGCGTGGCGCTGGGAGTGGGGGATGGTCCGGGTGTATTCGTTACAGTCGGACCTGCCCTATCGCTGCCGACGATTGGTAAATTTTGATAGAAAGAAGGCGACCAGGGCTTCAACAGGAAGGCGTGGGTTTTGCCTTTTAGCAAACCGTTTCCGGCGATCCAACCTCTGTCGTTAATGGCCACGGCCGTATGCAGAACTTCCCATTCCGATCCCGGAGGCAGCAAGGAGTTCAAGTCAATAATTTGCCCGTTTTGCCAGACAATCGCATGCATGGCCTCGCCGACCTGCCCTTCACCCACAATGACACCGGCGGAATTTATGCCGAGCGCGCGGCTGGTAGCATTGTTTTTGCCGCCAGGCGTGCCCAGATCGCTTATCTTCCCATCACGCCACAAAAAAGCATGGGTGGCTGCTTCGTCTTCTATCGTAGCTTCCCCGACAATGTCCCCATCATCATTGATATCATAGGCGATGCTGTTGGTCCCTCCCAACGTACCCAGATCTTCAAATTCGCCGTCCTGCCACAGGAACGCGCTGCTGCCGGAGGCACTGTGAACTAAGCCCACGATTTGCAGTTCGTTGTTGAGCGCATTGACCCGGGCTGATCCTCCATTGACCGGGATAGTGCTCTTGATGGTTTTGTTCTCCCAGATCAGAATGTGGTTATCGTTTTCTTCAATCGTTTGGCCGGCGGCTATACCGTTATCATTGATATCCCTGGCGCTGGCCTGGTCCGCATCGCCGGCAGGCAGGGGTGTATAAGTTCCGTTCAGCCACAGCACGGGCGCGGTTTGCTCCGTCGCTCCTGTGCCGGATATCTCCGCACCGGCCACCACGCCGGAATCGTTGACCGCGTACCCTTCAGTGTGTGAACCAACAACAGCGTGTAGCGGCTCCAGCGATTCATTCTGCCAGAGAAATGCTCGGCTTCCATCGTTTTCGGCAAGATCGCTGATGCCGGTGACTGCGCCCGCTTTGTTGAGATCGGCCGCCTGGCTCGTGTCGCCGCCCAACGTACCCAGATCAACTATCTCCGCCGGACCCGAAATGATGCTAGATGCTGCGTTGGTGGCTTGATTGTGGCTGAGTACGGCCGTGATCTGGTCAAAAAACGATATGGTCAAAATGAAACAAGCAATAATCAGAAATGCTCTTTTCACCGTTATTCCGTTCCTCACCGGCGGGCATCCGTTTACCGAAACGCGCTACAACCGTCGATAACAGCCGCGCTTATAAACTAGATTGACCTTAACACAGAGCAAGGCCGGATACAATTGAAAACGGTGCAGGGAATCAAAAAATTCACGCTTTTTTAGCATGCTCCAGCGAGCGATATGCGGGCCGGCGCGAACCGTCGGGACGAAGAATACTGTACCCGCTTTCGCTGAATT
>JBJYWZ010000255.1:0-3732 GCA_046259725.1 Promineifilaceae bacterium (SeqCode) | reverse complement strand
TCAGGCGGCTGACGTGAATGAAGCAGTCGCCCAGCGTGCGCGGCATTTGCTGGTTGATCTCAGCAATGATTATTTTCGCCTCCTCGGCGGCGGGTTTGGTCGTGCCTACCTCCACGCCAAAGCTGCAGAAACCATGCTCGTCCGGCGGGGTCAATGTCACCAGGGCGACATCCAGGGGCATTGAGCCGTCACGAAACAGGGAAGGGATCTCCGATAGGAAAATAGGTGTAAAATCGGCGCGTCCCTGGCGAACGGCCTCGCGCACGTTGTTACCAATGAACAGCGCATTTACTCGAAAAGAATCTTCGAATTCCGGATCAGCATACGGCGCGTCCGCAAAGGTGAGTATCTGCGTAATTTCCACGTTTTGCAGCAGGGCAGCGCGCTCGGTCAGATGGTTGATCAGGACCTTGGGCACACCAGATCCCCCGCCGATATAAACGCGATCATTGGAATGGACAGCCGCCAGAGCAGTATCGACATCGGTTATCTTGCTGCGATATTGTGACTGCCAGCTCATCGTGCTTCTCCGTTCGACAAAGACGCCGTGACTTCGCGATCAAGGTCGGCGGCCACGCCGGGATGGGCCAGATTTCCCTGCAGCATATGCACTCCTTGAGCAAATCCGGGGTCTCGTTCAATCATGCCCATGATGCCGTACCGGCCCAGGTCCAGGAGATAGGGCATCAGAGCATTGGTCAGGCCGTAACTGGTTGTGCGCGACACGGCCGCGGGGAGATTGGGCACGCAAAAATGGATCACCTCGTCAACAATATAGACGGGATCGCGCAGGGTTGTGGGACGGCTTGTCTCCACGCAGCCGCCGTCATTGATTGAGAAATCGAGGATGACGGAACCGGGTCGCATTTTGCGCACCATGTCCCGTGTTATCAACTGCTCGGCGCGGCGGCCCGGCTCATGGATGGCGCCAACAAGCACATCGACAAAGTCGCAGATGCGTTCGAAATTGTGGCGTGTGGACATCAGGGTTGTAATGCGGCTGGTGAAGAGCTGGTCCACCTGGCCAAGCCGCTCGATATCGTTGTCCAGAACGATAACCTGCGATCCCAAGCCCAAAAAGGACTGAATGGCGTTCGATCCCAGGACGCCGGCACCGACGATCGCCACTGTGCCCCGGGGAACACCCGGAATGCCGCCCAGGAGCGTACCGCGCCCACCCTGATTACTCATGAGAAGCTGCCCGGCGACGATTGGCGCCAGCCGGCCGGCGACTTCACTCATGGGAACAAGGACCGGCTGGCGGCCGTTTTTGCCCTGAATGGTTTCCATGGCTACGGCCGTGATTTCTGCTTCTTGCAGCGCTTCAAAAAGATCGCTGGAAGCAACCTGCAGGTGCAGGAACGAGAAAATAGTCTGACCCGGGCGGAAGAATTGATACTCCTGCTGCATTGGGCGACCCACTTTAACGACGGTATCAGAACGGCCGTATACTTCGGCGGCGGAATAGACGATCTGTGCCCCATGCGCGCGGTAGACCTCATCGCCAAAGCCTGATCCTTCCCCGGCCGACTTCTCTACATAAACGGTGTGACCCCTGCTGACCAGATTTTTCACACCGGCCGGCGTCAGACCCACGCGCAGCTCACTTTGCAGCGTCCTCACTTCTTTCGGTATTCCAAACTCCATCTCAACGTCCTTTCCAGCCGCGTAACAGTGTGCACAGCCGGTAATCAACGGTTCTACGATACAGTGTAACCAGTTAACTACGAATCAGGCAGTGACAAGTGTAATATGAAGATGCTGACATCCATCACATTCGCCCCAGAAAGCGTAATTAACAATATGAAGTCATCCAACCATGTGACTTAAATTAATTAGTGAATCTGGCAAAATCCGTGACATTACACCCGTCAGATCATGCTTTTTGTCACTTTAAATGTGGTTAAGAATATGGCATAATATGAATAGGTAACATGACCACAGTCTCGTTCTTTAATAATCTGCGGAGTCCAGGTTAGGGAACGTCTTTAAGCAGAAGAGTGGTCTATCATCGCACTCGTTTTACCCTGCCACTCCCATTTCCCACAATCCAAAATATGGAGGAACCATTCATGGCAAGCGGACGAATCGTCATCAATCAAGACAGATGTAAAGGATGCGCTTTATGTATTGAAACATGCCCGCCAGGAGTCATCAGATTTGCCGATCACCTTAATGCGATGGGCTACAGACCGGCGGAGCTCTATGATCCTGCGTTCCAGTGCACCGGATGCGCACTATGCGCAATGGTCTGCCCGGATGCCGGCATCACGGTGTATCGCGACCTACCCACAGCCAGAGCCGAACGCAGGATATTGGAGGCTGTTTGACATGGCCAAGCAGCTCCTAAAAGGAAACATCGCATTCGCCGAAGCAGCAGTTCGCGCCGGATGCGAGGCGTATTTTGGCTACCCAATTACCCCACAAACCGAACTGCTCGAACATATGTCAAAGCGCATGGTCGAGCTGGATCGCGTTTTCTTACAGGCTGAGAGCGAGGTGGCGGCCGTCAACATGGTTTATGGCGCGGCCGTTGCCGGAGCGCGCGTCATGACCTCTTCCAGCAGCCCTGGAATCAGCCTTATGCAGGAAGGGTTCAGCTACATGGCCGCATCCGATGTACCGGCCGTGATCATCGACGTTATGCGCGGTGGACCGGGACTGGGCAATATCCAACCCGCACAAGGAGACTACTTCCAGGTCACACGGTCGGCCGGACACGGTGATTTCCGGCCAATCGTTCTGGCGCCGGCCACCGTTCAGGAAGCAATAGACCTGACGGTGCTGGCCTTCGATTTGGCCGAGCGATACCGCACACTGGTTTTTGTCCTGGCCGATGGCGCGATCGGGCAGATGATGGAGCCGGCCAAGCTTCCGCCAATGCAGGACCTGGCGCATGACCGTCCGGAATGGGCCCTCACCGGCGCGAAAGGACGGGATCACAACATCATTACGTCAATCAACCTCGGCGCTCAGAAACTGGAAGCTTATAACCAGCACCTGCAGGAGAAGCTTCGCCATATAGAGCAAGCAGGCGAACTGCGCTACCAGGAATATCTCCTGGATGATGCCGATCTGGTAATCGTTGCCTTCGGAACGGCGAGCAGAGCGTCGCAGACCGCGTTGAAGATGCTGCGGGAGGAAGGATTGAAAGTGGGCATGTTACGGCCGATCACGCTCTGGCCTTTCCCGGAGAAGGAATTGTTTGAGCTGGCAAAAGGCGTGAAGGGCATTTTGGTCGTTGAGATGAATGCCGGCCAGATGCTGCACGATGTGCGCGAAGCCGTGGCGGGACGAGCGCCGGTGGCGTTCTACGGAAGAATGGGCGGCGCAATTCCGCTGCCGAAAGATATAGTCAGCGAAGTTAAGAAGATGGCCGAAAAAATGGTGGCCGTCAAGGTGGAGGATGGCAATGGACACGGTCGTTAGAGAACCGTTCGAAACAGTGGTCTATGAGAGACCTGAAGCCCTGGTAGATGTCAGCACCCATTACTGTCCGGGCTGCACGCATGGGGTCGCCCACCGTCTTGTGGCTGAAGTGATTGATGAACTGGATATCCGCGAGCAGACCATTCTGGTCGCCTCGGTCGGCTGTTCAGTTTTTTCGTACCAATATCTGGAGGTGGATGCCTGCGAAGCGGCGCACGGCCGTGCCGCGGCCATGGCCACGGGCATCAAGCGCGTCAATCCCGACAACTTTGTCTTCACCTACCAGGGTGACGGCGATCTGGC
>JBJYWZ010000254.1:0-20651 GCA_046259725.1 Promineifilaceae bacterium (SeqCode) | reverse complement strand
ATGCATCATTGATGCGATCTGTGATTGGCCCAGTTTTTGTTCTCACCATGAAATATGACAACGTGATAGAGCCCGGCGTCCCAGGCGGGCTCTTATCACCGGACAATAAGATCTTTGACCTGGCGCGAAGCGGACGGCTGCGCCTGCCGCAGTCCTGGTTAGAAAAACGGCCGGTTCTGTTTGGCAAGATTTTATACCCGCTAATCGTCATTGCGTTCGCGTTCTTTATACCGCAGATAGCGGTTGTTTTAGGGCTGCCGCTGGTGATCCCGGGATTTAATTGGAGCGAAAGCCGCCCGGATCTGGGATTTGTCCTGATCCTGATCGGCAGCTTCCTGCCGATCTTTTTTCTGGTTTGGCTTTGGTTGTGGGCTGCCGAGCAACGGCCGTTGTGGACAACGGGCATGATTCCACCGGTCATCAAGCCATACCTGCGCGGCCTGGGCATCGGGCTTCTGCTGTTCGGGAGCGCGGTCCTCCTCCTGGGTTTGTTGGGGTTTCTGGAAGTTGAGAACAGCGGTCAAGGGCAGAGTTTCCTATTTACTATTGGTGGGTCGCTTCTGGTTCTGCTGGGTTGGATGGTGCAGGGTGCAGCGGAAGAAGTGCTGGCGCGGGGGTTTCTGCTGCCGATCCTGGGAACGCGCTGGGGACCGGTGCCCGGCGTCATCATCTCTTCGCTTTTCTTCAGTGTTCTGCACCTGCAAAATCCGAACATCAACTTCATCAGCATGGCCAACCTGTTCCTATTCGGGCTGTTCACGGCTTTGTACGCACTGTACGAAGGCGGGTTATGGGGCGTCTTCGCCATCCATACAATCTGGAACTGGGCGCAGGGCAATTTGTTCGGCTTTTCCGTCAGCGGACTGGACCTTCAGACCAGCGTTTTTTTTGATCTCGCGGAAGCGGGACCGGATTGGGCGACCGGCGGGCTTTTTGGACCGGAGGGCGGCGTTGTTGTCACTCTCGTTCTGGCCGGCGGAATATTCGGGCTGGTATATCTATCACGTAAGAAAGCGCGCAGTTTTTCCGAGATTACGGATGACATTATAGAGTAGCTCAACGAGCGGAACTGCCGGGTGAGAATATGAAGAATCGTCATTGATTTCCTGGCCATGATGATGGGGCCATTGTTTTGATTTACATGTTTCGCAGCAAGACATGCCAGGTGTTTTTTAACAAACAAGCGGCCTCCGCAGATAGACTATCTTAACCATGTGGCTAACCGTTTTATATATCATCATGTTGCTGCTGATCCTGCTGTTCGATATCGGAGAACGGCGGATTTTGAATGTGCTGGTGCTGCCGGGGACTGTATTTGCCTTGATAGCGAGTCTGGCAAAGGGGCGTGAGGCATTCCTTGCCGCGTTGGCCGGCGCTGTATTGGGATTTCTCTTCTTTTTTGCCTTATACTGGATCGGCCGTAAATATTACGGGGCTGGCGCGATGGGATTTGGCGACGTAAAACTGGCGGTATTCCTGGGTGCGATCGTCGGCGTCGACCAGGTATTGATTGTCCTGGCGTCCGGCATGCTCCTGGCAGGGTTGGTTTCTGCCCTGATGCTGGCCACTAAACGAGGAGATAGGCAAAGTTCGCTCCCCTATGGGGCATTTATGGCCTTTGCCGGCATCATCGCGTTGCTCTGGAGCAACGTTTGGGCCAGTTGAAACGCTGCCGGATGCGAACAGACTGTTTCTCAGCAGGGCATGGAGAGTCTTATGAGTGAAATTGAAATTCGAGCCGTCCAGGGCTGGGATGAACTGCGGCATATTGAGGAGCTGCAGCGTATTATCTGGACAAGGGACGAACGGGAAGTGATCCCCGCCCATGTATTCCACGCCATGCAGTACAACGGCGCGGCGCTTCACGGTGCGTACGACGGGGCGGATATGATCGGGTTCACACTGGCCGTGCTGGCCACGGTTGAAGGGCTGGACCATCGTATCGATCAGGTAGCGGCAGCGAGGTTAAAGATGTACTCAATGATCGCCGGTGTGCTGCCCGGATACCGGGATGACGATGTCGGTTATCGCTTGAAGCTGGCGCAGAGGGAATTTGCCATGCGCATCGGCGTGCGGCTTGTTACCTGGACCTATGATCCGCTTGAAAGCCGCAACGGCCGTTTTAATATCGGAAAACTGGGAGCCGTCTGCCACACCTATGCGCGCAATTTTCATGGAGAGATGACGGGAATCAATGCCGGGTTGGAATCGGACCGTTTTGACGTGGAATGGTGGGTAACCAGCAATCGCGTCAAAGGGCGCGCCAAGAAAGAACGGCGTCCCCTCTCGCTGGAGTCCCTGATCAGCGGCGGCGCATTATTGACGAATGAGTCCACTTTTAATAAAGATGGGTTCCTTGTGCCACCGCCAAATTACGTCAGCCGCCCCAGTAATTTGATATTGGTGGAAATCCCAGCCGATTTTCAAGAGATCAAGCGGAAGGATATGGCCCTGGCGATACGCTGGCGCGACCATACACGCACGCTTTTCGAGGGTCTTTTCGACAGCGGCTTTATAGTCACGGATTTTGTGCGCCAACTGGATAACAAGGAGCAGCAGAGAAGTTATTACCTGCTCACCTACCAGGATTCATAACGGGTGAATAGAGTTAAGCAGCGATGAAGATTGAAGCGATTGACCTGTACTATATCAGCCAGCCGTTGATACGGCCGTTTGTAACCAGTTTCGGGCCGCAGCTCGATCGGGACTGCTTGCTTTTGACCATGCATAGCGAGGGGTTAACCGGCTGGGGTGAATGTGTGGCCACAAATGATCCCGGATACAGCTACGAAACGGCAAAGACAGCGTGGCATATTTTGAGCGACTTCTTGATTCCGGCCACGCTGGGGCAGGATTTGCAGAACCCGGAAGATTTACAGAGCTGGTACAAATTTGTTCGCGGCCACCCGCTGGCGAAGGCGGCGCTCGACCAGGCGGCCTGGGATTTGACGGCGCAGCGCGACGGCCGTTCGCTGGCACAGGCGCTGGCAGAACCTTACGAAGAAGGGCCGCGAGCGCGTGTGCCTGTCGGGGTCAGCATCGGCATCCAGCCCAGCATCGAACAGACATTGGACCTGATCCAGCAGCACATCGAAAAGGGGTACCGGCGGATCAAGTTGAAGATAAAACCCGGTTATGATGTCCAACTGGCGCGCGCGGTGCGCCAGCAGTTTCCAACCCTGAGCTTTATGCTCGATGCCAATTCCGCCTACACATTGGAGGATACACCCACCTTACAGGCGCTGGACGAGTTCGACCTGTTGATGCTGGAGCAGCCATTGGGCTATGAGGATATCTATAATCACAGCAAGCTGCGTCCGCAAATAACGACGCCGCTTTGCCTGGACGAAAGCATCGTCTCCCTGGACCACGCCCAATTTGCCCTGGAGATCGGCGCCTGTGATATCATCAATATCAAACCGTCGCGTGTTACAGGTTGGACCGTGGCGCGCCAGATCCACGATCTGGGCGTGCAGGCCGGGGCCGGACTGTGGGTAGGCGGTATGCTGGAAACCGGCGTCGGCCGCGCAGCGCAGCTCGCGCTGGCATCCCTGCCGGGCTTCACTCTGCCGGGTGATATTTCGGCCACGGAACGATATTATGATCCTGACATCGTCGCACCATTTGTCCTCAATGCTGAGGACGGTACCATTACCGTTCCAGATGGGCCGGGTTTAGGAATCAGCATCGATTTTGCGCGCCTGGCAGCCGTGATTCTGGAACGCAAGACGTTCAGATAATGCCATAAAGAGGAAAGTATGTTCACTGATCAGAAGATCGCATTTATTGGCGGGGGCGTGATGGGCGAAGCGATGATTCGCGGCCTGCTGGGCCAGGAAATCGTGACGGCCGAACAAATCATGGCCGCCGATCCGTGGGATGAGCGCAGAGCTTTCTTAGCGGAGAAATACGACATCTATACTACGGCCGATAATCGAGAAGCAGCGGAGGAGGGTCAGGTCGTGGTCCTGTCCATTAAACCACAGAGCATCCCTTATGTGCTGCCTGAAATCCGCGGCCATTTGCGACGCGGCGATCTGCTGCTGTCAATCATTGCCGGCGCGCCGATTCGCAAACTTGCCGACGGGGCGGCCCACGCCTCCGTCATTCGCGCCATGCCCAATACGCCGGCTCAAATCGGAATGGGCATCACAGTCTGGACAGCGACGGAAGAAGTGAGCGACGCTCATAGGGAGCAGGGACGGGCTATTTTGGGCTCGTTTGGCGACGAGATTTTCGTCGAACAGGAAAGCTATCTGGATATGGCCACGGCGTTGAGCGGCTCCGGCCCAGGCTATGTTTTTATGATGATGGAAGCGCTCATCGACGCGGGTGTGCACCTGGGTTTCTCGCGCCATGTGGCGCGCCAGCTCGTCTTCCAGACGATGCGCGGGTCGATTGAGTATGCCGAACAGTCCGGAAAGCATGTCGCCGAGCTGCGCAACCAGGTTACTTCGCCCGGCGGGACAACGGCGGCTGCTCTCTACCACATGGAAAAAGGTGGGCTGCGCACGGTTATTTCACGCGGCATCTGGGCCGCCTACCAGCGTTCGGTAGAATTGGGCAAGGGCGAAGACGTGAAGGGCCCAGGCACCAATTCGTGATCATTGCTAAAGAACTTGCAGCAGAAGTGACCATTCCTACCATCAACCCTTCTCCCCAAGAATCCAGGCTGGCGACCGGCCGTATCGCGCTGCAGGACGGAAGGCGTTCTCTGCTTTTCGAAGATCCGGTCGAGATAGTCACCATTGAAAAGGCGCAGGACGTAGAGGCAGGTCTGCGCTACATCACATCGGCCGTCGAAAATAGAGGGCTGTACGCAGCCGGCTTCCTGACCTACGAGGCTGCAGCGGCGTTTAATCTGGCAACGCACCAGCCGGGGCCTGATTCACTTCCGCTGCTGTGGTTCGGTCTTTACGAAGAGTGGCAGGAGCTGGCGTCAATGGCTATGCCATATGGGAGCTACCGCGTTGGCGATTGGCGGGCGGCGCTGGATTGGCCGGCCTATCGCGCAGCCATTCAAGCTATCAAATCCTATATTGCCCAGGGGCATACCTACCAGGTCAATTACACGATGCCCCTATCGGCTTCCTTTGACGGTGACCCCTGGACATTTTACCGTGATCTGACGCAGTCGCAGCAGGCCGATTATATGGCCTATTTGGACCTGGGGCGTTTTGTGGTCTGCTCCTCTTCGCCGGAGCTCTTTTTCGTGAAGGACGGCGATCAACTTTATTCAAGGCCGATGAAGGGCACGGCCAGGCGGGGGCGAACGCCGGCCGAGGACCGGGAGCAAATGGAATGGCTGCGGAATTCGCAGAAAAACCGGGCAGAAAACGTGATGATCGTGGACATGATCCGCAATGATTTCGGCCGTATCGCCGAGGTCGGCAGCGTCGAGGTTCCCGAGTTGTTCACGGTGGAACGCTATCCGACCCTGCTGCAGATGACGTCGACCGTGTCGGCGCGGTCCAGATCATCTCTGCCGGAAATCATGGGCGCCATGTTCCCTTGCGCTTCGATCACCGGCGCGCCGAAAGTTCGCACTATGGAGATCATCAAAGAGCTGGAGCCACAGGCGCGGGGCATCTACACGGGCAGCATCGGCTATATCGCGCCGGGACACAAGGCCAGCTTCAACGTAGCCATCCGCACCGTCATTATCGACCGCAAAAAGGGAGAAGCTACATACGGCGTGGGAGGGGGAATCGTCTGGGATTCAGAGGCGGAGCAGGAATACCAGGAATGTTTTTTGAAGGCGCAGGTCCTGGTGCGGCGGCGGCCCTCGTTTGAGCTGCTGGAAACACTGCGCTGGACGGAAGAGGAGGGTTACTTTTTGCTCGATCTACACATGCAGCGCCTGGCAGAATCGGCCGAATATTTCGATTTTCCCCTTGACCTGCCGGCGGTGAACAGACTCCTGAAGGACCTTGTCCCAGACCTCGACGGTCCATCGAGAGTACGGCTGCTTGCCGGCAAGGATGGGAGTATCAGGCTGGAAAGTTACGCGCTGGAGAGGACGCAAAGAGAAAGGCCGTTAAGAGCCGCACTGGCCGCAGAGCCGGTGTCGCCGGACAATGTCTGGCTGTTCCATAAAACGACAAACCGCGGCGTCTATGAAGCTGCCCGTGCGGCGCGTCCGGAGGCGGACGAGGTGATCTTGTGGAATGAGGCGGGAGAGCTGACCGAGGGCACTATCTCCAATATCGTGCTCGACATGGACGGCCGTTTGCTGACGCCTCCCGTCAGCAGCGGCCTGCTGGGAGGAGTCTTCCGGCAGCACCTGCTGCAAAGCGGGGAGATTGAAGAAAAGGTGCTCCGGTTGGATGACCTTCATCAATGTCGCAAGGTTTACTTGATAAACTCAGTGCGGCTGTGGCAGGAAGCCAAAATTATCAAGACCAATTAGAAAAATGAACAGGACACAAAGGACACAAAGGAGGCACGGAGAGCGCAGAGAATAAGAAAAAATCTCCGTGTTCTCTGTGTCCTCTTCGTGCACGCCGTGTCCTTGTTAGTATTCAGGTGAAGATACGATGCGTATATTAGTAACGGGCGGGGCCGGGTACATTGGCAGCCATACAACTCTAGAACTTCTGAACGCGGGCTATGACGTCGTCATCGTCGATAATCTGAGCAACAGCAAGCCGGAATCGCTGCGCCGGGTGCAGGAAATGACCGGCAAAACAGTCACTTTCCACGAAGTCGATATCCTGGACAAAGAAGCCATGCGCGAGGTATTCGGGGAGGCGCCTGTTGATGCCGTCATTCATTTCGCGGCGCTTAAGGCAGTTGGCGAATCGGTGGCGCAGCCGCTGCGTTACTACCAAAACAATGTGACCGGCACAATCGCCCTATGCGAGGTGATGAAAGAAGCCGGCGTGCGCGATATCGTGTTCAGTTCCTCGGCGACCGTCTACGGCGATAATCCGAATATGCCGCTGCTGGAAAGTTTTGAACTGCTGCCGGCGTCGAATCCCTACGGCCGTTCCAAGCAGATGATGGAGTATGTACTGAAGGACCTGACCATCTCAGATGAGAGCTGGAACGTGGCTATCCTGCGTTATTTCAATCCCATCGGCGCTCATGAAAGCGGCACTATCGGCGAAGACCCGAGCGGTATTCCCAATAATCTCCTCCCGTATGTGGCGCAGGTGGCGGTCGGCCGTCGCCCCTACCTTAATGTTTACGGCAATGACTATCCCACGCCGGATGGGACCGGCATCCGCGACTATATCCACGTCGTCGATCTGGCGGACGCGCATATCAAGGCGCTGAAAAAACTGGAAAGCGATCCCGGTTACCTCGTTTATAACCTGAGCACGGGGAAAGGGAGCTCTGTGCTAGAGGTAGTGGCCGCCTTCGAACACGCCTGCGGCAAGGAAATACCCTATGTGTTTCGCGATCGCCGCCCCGGTGACCTGGCCGTCTCTTACGCCGATCCGGGCAAGGCGCGCGAAGAGATGGGCTGGGTGGCGGAACGGGACCTGGATGATATGTGCGTAGACGTCTGGCGCTGGCAGTCGAAGAATCCAAACGGGTATCCGTAGTTAATTGCCAACCGCACCTTTTTACTATCTGTTGTGTGTTCTGTCCCATCCTAGATCTATCCTTTTCGGTAAACTCTATTCAGGACGGACATTCAACCGACCGTCAATTGATGCATTTCGGATTTGAGGAGGGGGTAGAGGCGGAGATACTGCTCGTAGCGATGGGTGTATTGTTGGGGCGATTGGGGTTTGATTGTGGTGAGGAGTTCGGCGTGTTTTTGCAGGGCGTCGTTGGCGCTGGCATAGATTCCAACGCCGACACCGGCGAGAACGGCCGAGCCCATGCAGGCTCGCGGCAACTCCTCGTCAGGGACCTGCACCGGCCTGGCCCAGATATCAGCCAGGATCTGGCGCCAGGTCTCAGACTGTGTGACGCCGCCCGACAGGATCACGTTGTCCGCATCAGCGGCGACCAGCTCCAGGCACTGCTTGAGAGCGAAGCCGACGCCCTCCATGACCGCGCGGACCAGATGCCCCGCCTGATGGTGCAGGCGCAAACCAAAAAAGAGGCCGGAGGCACGGGCATCCAGATAGGGGGCTCGCTCGCCGGCCAGATAAGGGAGAAAGAGCAGTCCTTCAGCGCCCGGGGGAACGGCCGAAGCCATATCTGATAGCCGCTCATAAGCATCCCTCTGGCCGGCGAGGCCAAGCAAATCACGCAGCCAGCGCAGTGACAAACCGGCGGAGAGTATGGCGGCCTGGACATACCAGCGACCAGGTAGGGCATGTTGAAAGATGAAGAGATCAGCGGGCGGCTCTTGGGGAAGGGCAGCGAGAGGGCTGATGGCCTGCCCGCCGCTGCCTACTGTGACCAGGGCCGTACCCGGGTCGACGACGCGATGCCCGAGGGCCTGGGCCGGGAGATCGGCGCAGCCGCTGACGACGGGGATGCCGGATGGCAAGCCCAGGGCCCCGGCGGCCTCCTCCACCAACCCGCCAACAACTTGAGCGGATGGTGTGATCGGCGGCATTTGATCCAACCGCAGGCCGCAGTAGGCAACGATCTCGGGCGCCCAGGCGGCCGTTGCGATATCGAAGAGCCACGTACTGGCGGCGTCGCTGGGATCGGCGCCTGGAAGTCCGGTCAGGCGCAGGCGAATGGCGTCCTTGGGTAAGAGGACGACACGCGTCTGTTCGAGGATGGATGGCCGATGGCGGCTGAGCCAGAGCGCGCTGGCGGCAGCGAATCCGGCTGCGGGTGGGCCGGGGAGCCTGGCCGAAGTGACCTGCCTGAGCGCGGCGAGCTGTTCGGCTTCAGCAGCGGCGCGTGTATCGGCCCAAATGATGGCCGGGTGGAGCGGTCTGTAGTCGGCACCAAGGCAAACCAGGCCGTGCATCTGACCGTCAAGTCCAATGGCCTGGACGTCGTGCGGGTTACGGCCGTCCAGCACGTCGCGCACCGCCCCCACAACGGCCTGCCACCATACATCAGGATCCTGCTCCGCGTAACCGGGTTGGGGCTGATTTACCGGATATTCGCGAACGGCCGTGGCGATGAGAGGCAGCGCAGCGGCTTCAAATAGGGCAACCTTCACACTGGAAGTGCCCAGATCAATACCCAGTAAATGTGTCATTTCAAAGCTGTTTTTCGACGCCGTCTCAATAATAGCGCTTGCGCAATTTACGACTTTGCTCGCGGCCTCTATGAGTCACAGATCGACCGGCACCCTATCCGTCTTGATGAACTTTAGTTGTGATTCAGTAAAAGGTGGATCGAATAAGAGAGGATCCATATGATAAGCACGAAAGAGATCAGTAATGAAGTGCATGCGCTGCGGCAGATCGCTCCAATCCTCACTGCCTGTCCCACCGCGGCTGTCAGGCGTTGGATCTACCATAGCCAGCAGTTCCCGCAACGCGGGATTTGAGATGGTTTTCAGCACGGGGGGAAAGTCAACCCGCAGATCCGATCCCAGGCGCAGGGTTCTGCCACCTGGCAGTTCCAGCGTCATCATGTACTCAGTGGCGACAAGACGGCCGAGGCGCTGTGCTTCGGCGGCCAGCCGGTCGCGCGCCGCGATCAGCGAACCTGCGCGGCCTGCCAGCCGAAGAATCACGAGCCTGATCCTGGAATGCACGTCGGGGAACAGTTCCAACAGCAGCCGGCGGCGCAGCGCGGCCGGATCGTATACCGGCGCATCCATGGCGGCGCGAATCTCGGGCTGCAGGCGCGTTTGCTCGTGAAAGCCTATCTCCAGGTTGGCCAGAAGCATCAATTCCGCCCTCTCTTTTTCATCTGTTGTGGTCAGCGCCTCATAGTAGTGGGTGAAAGCCTGGCACAAATAGCGCTGGCCTTGAGGCGGATCTCCCGGGCGTAAGGTGAGGCAAAATTTAGCTACAGAATCGGCCGATGGCAGTCCTTCGTCGAAGAGGGCCAGGAAGCGCGCAAATTCAAAGCCGATTTCGTCGAATACTTTCAGATTTCCATGTGCTACTGCCAGACTGACGCGATTAAAAGCCGCCGCGGGATTCAGTGCTTCTCCGAGCGCGTCGACGGCTCCGGCCAGGCTTTCGGTGGCATCTCCGTCGACGGCCGTGCCCTGCCTCTCCAAAGTCTCCAGCGCCTGTCTGGCCTCGGTGGACTCATGCAGCAGGCGCCGCAGCGTGCGCGCCAGATCTTCCTTGCGAATTGATTGGCCCGCCTGCCGTGAAGCCCAGGTTCCTACCGTGCACCAGTTGGCGCCATGCGGCAGCCAGCGCGCCAGGGCCCGGGACAGGTCGTAATAGCACTGGGTGATGTAGAGGTTGCGCAGGACGGGATCATCCATCGCGCCGATGCGCCGCACGTCGTGCATCGTCGGGAGTGGGGCCATACTAGAAGGCTGGCTATTTAAAGCGTTCATCAATGCTCCACGGGTCAGCGACCTTTGAAATCAGGTTTGCGGCGCATCATTTTGGCCTGGATGCCTTCCATAAAATCTTCGGTGGAAAAGAGCTGGCTCTGCGCCCACCCTTCGAGCATCAGGCCGCGGTCGATGTCGGATAGGCCGTCGATGACGCGTTTGGCCATGCCAATGGCGAGCGGCGCCGCCTGGCCGATCTCCTCGGCCAGGGCGTCTCCCGCGCCGAGTAGGTCTTGCTCCGGTACGACCTGGTTGACGATGCCCCAACGTTCCGCCTGTTCAGCGTCTATCTGGCGGCCGCTGAAGATGAGTTCCTTGGCCCTGGCAGGACCGACAAGGCGCACCAGGCGCGTCGTGCCGCCGACGTCGGGAATCATGCCCAGCAGCGTTTCCGGCAGGCCAATCCTGGTCCCTTCGGCGGCGATACGGATATCGCAGGCGAGGGCCAGCTCCATGGCCAGGCCCAGGCAGTAGCCGTGCAGCAGCGCGATCGTGGGCAGTTCCAGGCGCTCTAGATTGGTGAGCACGCGCTGGAAGTCGCCGGTAATCTTGCGCATCCGCTGCTGCCAGCCAGGTCCATATTCTTCAGCCAGACGCAGGAAGTCGGTATAGTCAATGCCCGCGGAGAAGGCTTTGCCCTCTCCACGGACGAGCACGACGCGCACGTCTGTGAGCTTGTTGGCGTCGTTTACGGCCGAATCAAATGCCTGATACAGCTCGCTGTTGATGGCGTTGCGCTTCTCGGGGCGGTTGAGCGTAATCTCCAGGATCGGGCCGCGGATTTCGGTTCTTACCAGATCGGACATAGGATTCTCCTTGCGGCTGTCAGCAGCCAGCAATCAGCTTTAAGCTAAGGACTGACAGCTGATGGCTGAAAGCCAATAATCATTTTACGCGCGAAATCGCTATCAGTGCCAGTGCCATGAAGAGCGCACTGTAGGCGAAGAGCCGGCGGTACTGGTCGCCGATAGTGTCGACCACGACGCTGCCCGGCGTCGGACCTGATACGGCCGCCGACTGGGAAGAAAAGTAGTAGAGGCCGGCGAAGATGGAGGCGGTACCCGGCGCGATGCCCAGTGTGAAGACGGCGAAAGAGCAGAGGCCCGCTTCCGGGGCTTTGTAGGCGGGGATTTCTTTCCCCGCTTCCAGGAGCTGCTGTTCAATTGCCGGGTTCCCGGCCTGCAAGAATAGGGGTACGAACTGGTTGAAGATGGGCCAGATGATGCTGATACCCAGATAGCCAAATACGTCGATGGCCGTTTTGCGGTAAGAGAATCGTTTGTAGTCCGCGATGGCTGTTTCCGTACTCATGTGTACCTCGCGATCGAATCGCAGCCACGAACAGTTATTGCGCCTCGCGCGAAGTATTGCGCACATTGGGGATTTGTACAAGAAGTAAATCTGTTGTTTGAAAAAAACAAACCGCTCCGGGTAAAATCCGGAGCGGCTATTTTTCCTGGTGGCGCCAGTTGGAGTTGAACCAACGACCTAGGGCTTATGAGTCCCCCGCTCTGACCAACTGAGCTATGGCGCCAAAGCGAAAGAAATTATAACGAAGAGGAGAATGGCTGCCAAGTTAGGCTCATCTATTTAGAGGCATGCTGCAATCGCACACGTACATCAGTTGGCTGCCTGAACTGCCATTCCTCGCGGATCACATCGTGATAATTCTAAGCGGGACGGGAATGAAGAGAATCACGAAGAGCAGGAGCGTCAGGACGGCGACTATTTTTCTCTTCGGGTCTAATTCGGTCACCTGGTCAAGCGGCTCGGCATAGGTACGGCCGAAAAAGAAGAGCAGGACGACAAGCAAGAGCCATGTCGGCGTGAAGGTGAAGAGCATGAGCGCCGTCATGCCGATGATGATAGGCCAGTAGAGCAGTTTCGCTTTCTCGCCGAAAAGAACGTAGGCGACATGGCCGCCATCGAGCTGGCCCAGGGGGAGCAGATTGATGCTCGTCACCAACAGCCCGGCCCAACCAGCCCAGGCCACCTGGTTTAAGTGGACGTCGAGCCCATCAGCGGGGAGGAAACGGCCGAAGACAACGATTTTCATGAGGGCATAGAGCAGGGAATTACCCTCGGCCATATAAGTCTCCGCGGGCAGCGCCGACACCGTCGATGTCGCCAATCCATAGAACAGGAGGGGCACGGCGAAGAAGAGCCCGGCCCAGGGTCCGGAGGCGCCGACATCAAGCAGCGCACGCTTATCTTGCACGGGTCCTTTGATGCGGATCACGGCTCCCATCGTACCCAGAACTGAAAAGGGCAGCGGGATGAAATATGGGAGCGTAACGGGCACTTTGTGGTAGCGCGCGGCAATATAGTGGCCCATTTCGTGTGCGCCAAGAATGAGCATGATGCTCAGGCAGAAGGGCAGGCCGCTTAACAAGGAAAAGCCGCCATCAGATGCCTCATATGATGCGCCGACGTAGAGGGTAGAGAATATCGTGGCAATGAAGAGGGCCAGATTAATGATATGGTTCGTATCCGTGGGGCGGAAAACGGCCGGGATGCCTATCAGGGCAACGCGATCGTCCTGCGGTTCAGCGAGCGGCGTGAAGCCATAGACCTCGAAACGCTTGCGCAGTTCGTCAAAGCAGGAAGCGGGATCCTGCAGAAATTGACCGCGAAAGCGCACGTAGCCGGGATCAGGCACGTCTAAAGTTGTATCAGATACTTGAAACAGATCGGCGATTGCCGTGCGCAGTCCCTGAACGGCGTCCAGCGACACCGTGTAGCCGGAAGGGGCGACATTCATGAAGAGATCTCTGTGTGGTTGTCGTCCTCCACGGCGGCAGTTTCTTCGTCGTCGCCCCAGCTTATGATCCAGATGGCGGCACCGGCCACAAGAATGGTGATAACGATAAGCCAGAACCATTGGCTGGGCTGCAGGCCCACATCACGCGCTTCGATCAGGAGCAGGATGACCATGCCCAGCGCCAGAACGATCCAGGCGGTAAGGTTTGGATGGTTGCGTACCCATTGTTTAAATGTATCCATATGTTAACTATACCTTCTTCAGTGAACAGTGGACAGTAAACACTATTCAATATTCAGTATGCGTGTCCAGGCCTGGGCAAATTGTTGTTCCGTGTCCTGCATCAAGCCGTCGGTGTTAATGACGACATCGGCGCGGGTAATTTTTTCTTCCGCCGGGCTCTGGGCCTTAATCCGCGCTTCCGCTGCGGCTTTTGCCATTCCGCGGCAGACTTCCAGGCGCTGAAGTTGG
Organism: Promineifilaceae bacterium (SeqCode); assembly: GCA_046259725.1. Classification (GTDB taxonomy): domain Bacteria; phylum Chloroflexota; class Anaerolineae; order Promineifilales; family Promineifilaceae; genus JAACFF01. Next base: position 7,026 of record JBJYWZ010000254.1, on the reverse strand, counting down.
CGCTCATAACTACAAGCCGTGACCCAGATTTCGCGACACAGCATCCACAGTTGCCCTTCCAGCAGTTTGATTGCTTCGATCATGACCACCGGGGCCGTACTTTCCTGGATCAGGTCTGCAATCCGTAATCCGACTCGCGGGTGCACGATTTGTTCCAGCTTCGCCAGCGCTTCGGCGTTATTGAATACGATTTCGCCGAGGGCGGCACGGTTAATACGGCCGTCTTGCAGACGCACCCTTTCACCAAAGGCTGCGGCGATCGCTTCCTGCGCGCCTACATCGCCGTTGAGGATATCGTGCACGATCTTGTCGGCGTCGATAGTCAGGGCGCCGCGATCAGCGGCCAGGCGCATGACGGCCGATTTTCCGGTAGCGATATTGCCGGTCAGGCCAATGACTATTTTAATCTCAACAGCCGGCTGTTCGTTCAACTTACCCCTGCAAAGGCCCTACCGATCGACGCCGTTACTCATGCGCCTCTTCCCAACTGGCCAATAGATTCGACAGATGAGATTCCAGGTCGGCATATTCGTTGCTGAAACGGCGAATATTATCGACGTCGCCTTGATGACTGGCATCCTGCAAGGCGGCAGAAATCTCGGCGAGCTGCTGCTCTTTTCTGTGTATTTCGTCTTCCAGCGCCTGCAGACGCTGTTCGAGCAGACGCTGCTCATTCTTGCTCAGTGCCGCGCCCGCTTCCTGCGCACGGCCGTTACTGGCAGCGGTCTCGGCAGCCTTATTTCCCTTGATTTCCTGCATCTCCTGGTCGCGCTGCTGCAGGTAGTTCTGGTAGCCGCCGGTGTAGACATTCAAACGGCCGTCACGCAAATCCCAGATCTGGCTGGCCAGACGATTAATCAGATAACGGTCGTGTGAAACCAGCAAAATGGTCCCGCCAAACAGCTCCAAAGCCTCCTGCAAGGTCTCCTGCGCCGGAATATCGAGATGATTGGTGGGCTCATCGAGCAGCAGGAAATTGGCTTCCTGCAGGGAGAGTATGGCCAGAGCAAGACGCGCCTGTTCGCCGCCGCTGAGGACTGACACCTGGTTATACACCTCATCCCCACGGAACAGATAGCGGGCGAGCAAGTTTCGGGCCTCGCTTATGGGCATCGGCTGGTGGCGCAGAAACTCATCAAGCACGGTGTTTTGCGGCTGTAGGGCTTCGCGCGTCTGGGCGAAGTAGCCCACCTTCAGACTGGCCCCCAATTCAACTGTTCCATTCAGCGGGGGGATTTCCCCCAGGATAGTGCGCAGGAAGGTCGTCTTGCCCACGCCGTTCGGCCCGATCAGGCCGGCGCATTCGAGACGGTGCAGTTCGATGTCTTCTGACTCAAACAAGGGAACACCGGGATAGCCGACCTGCAAATCCTGTGTTCGGAGGACGATATTGCCGCTGCGATGGACGGCGGTCAGGCGCATATTGAGGGTGATCGGCCTCACAGGCCGGCGCAGGGCGTTGATACGCTGCTGAAGTTCGGCAACCGTAGCGGCGGGGCGCATGGCCAGGCCGTATTCATTTTGAACCTGCAGCCAGCCTTTGCTTTTCAATGCCGGCAGGACTTCGAGGCCGCCGGCGTGGATCGCTTCCACTTCGCGCGCCAGGCGGCTTAATTTTCCCTGAGCCATCTGGGTGCGCTGCCCGGCTATATTGCGGCGGATAAAGTCCATCTCTTTGGCCAAACGCTCTTGCAGCGCGTCAAACTGCTTGTTTTTGAGTTCCCAACGATCGCCGCGCTGCTGCACATAGGCGCTGTAATTGCCGCGATATTGATCGATACCGGTAGGGCTCATCTCCCAGATATTGGTGGCGACGCTGTCCAAGAAATAGCGATCGTGGCTGACTATCAGGACGGCTCCCGACCAGGTCTTTAAGGCACTTTCCAGCCATTCGATAGCCTCGACATCGAGATGGTTGGTCGGCTCGTCCAGGATCAGGAGATCGGGGTTTTCCAGCAGCAGGCGTGCCAGGAGCGCCCTGGTTTTCTGCCCGCCGCTCAATATGGCGATTGACTGCTGCCAGCTTTCTTCGTTGAAACCGAGCCCGGTGAGTACGCGCCTGACGCGCAGTTCGTAATCGTAGCCCCCGGCAAGTTCAAAGCGCACCTGCAAGTCGCTGTACTGCTCGAGCAGTCCCTGCGGCGCATCGGCGGCGCTCAAGTCCGCTTCCATGACCCGCAGCTGCTCGCGCAATTCTTCCAGATGGGAAAAGACCAGCAGCATCTCATCATAGACAGAGTGGTTACGGCCGTCAAATGCATCGCCCGATTCCTGCGAGAGATAGCCGAGACGCGTGCCGCGAGCAACATGCACATGGCCTGTTTCCGGTTGGTTTAACCCGGCCAGGATCATGAGCAGCGTTGTCTTGCCGACACCATTGGGACCGACCAAACCGATCTTGGCCCCGTCGGGAATGGTGACGTTCACGCCGCTGAAAACATCATAAGCGCCGAAGGATTGGCCCACGTTTGTCGCCGTTAATAATGACATCGTGGGCAATTATAATGAAGGGGCCGCAAGTTGCGTAGTAGCTCCAATGAAATAGGAAAAATGGGGTCTCGGACTGCGGATTGACTGCAGTTCAGCAGGTTACTACGATAGAAAGCACTGTCAGACCGGTCTACGAGAATGGCTGCTCTAACCGGGCAGAATGAGATAGTTGCTGTTCAGCCAGCCCAGAAGGCCGTTGGGCAGGCGCACCTGCACCCAGCCGTTGCTTTCAGGCTGGGCCAGCAAGGATACTTCGTCCTTGTTATAGACAACGCTGATCGACTCGTATTCGATGCCCGGACCTGCGCGCACGTTGAGCGCGCCGATATTGACTACGCCTTTAACCGCAGCGGGAAGCTGTTCCGCGGCCGGCGTTTGCAGATTGCCGCCTTCAACTAAAGAACTGCTCATGGCCGGCAAAGCGTCGACTGGAATATCGATGCCGCTGAGCGCGGCATTGGCCCAGCCCTGGATATTGCCATTTAAACGCACCAGAATCCATTCTCCGCTGCTGTCGCGGCCCAGAATGGCAGCCGGCTGCTCGCTGAAAATGCGGGCCACGACTTGCGCGTCGCCGGCAGGAAAACTATGCAGTAGCAGCGGCTCTTGAGACTCATATATCTCCGTAGGGTTCTCGATGCCGCTCGCCGGACCAATAAAGGCAACTGCACCCACGGGCAGAATATCCGGTTCTGTCGTTTCAAGCGCGGCTTCAGCCGGCGCCGGGGCGCTCTCCGCCGTGTCCACGCTTTCTGTTTCAATCTGCGCCGCAGCCATGGGTTCTTCTTCGACTACCTGCTCGACGTCCTGAACCGTCTCCACAATATTTTGCAGCGGTTTGATGGCCGCATCACTTTCAATAACGGTCGCATCAGCGGACATCACGCTCGCGCCATCTTCTAATAAGGACTCCGTATCCGTCAGGTCATCCTGCGCGTCTAAGCCGTTTTGGACCTCTGTCTGCGCTGAAAGATCGGCCGTACCGCCGCTAACCGGCTTCGTTTCCGACGCAGGCAGTTCAGCGCGAGAAGCGGCGCTGCCAGCAGGCTGAAGCTCTTCTAGATTGGCAGGTACGAGCGATTGCAGGCGATCCTCGTCAGAAGCGGCCGATTGTTGGGCAATTGGCGCTCCCACGGCGACAGCATCTTTTTCTGATTCTCCCGGGGGCGGCCACCAGATGATGGCAGCGAGGAGGATCAGGAGGATCATGGCCGGTATGGCAAATAAACGCAGGTCCGCCTGCTTGAGTGCGTTCGCGTTGAACCCATCTACACCTAATTTGCCGCTCGGGGAGGAGAGAGCCTGGTTCAGTCGAGGCGATTTTTGACTGAGGGCCGAGATCCGCGCGGAAAAGGCGGGCATTCGCGCGCGCAGGCGCAGCCTGAATAACAGCAGACTTAACTGGAACGACAAAAGACGTAGTTTTAATGACTCCAGGCGCGGTCTCGAAATTGATATATCATCCACTGAAGACGGCAAGAAATCTAACGCAGAGACCGGTTCTCGATAATCAGGCCGGGATTGCCCCGGGGGCGGTGCCTCGACCGGCTGTTTAAAGCGATGGCAGCCTTCATGTCTGCCGGATAGACAGTACCCGCTTTGATGCGCCAGGTCTATCTTCCTGGAGGTCCCAGATGCGTGGCAGAGGTTTGAACGGTGTGGGAATGCGATTGACGTGTGGGGATCTTTGGCCAGACCTAAATAAGGGCAGGCGCTCAGCATGAGACCCTCAGTATTGATGGGATCGAACGACTCGCCAGATGATTCGTTTTGCTCATGCTCCACGTCACTACTCCTTGAAGTCAGCGGCGTAAAAAGTCGCTCTTGCGCTGTCGGGACAACACCTCCGCCAAAGGTGCAACTATAAGCATAATGCGAGACAACAATTTACCCAATGGAAAAGCCGTGAACCCATTGTGAATTCGCCGTTAAGTAGTAAAACGGTTGTTATATATTGACATAACGACTTGACATATTATGCAAACAAAGGGGTGTATTTGTCAAACAAAAAAGCGGTGAATGATCGGTAGCGATCATTCACCGCCTTGAAATAGCTGACGATCAGAGGTTCAACTAGGGACTAAATATCGCGGGCATCCACACCGGGGTGAAGTTGCCGTCCCTATTGACAAGGACGTACCCATACAGCTCCTCGTGGAAGCTGCCTGTCTCGCCGGTTGAGTCCTTGGCTTTTGCCCGGAAAACGTACCAGCCATCGGGATCTCCGGCAGCAAGAGTAAAGATAGTCGCCGTATTTGCTCCTGAATAGAGATTCAGCCAGGTCGGGTTGCCGGGACGCTGGAACTCCACATCGAAGGAGACAATACTTGACCCTGGAGGAGCCTGGCCCAGCCACTCTACAGCAAAGCCGTTATAGGGCATTGGGGTTGTTGCAAGCGGATAGATCGGCGGGGTGAACGGAATAACAATCGTGGCCAACGGCTCCGTGAAGACCGTGGTGCTGGCCTGTGCCGGTCCCCAGGGCTGCTCATTGCCGACGTTATCCACACCGCGGGCCCGGAACTCGTAGGTAACGCCGTTTTGGCCGAGGTTGAACAACGTCGATGTCGCCGTTGTATGGTAGACAAGCTGCTGCCATTGACCATTTTCCACGCGCCACTGAACATCATAATAACGGAGTCCGGATTGGCTATTTTCCCTGGTATCACGCCAGCTGACCGTGAAAGAATGTGAGGATGCCTCAGGCAGCGGGTTTACGGTCGCGTCCGGCGGCTCGGCATCAATGCGCGTCCAGGTCTGGATGGAGCCTGCACCGGAAGGCAGTGGCCCTTCATTACCGGCGTTATCCCTGGCCCTTACGTAGAAACCAATGTTAAGGCCATTACCGGCGCCGGTGACTTCCGTCTGGGTAGTGGTCACCTGCGCACGGCCGATTCTCCAGCTGTTGCCTCCGTCTATGGTATAGTATCCATCGTACCACCTGATACCACTTCCCGGCGAACCATCACTGTTAGGCGGGTCATATCCTTCCCATCTGACAACAAAATCGGCCGGCGACCAGGAGCCCGCGGATGGTTGGATTACAGTGGCTACCGGGGCGACGTCATCTTTGTTTGTTTCAAATGTAACCTTCACATAAGGAGTGAGTCCCGTACTTGTCGCCTGGCGGGAGAAATAATCCCGCTCAAAGTTCTGGTCGGGACGCTCGTCGCCAATCAAGAGGACGCCCTTGTTTTGATCCGGATTTCTGAGCCAATCCTTGACTTCACTTGTGATATTCGTCACCTGCCATCCGGGAGTACTGCCCAAGGTGCCCCGGCCAATTTCAGCGCCATAAGAAGGGCTGTTGTTCCAGGTTACGGTTCCCTCATCCCAGGATTGGGTAAGTCTGTGGGCTGCATAACCGCGGCTGGGATCGCTGTCGCGAATAGCCGTCAAATAGACATGCAGCTCCGCCTTGGTAATGATGGCATCGCTGGGTAGAAAGTCCTCCACTTTGAATTTAAAAAGTGGGCGGGTAGCGCCCAAACCGCTTGGGGAGAAGCCGAAGCGTAACAATGTGTCAAAACCAAAGTTTCGGTTCCGATCATTGGAAGCGATAAAGGCATCTTTGCTGGGTGGGATGACAACTTCATTGTCGGCGGCATTTACAGATGCAGGAGAAGCTGTAAATTCATCCTCAACAAAAAGGATGTCGTTTTCGTCTTCACCTTCATCTTTGTCTTCCTGGGCCATGACGCCGACCGTCAACATGCTCAGAAGCAGCACAATAAGCAGCGGGGCCCATAATCCAATACGCGCCCATCGCCGGTGACCTTTTTGTTGTGGTTCTTTTTTGATCATTGTATACCTCCACCACTACTATATCGATGCTCTGTTAAATTTAGTTTCGTGCTGCGCATCAGGCAGTCCACCCAACCGCCGAATGCGCCAGCTGATATGGACGGCTGAAGCCGTCGATTGGGCAAGGACGGTGTTGTCCTTCCAGCCAACGCATCGTCAATTGTACCATCAAGAAAACGTGCTGCACGCCGCTCCTACCCGTGCAGTCACTTTCGTTTCGCCCGTTGTATCTGGACATAGCCGACTACCATCAAGATCGTTCCTATAAGTGGAACCAGGCGCATGAAGGCCTCGCTGCTCATACCGAGCAAATTGGGCAGCAACGTGAGCGCATCATAGATGAAGGTAACACCAAATTGTGATGCCACATTGGCCAGCAAGGGGATCAAAAACAAAACCACACCCGTAATGAATATCGCCATCGCGTATTTTTCCTCACATCAGCGGACTCAAAACAACCTCAACACGGCTCGTCGTTGTATACGGCCCTTTTGTACAGGGAAGTATGTCACATTTCTGCGGGAAAATCACCCTCTATCCGGCAAACTTAACAGGCCAGAAAGCACATCCGTTACCTACTTTACAGAAAGTTGTTTCATAATTGAACCACTATCTTCGCACATCGTTTCATAATGAAACAATTTTAGGTCTTGTATTGCCACGAGCCGGACATATACTGTATCCTGACTGGGTGTGCAGAACACACAAGGAAGAGGTTAATTTGTCGGCCAT
>JBJYWZ010000253.1:0-3295 GCA_046259725.1 Promineifilaceae bacterium (SeqCode) | reverse complement strand
GCGAGCGCGTCATCGCCTTGTTCTCCGCGGATGAGTTGCAGCGTCGATTGCTGTCGAGACTCCTGGATCACGACAAAGCCGAACGCCAGAAGAACCGTACCCAACAGTGGAACGACAACTCCATGGCGCGCTGACAACGCGTCCAACCGAAGCCTCATACGCGATCGGCGCGACGACAAGGGCGGAGCACTTGGGCGAAAAAAGGCGCCAGGATCACTCGGCACGTCTCGGCTAGGCAGCTTTCGCTCGTACTCGGTTCGTGTCTGCGGATTGCGCAGCGTACGATAGGCCGCATTGATGCGGCTTGAGTAGGCTAATAGATCCTCGTTATCGTTTTGGGCGCGGTCCGGATGAAACATCCGGATCAGCAACTTATAGTGCAGGCGAACGGACTCCTCCGCGGCGTGCCTGGACAAGCCAAGATAGCGGAAATAATCGCCGCCTGGGGGCAGTAAGACATGACGAATGAAAAACCGGGCCGCGCGCTCCAGTTCCGCCGGCTCGGTGGAGAGAAGTTGTGCAGTTTGCCCGATGTTTGCGGCTGAGAGCGCAGTCCCAAGCGACATCAGCATAGCGTCAAAACCCCGCGGCAGAGGCTGCCGAAGGTCAGCCAAATGAGGATAGCGCAGGGGATTGCGGTAATAATCGAGCGCTAGCCCGACGAGTGCCGGAACCATATCCGTGGCTTGCTAGGCGCGATCCAACTCGGGCAGAGCGGCCTCACGGCCGTTACGACCGTAGTTGTAAAGGTAATTGTATTGGTAGTCGTATCCGTACCCATATCCTGTCCCTGAACGCCCGACTTTTGCCAGCGCCGCCCCAAGTATATGCGCCCGCCCTTGGTGCATCCGTTTCACGGCCGCCTCGAGGTCGCGCGCACGCGTGCTGCCGGGTTCGACAACCAAAATCGACGCCTTCGCCAGATTGGCGAGCACCAGAGCGTCGGCCAACCCGATGACCGGCGGACCGTCCAAAATCACCTGGTCAAAACGCTCCGCGGCCAAGCTAAGCAGATCAAGCATCTTCGCGCCCGACAACAGCTCCACCGGCGATGGCGGCAGCGGTCCGCTCGTTATACTGAAGAGGCGGACCACCTGCGTGGGCTGGGCGATCTCCGCGGGATCGATATCTCCAGCCAGATAATTGGTTAGCCCCGTTGCATTGGGTAAATTAAACGCCCGGTGCAGTGACGGATTGCGCAGATCACAATCAACGATGAGCACCTTGTTCCCCGCTTGCGCACAGGCAATCGCAAGGTTCGTCGCCGTGGTCGTCTTTCCCTCTCCGGGGCTGGTGCTGGTCACATGCAAAATCCGCGGTGCTCCTTCGGGGGTCGAAAACAGCAACGATGTTCGCAAAGACCGTGCTGCCTCAGCGACAGCGCTCTTCGGGTCTTTAAATGTCAGCAACGGAATTTCCGCGTCGGTGATACCGTGCGTGCGCGCTGACGCGTGCGGAATTTGACCCAATACAGGCGCCCGCAGGCGCTTCTCGATCTCGTCGGATGCCTTGAGCGTGTCGTCCAATGTTTCCAACAAGAAGGCAAGCCCGATCCCCAGGAAAAGGCCCAAGGCAACGGCGATTGCCAGGTTCTTCCTCAGGCTGGGCTTATACGGGCTAAGCGGCACTAGCGCGGGATCAACGATGGACACGTTGTTTTCGCCCACGCCGGCGGCGACGCCTACCTCCTTCATGCGCTGCAGGAGTCCATCGTAGAGCGCGCGATTGGTTGCGACCTCCCGTTTCAAGGTCTCGTAATCCGTGCTGCGATCTTGCAGACTCAGCGCATCGTCCTTGAGCTCGCGGATGCGTTTGTTGAGATTGGCCTCCTCCCGCACTTTGGCCTCGAACTTTGCTTTGACCGCATGACCAACAGCCTGGGTTTCCCGACCGATATCGGCGTTCAGCTCGTTGATCCGGCGCTGTAGCTGTTGCATCGCCGGATAGCCTGGCTTGAAAACTTCGAGCTTCTGCTGGTACTCCGCTTCCAAGTCGCTGCGGCGTTCCTTCAGCGTTTGAACCAACTCGCTATCGAGCACGGCGGGCGCGCCATTGGAGCGGGCTTGGAGCAGTTCTTGGTACTCCGCCTCGGCGCCGATCCGCTCCGCCGTAGCCGTGGCCAGCTTGGCGTTCATCTCGCGGAGCTGATTCAGAACCATCTCGAGGCGGTCGTCCAGATTCACGATCTCCCGCTCGCGGGCGTAAGCAACGAAGCGCTTTTCGGAATCCTCCAGCGTCGCTCGAGTCTGCGCCAACTGGTCCTCCAGGAAATCCTTGGCGTAAGACGACGCGTCGTAGCGCCGCTCGAGATTCAGGTTGATGAAGTTGGTGGCCACGGCGTTAGCCACCGCGGCGGATTCCGCGGCACTCGGGCTGTCATAGCTAATTCGCACCAAGCGCGAGTTGCGTACCGGTTCAATCGTCAGATTTGCCAACAGCGCGTCTTCTTCCCCTTGCTGCGTGGCAGCATCCGGGTCGGCGAACCCGTCGTCCTGCTCTTTGGAAGCATTGGACGCAAAGGTCGAGAGCACGGCATGAACACTTGCCTTCGCCTCGGAGAAAAACGAATGATCCTCTGTCTCCACGGACTTCAGCCCCAACTGATCGATCACCCGCCGGGCCAATGTTCGGCTCTGAAGCAACTCGTACTGCGTTGTGTAGAAATCGTCCCGCCACGCAGCCGCATTTTCATCGGGCACGACGTTGCCGTAGTCGACCACCTGGTTGGTCTCGCGATCGATCTTCATGAGCAGCGTGCTGCGGTAGATCGGCGTAGCGACAAAGGTAGCGATCAGTGCGAGAACGAGAATCAGCGCAACGGTTGTGAAAATAGTCCACTTCCGTCGAGCCAGCGTCGCCCAGTACTCCCGCAGGTCGATCACGTCCTCATCGGGCGGCTGCTCGTTAACCTGGACCGGCGGCTGTTCCCACCGTGATGGGTAGTGCGGATCGGCCGGCCTCAGCTGTCGGTGCGAGTCTCCAGGAGCCGGCAGTTTTTCAGCAGTATTCATGGTTCCTTATAGAGAGCAACTGAAACCCAATCGAAGTGGTATGCACTGCCGCAGGCAGCTCGAATGCTCAAGGACGTTGAGCCGTTGTAGATGCGCCAAATTGCTCGGCAAGCGGGCGCTTTGCGAACAACGGGCCGAGCGCCAATGACCCAGCTCGCGGAGTCGGGGCGTACCGCGGCCCTCGGCGTTTGGCCCAAGCAAGAGAACGTACCAGTTCAGCAGCAAGGCGCTTTTCTCTCGTTCGCCTGAGGCATTGCCTCGCCAGACATCAGTCATCCGTATGC
>JBJYWZ010000252.1:0-2394 GCA_046259725.1 Promineifilaceae bacterium (SeqCode) | reverse complement strand
TGGCCGAGGCCCCGGAGGTGATCGACCACGCCGGCTGCTGGGCGCATGTCCGGCGCAAGTTCGTCGAGGCCGCCGCCGGGCGCCATGCCGCCGCCGCACAGCAGATGGTCGCGCTCATCGGGGAACTCTACGCCGTCGAGCGCGACGTCCGCGACGAGGAACCTGAGATGCGCAAGCAGGTGCGCGCCGAGCACAGTGGGCCGATCCTCGTGCGCATCCGCCAGTGGCTCGACAAGGCCGCCGCGCGCGTGCTCCCCAAGGGCCTCCTCGGCCAGGCGATCGGCTATGCCCTCAACCAGTGGCCCACCCTGATCACCTTCCTCGACGACGGCTATCTCGAGATCGACAACAACCGCACCGAAAATGCCATTCGCCCGTTCGTGGTAGGACGCAAGGGCTGGCTGTTCGCCGGCAGCCCCGACGGCGCCGAGACCAGTGCGCTGCTCTACTCCCTGGTCGAGACCGCCAAGGCCAACGCCCTGGAGCCCCACGCCTACCTGACCTACCTCTTCGAGCACCTGCCCACTGCCAGCTCCCCTGAAGCCATCGCGGCGCTGCTGCCGCACAATCTGACATTGGACGACATCCGGCCACAGGGGGCAATCCTGTAGTTCGCCGGACGGTTACCGTTAAAAGGCAAGCTGTGTTCAGCGGCGGTAGCCGAAAACCGAGACAGCGCAGATGCCTTTGTGAACGGATGGTGTGAACGTTTACCTTGCCCCAGCAGTGATCGGATGGTAGCCTCGGCCTCCGGCCGTTTGGATGTTTTTGTCCGATTTCTTTGGGTTGCTTGCGTCGTTCGCGGGATCGGCCAAGCAGGAATCGGGTTGTGATTAAAAATCAAACAGGGTTCTTGTCTTCGGAGGATGATATGTCATACACGATGATCGACAATCCCGGCGTGCAATTTGCAGTCGACTGGAAGACGGTCGAACGATTGAATCGCTCGTACCATTCTGCTGAGTACCAGTGGCGTATCGCCACCGTCGAGGAAACATCTCAGAGCTCATGGTACAACCCTTTTAGTTGGTCACTACCGACAACCAAGACCGTTGACGTAAACTGGTCTAAGGTTCGCGAATACCGAGAATCGGCATCGCAGGCCGACATGGAGTACTTCCGGCAGGTAGGCAAGAATGACATGAGGGCCGTTGCCGAAGAAGTGCGTTATCAGGTTGAGCAGACGGCCGTCCACCTGTCTAAATTCAAGAATTGGCTAAAGGACGTGCAATCGGAAAACATGGCGGCGATTAACGAGGCGGTAGACGATTACGACGGCTTAATCAATGCCTCGAAATTCATTAGGGATACCGCCGCCGACTTCGTAATAGTCGGTTCTACGATAGCGACGGGAGGCGCTGCGGCGGGCCTCCTTGGGGCGGGATCTGTCGCAAAAGGCATGGCCAAGTACCAAGACACCGGAGACGCTGGCGCAGCAATCCTTTACGGTGGCGGCTCACTCCTTCTCGGCGCGTTCAAGATAGGCGGCGCCAGATTGACCAGCGGTCAAGAATACACGCTGATTATTGCGAAAGGCGCGTTAGAATCCGGCACCTCTTTGGTCGCCGGAGATTCATTTGCCAAAGCAATCGAAAAGGGCGGCTTAAAGGTTGCGAGCGCGGGCACAGCCCGGTTTGTCTTTAGTGCCCCGCTTGTCAAAAAGGTATTTGAGCGCATGCCCTTGCCCTTCACGGTGTGGGGGACCAAACTCGTAACGGACACAGGGTGGCAGCAAACCGACGTTGCCGACAAGGTCGTAGCGGGCTTTACGAAAAAGGTGGTCGAGCGCAGCATTAAAACAAAGGGGGCCTCGATGTTGAACGGGAGGGAGAATCCACCGCTTCGATCACATGTCAGCGGACTCGCGGACGAAGTTCCCGTCGAAAAGAAAGTTTTGTTGTATTGCTCTATTGTCAATATGAAGAAGGGAATCGGGCGCGGTTGGTAACGCATCCTGTTAGCCAACGGCGGGAATATTCGAGCACTGCGAATATTCGGGGGCGGACCATGATGCATACCCAGAATTTCTGCATTTGGAATACGCTATTGGGTAGCAGACCCTGAGGTATCCCCGCTAAAACGGCCGGCGAGATAGGGGCTTAGAAAGCATTTTTGAGGCAGAATTGAACATGCATGGGGTTTGACGGTCAACAATGGGCGATCAAACTTGCGGAAGCCCCCCATGCATGCCCTGTCCATTCTACAGCGTTGTGTCGCGCCGCTGCTGATCGACATTCACCGTCGGCGCATGGCCGTGCTGCTCGGAGGCGTCGCCGCAACGGTCAGTGGACCACGGCTGACGCTGACCGAGATCGGTGGACGCTTTGGCGGCGGGTCGGCGCTGCGCCATCGCATCAAGCGGGCCGACCGGCTGCTGGGCAACGTGCATCTGCA
>JBJYWZ010000251.1:0-5856 GCA_046259725.1 Promineifilaceae bacterium (SeqCode) | reverse complement strand
ACGGCCGTTACCGAGCGCCTGATCACGCAGAACAATGTGGTCGGGCTTGTTGGCGAGTATCACAGCGGCGTGGCCCTGACGGAAATGGAAGTGGCGCACAAATATGGCGTGCCCGTCGTCTTTGCCGAACCCTGGTCCGATGATGTCACGGGCAGCGGCTATGCTGAAATATTCCGCATTGCGCCGTCAATTGACTATTACAGCAGCATCGCCACCGACTACATCGCGGAAGTTGGCTGGGAGAGCGTCGTTTTTGTTGTCGAGGATTCTGATTACGGCCGTGAACAGTCCGACACCTGGGTGTCCCAACTGGAAGAGCTGGGCATCACGGATGTGCAGGTCATCTTTGCCGATCCGGCAACGGAAGATTTTACACCGATCCTGCAGCGCATTGCGCAGGATCCGCCGGACCTCCTGGGCGGTGTCATCACCGGCATCGGCAACAGCCGTATGCTGAGCCAGGCGTGCGATTTGAATCTTGCTCCGACGGCCGAGACAGCCTACTATGCAAGTATCGATGCGCAGTATCCTGAGTTTTGGGAAAACGTCGGTGACTGCGGCACCTATGCGTTCTTCACCTACGTGGGCCTGCCTCGCTCACTCTGGAATGAGAAGACAGAAGCCTTTATGGCTAACTTTGAGGAACGTTATGGTACGGTTCCCGGCGGAGCCGCCCTGGAATCTTATGATGCGACGCACATGATGCTGGCTGCTATCGACGAGGCCGGCAGCACCGAATCGGCAGCGATTATCGCGGCCCTGGAGGAGATGTCATACACGGGAGCATTGGGTGACATCTACTTTGAATATGGCAGCAACAATCCACTGCCAGAAGGAGAGCCGGCATGGATGTGGCACCAGTGGCCAACGCCAACGGTTATGATCCTGCAGTACACGGAGTCAGGACAACCCGTTGACGAAGCGGCCGTTGTCTTCCCCGTAGAACGCGCCACCGGCGAACTTTATACCGTGCCTGAATAACAGTCTACCGGTCTCCCCGCGGCAAAATCGCGGGGAGACCGTTTCCTGGAGCTGTCCCATGGATTACTTTATATCGCTGACCATCACCGGTCTGGTGATGGGCATTATATTCGCGTTGATGGCGCTCGGTCTGACGCTGATTTTCTCCATATTGAATGTCATTAATTTTGCCCATGGCGAGTTTTATATGCTGGGCGGCTACGCCATTATTATTCTCCTGGACAACTTCACAAACGTCCCACCACTGGTCATGGTCTTCGTTGCCGGTATATTGGTCGCATTAATTGGCGTCGTCTTTGAAATCGCTTTTCTGCGCCCGATGCATGATGAAAAGATCGAACGACCGGCCGAATATGCTGTCCTGATCACGTTCGGCCTTTCTTTTTTTCTGTTGAATCTCGCCCTTGCGATCTGGGGGCCCTATCCGCACTCCCCGCCGTCGTTTATTGAAGGGAGCGTCCAATTGGGGCCAATCTATGTCAGTGCCGATCGCCTGGTCGCCAGCGGCATGTCCCTGCTGCTTCTTGCCGTTGTGCTCCTGGTCATCAACAAGACCTGGTTGGGCAAGGCCCTTCGCGCAGTCAGCCAGGATAAACAGGCCGCGGCTGTCGTAGGCATCAATTCCGACGTCATGAATACAATCGCCTTCGCCATGGGTGTTGGCCTGGCCGCTATTTCCGGTGCTTTACTGGCTTCGACCTTCTCGGTCACACCCGATGTTGGGGCGGTGCCGTCGGTTCGCTCTTATATCATCATCGTTCTGGGCGGTATGGGCTCTATTCCCGGAAGCATCATCGGCGCGCTGATTATCGGTCTGGTTGAAAGCTACGGAGCGGGCTACTTTCCCGATCCAAGCCGTGCCCTGAACTATAAGACGGCTTATGGGCTGGTGATTTTCGCGCTCGTCCTGCTCGTCAGACCGCAGGGCTTATTCGGACGGAAAGAGCAATGAGCAGAATCACCAATGCCCTTCGCCAACCAACCGTACTGGCCGCCCTGTTAGGGCTGGTTCTGATATTGATTTTACCGATCTTTGTGCAGACCTACTGGCTGCACGTCTTAATCACAGCCTATTTCTATGCCATACTGGCATCAAGCTGGGCGCTGCTTGCCGGCTATGCCGGGCAGTTTTCTTTCGCCCATATGGCTTTTATGGCGATAGGCGCTTATGTCGGGGGACTCGTTTCAGTCAATATGGGCCTGCCGCTGATCGCCAGTGTCTTGATAGGCACGCTTGCCGCGGGATTTGCGGGCCTGATCATTGGCGCGCTGACATTACGTTTCAAGGCCGCTTATCTTGCCTTATTTACCATTGCCTTCTCTGAAATCCTGCGCATCACCATCAGGGCGGAAGCGCAGATAACGCGCGGCGACCGGGGATTAAAGCTGGAGCCGCTCTTTCCAGACTCGATTACCCGTATTCCAGATTATTATGTGATGGCCGGACTCTTGATTCTCTGTCTGGCCTTTATGTTCTGGTTGGCACGGTCACGCGTCGGTCTCTTTTTGCAGGCGATTCGTGAAGATGAAGTCGCTGCTGCCGCGCGCGGTGTGGACGTTGTGCGCTACAAGGTGATTGTATTTGTTATCACGAGCATGATAGCCGGCATCGCGGGGGCGGTTTTCGCACACTATGTGACCATTATTACGCCAAACATCCTGGTCCTGCCGCAGATGGGCCTGGTCATCGCCATGGCCATCATTGGCGGCGTGGAGAGCCTGATCGCGGCGGCAATTGGCGCGATTTTGATACAAATTTCGCTTGAACTGCTGCGCGAATTTGGCGCCTGGCGCATGGTTATTTTTGGCGCCCTGTTGATAGTGACCCTGCGTTTTGCCAGCTCCGGGCTGCTGGCGACCATATTCAATCGCCTATTCAATCTGGGTCCAAAGGCAGAGCTGCGCGAGGGAACGGGAGAAGGAACGTCGACCGATGGAACTTAGAATTGACGATCTGGTAAAAAACTTCGGCGGCATTCAAGCGCTGAAGGGCATTTCGCTGGCAATTTCCGGCAATGAGCTGGTCGGATTAATCGGCCCCAATGGTTCCGGAAAAACGACGCTGGTCAATATCATCGGCGGAATCCATAAGCCAGATAAAGGGCGGATCAGCTTTAACGGCGCCGATATTGGCGGGCAGAAGCCGAACAAGGTAGCCAAACATGGCATCGGGCGCACGTTTCAGGTAACCCGAGCCTTCCGGCGCATGACGGTGATGGAAAATCTGCTCGTGCCCGGGATGGCGCACGATCCGCAGCGAGGGCGCGCAGCGTGGGAAGAACGGGGACGCGAAGTCCTGGCGTTTCTGACAATGGACCACCTGCGCAATGATTACGCGCGTAACCTTTCCGGTGGACAGCAAAAACTGCTGGAGCTTGGCCAGGTTCTGATGACTGATCCCGGCCTCATTTTGTTGGACGAACCTTTTGCCGGCGTTCACCCCAGGCTGATGGAGACGATATTTGAGTATATCACAACGCTGCACAGCGAGGGCAAGGCATTTATCATCGTCAGCCACGATATGGACTCGATCTTTACGTTAAGTGAGCGCCTGATCGTCTTGAGCTATGGCGACATTATCGCCGATGGTGATCCGGATATCGTCAAGCAAGATGAGGTTGTCATTGAGGCGTATCTGGGTGAGGAGGAATCTGATGCTTAAGGTTGAAGATCTTTACGTTGGTTATTATAAGGATCTGAATATCCTGCAGGGCGTTGACATGAAGGCCCGCGAGGCGGAGATAACCGTTGTCCTGGGCGCCAACGGCGTCGGTAAGTCTACCCTGCTGAAGGCTATCTATGGCTTTATCCACCCGCAGCAGGGTTCGATCGAGGTCGACGGTGAAGATATTGTGCACCTCCGTTCCCACCAGCTCGTTCGCCGTGGTATTGCCTATATTCCACAGCGGCAGAGCATTTTCCCCTACATGACCGTTGAAGAGAATATGGAGTTGGGTGCCTGGTCATTCCGCGGTGACAAGGAGCGCGTCCAGCAGAGGCTGGAAGACAACTACGCGCGTTTTCCGATTCTCAGGGATCGCAAACGGTCGCCGGCCGGAGAGCTTTCGGGCGGCATGCAGCGTATGGTCGAATTAAGCAGGGTGCTGATGACCGAGCCGAAGCTGATTCTCGTCGACGAACCGACGGCCGGATTGGCGGTCACGCTGTCGCGCGAGATTTATGATCTGCTGGTCGGTCTGAAGAATGAAGGGATCACGATCCTGCTGGTGGACCAGAACATACGCCAGGCGATTCGAATTGCCGACTATGTCTATGTGCTTGAATTGGGCCGCAACCGGCATGAGGGGCCGCGGGAGGAGTTCGACGATTTGAAGAAGACGCTGTGGATGTAAGAAGTCTGGCTTCTTACAGCAGCGGAATGCGGATGTCACTTTTGCCGAAGGCTGGGAAGAAGGAACGGCCGTATCCGTTGGCGACGAGTTCGCTAACATGGAGACGACTAAGGCCGACGTCTGCGGGCAAAAAAGCAATCGCCAACATGGGCGTGGAAGCGGAAATCATCACTTTCCTGGGTCCGGCGCGCATTGGGGAACGTCCCGTTCGCGGCCCGGTAGGACAGGTGATTCGCCCGCTATGGGGGGAATAGACAGCTTCGTGCGCGGCAGGGTCTCAGGCATACGCACATTACCGGGGAAGTTGATGGATCTCAGTGATCCAACAGCTCATCTATTCTTGCGGCGACATGTTCAGGCTGTTCGCCGGTGGCGACAATCCACTCCTCAAGCAGGCGCTGTTTGAGCGAACGTAAGGTGTTCATTTCTGCTATGTGCAGTTCTCCTCGCTCTCGTTGGCGCGCGCGCAAATCGCGAATCAGGCGTGCTGAACCAGCCAGCGTGTTGAGCACGAGGATGCGCTGGATTTCGTTTTTGCGTATCTGATGATTTGAGGCCATGGTTTCGGCTGGTCCAAGCAAAATGGCGATGGCTATTTGTATTTCGGCGGCGCTGCATACCGGCCGCAGTTCCTGACCATCCATACGATCGATCGGAATCCAGAATGTGCTGTCGGCCGTGCGAATTTTATAGTAGCGCACGTTCGCCCCGCTGATACCTTTCTCCTCAACGCCGACGATCTGGCCGATGCCGAATGTGGCATGTACGAGCCAGTCTTTTACTACATAAGTGTGAGAGGATTCCACGACAAAGTCCTTTGATTGGGGGTGATCGCGTTCTCGCCGGCGGGCGTGCAGCAGAGCGGGATCAGGCCTGACGATCAAAAACGGCCGTTCCCTTTGCTGGAAACGGCCGTCATAAGCACAGGGGATCTACCCTAAATGTACTGCCAACATGGTCATGGATTACCAGCTTTTTTTGCTGCCGCCGCCCTGCCCGGAGCGATCACCGCGGTAATTGCTCTTGCCCTTACCGCCTCCGCGTTCTTCGCGCGGTCGGGCTTCGTTGACACGCAGCTTACGGCCGTCCAATTCCGTATCGTTTAAGGAGTTGATTGCGGCGTTGGCCGCGGAATCTTCCATCTCCACAAATGCAAAGCCACGGAAACGCCCGCTGTCGCGATCCATGATCATGTTAACAGAGTTAACAGTGCCGTATTGGGCGAAAAGATCGCGCACCTGGTCTTCCGTGGCATTAAACGATAAATTTCCTACATAAATATTCTTCGACAACTTTTACCTTCTCCAAAGCTAGGTCCCGCGTACATGCCACATTCGCCGCATGCCGTCATGGGGCTGAAATATGTGACTATTATCGTCTCAATTACTTATTTTGTCGACTTTAGTGGCCTTCAATCACGGGAGGATCATGGCAGGCGGGGTCGGGGTGGGGGCGAAATGGTAAACGTTGGGTACGACGCAAAGCTGGCCAGACATCATACCGGCAAACGTCTACTCGTCTT
>JBJYWZ010000250.1:0-1888 GCA_046259725.1 Promineifilaceae bacterium (SeqCode) | reverse complement strand
TGCAGCGGATCGTCCGGCTTGGCCTTGGCCAGGGGCGAAATGTCGCGCGGGAAATCGAGGATGAATGTGGGCTGGATCAGGCGCGGTTCGACGTAGTCGCCCAGCAGGCCGTCGACGAGCTTGCCCCAGGTGGCATCCGCCGGCGCGTGGCCGCCGGCAGCGCGAATGGCCGCGCTCAGGCTCGCGGCGTCCGGGTAGTCCATGTAGTCGATTTCGGCGAACTGCTTGATCGCCTCGCGCATGGTAATCCGCTGCCAGGGCGGAGAGAGATCGATCTCGTTGCCCTGGTAGGTGATCGTCGTCGTGCCCAGTGTCTCCTGGGCGGCGTAGGCGACCATGCGCTCGGTGAAATCCATCACGTCACGATAGTCCCAATAGGCGGCGTAGAACTCAAGCTGTGTGAACTCGGGATTATGCTTGTAGCTGACGCCCTCGTTGCGAAAATCTCGGCCGATTTCGTAAACGCGTTCATAGCCGCCGACCAGCAGCCGCTTGAGGTACAGCTCGAACGAAATGCGCAAAAAGAGTTCCTGCCTGAGCTGGTTGTGGAAGGTGGTAAACGGCCGTGCCGCAGCGCCGCCGTAGAGAGGCTGCAAGATAGGCGTCTCCACTTCCAGGAAATCATTATCGTCGAAGAAGCGGCGCAGGGCGCTGATCAGGCGCGCGCGCACGCGAAAATCCTCGCGCACCTCGGGATTGACGGCCAGGTCGGCATAGCGCTGGCGGTAGCGCTCCTCCACGTCGGAAAAAGCGCTGTAGCGCACGATTTCGCCATCCACCTCCTGCTCCTTGACGACCGGCAGCGGGCTGATGGCCTTGGCCAGCATCTTCCATTCGCTCACGCGAACGCTGATCTCGCCGGTGCGCGTGCGCACCAGCCTGCCCGTGGCCTGCACAAAATCGCCCAGATCGGTCAGCTTGCGGAAGGCGAGGTGCATCTCCTCGCCGACCTCTTCGCGGCGCAGGAAGAGCTGGATACGGCCGTATTCGTCACTGATATGGGCGAAGACCGATTTACCCATATCGCGCATGCTCTGCAGGCGTCCGGCGACGGTCACCTCGATATCGCTGTCATCACCCGCATCTTCAAACGCGGCGATGGCGCCGGCCGTGGTGTGCGTACGCTGCGATCGCGGCGGGTAGGGATCGATCCCCGCCTCACGCAGTTTATCCAATTTCTCCAATCGCTGTTGTTCCAGCGCCGTGGGTTGCCAGGTCATTAAAGATCTCTCCTGATTCTGTTAGGGGGCAGGCTGCAGAGCTGCAGAATGAACCTGCCACTTAGCCGCCGTGCCACTTTGCCCCTTACAACAAAAACGCCCGTGCTGGACACGGGCGATTTATCGGCTGTGCCGGTTTGCCTCGTCTATTAGTCGATCTTAATTACGCGGAAGCTGGTCAGCCCGCCGGGCGCATCAAAGGTGACGATGTCCCCTTTCTTGGACCCGAGCAGGGCGCGCCCCAGAGGACTCTCATTGGAAATACGCCCTTCCACCGGATCAGCCTCGGCGGCGCCGACGAGATGGTAGCATTCCTCTTCGTCAAAGCCTTCTTCGATCACGGTGACGCGATCGCCCACGTTGACGATATCGGGATTCAAATCCTTCTCGGAAATAAGCTCGTAATTGTTGAGGATATCCTCAAGTTCCTGAATGCGACCTTCCAGAAATGCCTGATCGTTGCGCGCCGCTTCCAGTTCGGCGTTATCAACGAAATCGTCGTCCTGCCCATCTTCAAATGCACGGTGCAGGCGGTCGGCAACTTCTTCGCGGCCGACGGTTGTCAGGCGCTCGTATTCATTTTTCAGCTTCGCCAGCCCCTCAGGGGTTAACAAGGCGGGTTTCTTTGTAATCATTTAAGTGACACCTAATATATTAGAAATACCGCT
>JBJYWZ010000249.1:0-2659 GCA_046259725.1 Promineifilaceae bacterium (SeqCode) | reverse complement strand
GCTGGGTATGGTACTCATCCTTGCCCTGCTCACAGGAGTCTGGGTTACCTTGCGGCGCCTGCGAAGTGGGACGTTCAGCCGCCGCGACGGCCTGCTCTTTATCGCACTGGCCATCTTCGAACTGCTGTTGGTTAGCTATTTGCTATTCATACGCCTGCCCAACAACGAGTCCAATCTGCCCCTGGTGCTCCGTTTTGAGCCGGATCTGGGCCTGATGCTGGTCATAATTTTGCTGCTGACCATTGGCTGGGGCAGCGTGCGCTCGCTGTGGGCCGCCCGCCTCTGGCAGGCCGGCAAGAGGCGAAAGCTGTGAAAACAACGATTTAGCGGCAGTTCATTGTCGACATGCCGCTAAAAATAGCAATCGATGCAGCCCGTGAATCGCAGCAGGATCGTGTATAATACTCCTACAATACCCGTCGGATTCGTGCATAGAAAGCATGCCTCTATTTTTTCATTTCTTTTTTGTACAGCGGCCAACAGGAAACAAGGTTTCCTATAACAGCAGGTAAGGGCGCTTCGCGAAGCGCCCCTGAGTGTCAATGGAAAGAGATTAGCAAAACAGTGGAAATCAAGGGGCTGATTAACCAGGCGCTTCCCATGCCGCTGTCCGCGCGCAGCCGGGCCGTCCTGCTGCGCGCCATCTGGCTGGCCGTCACCTCCGCCGTCATCATCTTGTTGGTCATGGCCACCCCATGGCGCTTCCGTATGCTGCGGGCAGACGTTTACGGTTTTGGACAGGGCCTGCAGGCGATGGGGCTCTCGCTAAACTTTTTCGCCACCTATTTCGTCGTCATGGAGCTGCTCGTCATCGTGGGATCGCTGCTGGTAGCCGCGCTCATCGCCTGGAAACGCAGCGATGACTGGTTCGCCATCCTGGTGGCCATATCCCTGTCGCTCTTTGGTCTGCTGCCGCCGCTTATCGATGGCCTGATTTACCTCTCGCCCCAATGGACGCTGCCTATCGTCACTCTGCGCTTCATAGAGTTCGGCTGCATGATGGCTGTGTTCTGTCTCTTCCCTAACGGCCGTTTTGCCCCGCCATGGACACGTTGGCTGCTGCTGCTCTATATGATAATCTGGTCGGTTCTTCTACTCATTAATCCGCGCATCCTGGCCGACACGGCCGTGCTCCCCAACACGCGTACGCTGGACGATGCTTCATGGGTACTGTTCGGCACCGGCTGGTTTTTACTGGCCATCATCGGACAGATCGTGCGCTACCGTGGCTACGCTTCGCCGACCGAGAAACAGCAGATGAAGTGGGTCCTCTTCGGTTTCTCGCTCTCGATCATATTCAGTCTGGCCAGCTCTCTCCTGCTGATCAGCGTTCCCGGTCTGACTAATTCACCGGATAACGAAGCCGGCATGATTGTGATCATGGGCGGCATTTACTTGCTCACGGCACTCGTCCTGCCCGTCTCAATCGCCCTCTCCATGCTGCGCTACCGCCTGTGGGACGTGGATTTCTTGATCAACCGCACGCTGGTTTATGGCGGGCTCTCGTTGGCGATTGTGGCGATTTACGTGCTGGTAGTCGGTTCTCTGGGCACGCTGTTCCAATCGCAGGGCAGCTTTTTCGTCGCCCTGCTGGCTACCGGCCTGGCTGCCGTGCTCTTCCAACCCCTGCGCAGCCGGCTGCAAAAAAGCGTCAACCGTCTCATGTTCGGTGAGCGCGACGATCCTTACAAGGTGCTCTCACAGTTGGGCTGGCAGCTGCAGACGACATCAACGCCGCAGGCGACCCTGCACTCAATGGTGGAAACGATTGCCGGAACGCTGAAGCTGCCTTACGTGGCAATCGAGCTGGCCGGCGAAGAAGGGCGTATGAACGGGGCGGCTGTGGGCACGGCCGTTGCCCAAACGGCCGATCTGCCCCTGCACTACCAGAATGAAACGGTCGGCTATCTCGTCGCCTCGCCACGCTCCCCTGGCGAATCATTTACAGAACGAGAGCAGCAGCTGTTGGCCGATATCGCCCGGCAGGCGGGGGCCGTTGCTTACTCGGTTCGTTTGACGGCCGCCTTACAGCAGTCACGGGAAAAGATGGTCCTGGCGCGCGAGGAAGAACGCCGCCGCATCCGCCGTGACCTGCACGACGAGCTCGGCCCCACGCTGGCCAGCCAGACCTTCGCCCTGGACACGGCGCTGGAGCTGCTGGAGACGGACCCCAACGCGGCGGCGCGGCTCTTACAGACGCTCAAGTCGCAGAACCAGGAAACAGTGGCCGACATCCGCCGGCTGGTCCATGAACTGCGCCCACCGGCGCTGGACGAATTGGGTCTGGCCGGCGCCTTGCGGGCACAGGTGGGCCGGCTGTCCAGTCATAACGCCCTGCAAATAAACATTATCTCGGAACCGGATCCCCTGCCGCCGCTTCCGGCGGCCGTGGAAGCGGCCGCTTACCGCATCGCCCTGGAAGCCGTAAACAATGTTGTCAAACACGCACGGGCGGAGAACTGCACCGTTAGCTTGCGGATTGAGGAACAAGTCCCAAATCAGTTGATCATTGAGATCCTTGACGACGGCGACGGTCTACCGTCCGATTACTACCCCGGCGTGGGGCTGCATTCCATGCGCGAGCGGGCTGAAGAACTGGGCGGCACTTTTGAAACATACTCCGGCGAAAAGGGCGGCACACGCGTAACGGCCGTGCTGC
>JBJYWZ010000248.1:0-10753 GCA_046259725.1 Promineifilaceae bacterium (SeqCode) | reverse complement strand
TCTATTTCCGCTCAACCACGGGCAAACTGATGGCCCTGACGGGAACTTTTCTGGCCGTGCTCTTTGTACCGCTGCTTGTGCTTCTCGATGAATACTGGCTTGATCTCCCGGCAATGCTGCCGGGCCTGCCCATGATTATTTCGAACGGGCTGATTCCCCTGCTGCTGACGATTGCGGGCCTGTTCATCATTTACGCGGGTATGCGCTCAGCAGGCAAGGCCAATCGAAGCGAGGCCCTGGTAGGTCTGTTTACTTTCATCATCATCAGTTTCGTGCTGCTGACATTCATAGGTATCTTCTTTAGAGGCGCGAACATGACACTGGTTCTCCCCTTTTAGATCAATCACCAGCCGGCTTTACAGCCGCTGACAAAGCATTTCGGTTTTGAACGAGTGATTAGCATGCAAAAACAATCCAATAGTTCTGAAAAAATTACTGATACACAACTATCCCGGCGCGACTTTCTCAAGTTAGGCCTTGGCGCCATGAGCGCTCTGGCGCTCCTGGAAGTGGGCGGCGCCAGTCTCTTGTTTATGAAGCCGCGGAGCCTGGAAGGAGAATTTGGCGGGACAGTGAATGCCGGTGCGGTCGACAGCTTCCCGGCAGGGTCCGTGGTTGAGTTTCCTGGCGGCAGATTCTTTCTGGTTCGCTCGCATGATGGTGGGTTCCTGGCTGTTTACCAGCGGTGCACGCATCTGGGCTGCTCCGTGACCTGGGAACCTGACCAGAACCGTTTCTTCTGTCCCTGTCACGCTTCGAGCTTCGACATTCACGGCAGCGTTGAGAATCCGCCCGCGCCAAGAGCTCTGGACACCTTCCCCGTAACAATCGCTGATGGGCAGATATCTGTAAACACGGGTCAAATCCAGCAGCGCGACAGCTTCTCTTCGCAACAGCTGGTGTACGCCTGAGGTGGTTAGATGAATAGATATAAGACAATGAGCCTGCTGGCGCTTACTATTCTGGTCTTGGCGCTGCCCATCTACACCCTGACAGAGCCCAAACGTATGGCCCAGGCGCAGACCGATTTGCGACAGGAGTTTGTTTCGGATGCGGCCGTTATGTACGTTGAAAACTGCGCCTTATGCCATGGCGCGGAAGGGGAAGGTATTGGCGCCGTGCCCGGGTTAGATAACGAAGCGCTGCGCACGGCCGATTATGATTCACTCTTCAAGACGATTGCCCGCGGGCGTTACGGAACCACCATGGCCGCCTGGCATATGGACGAAGGCGGTATCTTCAATGACTATCAAGTCGACGAACTGGTCGCCCTGGTGCGCTATGTAGATTGGGAAAAGATTGGTGAACTGGCCGCTACCCAGGGACTGATCCCACCAACGCTGCCAGTTCCCAAGATCGAAGAAGGATTCCTGGAAAGCGTGGCCGGCCTGTCTCCCGATGGAGAGATTTGGGCCGAGGGAATGAGCCTTTTCGCCAATAACTGTACGGTCTGCCACGGCATTAATGGTGAAGGATCTGATCTGGGCGTGGCGCTCAACACAGTTGACGTACGCTCACGTGCAGCGAATGAAGTGGCAAGAACCATCAGTGAAGGGGTTCCCGGCACAGCGATGGCCGGCTGGAGCAGCGTTTTGAGTGCCGAAGAGATCGGCGCACTGGTCGCTTTTCTACAAAACTGGGACCAGATCGAAAGCCAGGGGCTGGTTCTGACTCCACCGCAGCCGATCCATATCGATCTCGACAACCCGCAGGAAGTGCTGGCTCTGGGCGAGCATCTTTATAACACGACCTGTAGCTCCTGCCATGGCGAAAACGGAAGCGGCGGAACGGGACCCGCGCTCAACAGTCTACAAATTTTAACCAATAAGAGCGATGAGCAGATTGAAAGCGCGATTATCAATGGCGGCCAACGGCCGAATTCCACCATGCCCAGTTTTGGCGATCGCCTGACTTCGGTGGAAATCGGCGCTCTGGTTGAGTTCATCCGTGCCTGGGAACCAACAGCGACCTGGGTCGAAAATCCGCGAGGAAGCGCACAAGGAGGAGGACCGCCCTGGCTTAGGGCCACGCCGGACGCCAACAATCCAGTGAACCCGAGCAACGGCAAAGGACAGGGCCGCGGAAACCAGGGCGGTCAGGGCAGCCGCGGCGGTGGCCCTCCCTGGCAGCAAGACAGTACCCGGTCCAGCGAACCGGCCACGGCCCTCCAGGGACCGACTATCCTTCTTACCGGTACAGTAAACTCGATAGAAGGCAATTCGCTTGGTTTGATGACGGATGACGGCACGCTGGTTGACGTGATGCTTGGTCCGCTCTGGTTCTGGACCGAAAACGGCATTCCGCTCGCGCCAGGCGAGCGGATTGAGCTTGAAGGCTTTGAATCAACAGCACATACGGAAGTGAACTGGCTCACCAACCAGACGACCGGACAGACGATCACACTGCGCACGCCCGGAGGGCAGCCTGTGTGGGGCGGCACTGAAGGTACCAACCAGTCTACGCCGTAGTCACACGGCTTAAACAAGAATAGCAGATTTTTGCAGAATGGCGGTGGGCAAAAGAAAAGCGCATGAAGGACGGAAGATGTATAGTACAGGCAGATAAATGAGAAACAGCAATCCGGTACAAGTCCATGACACCTGCCCAACAACATAGCCAGGATTTTCTGGAGAGCGTCGCTTCCGACCAGGACGTGACATTCAACTACCACCGCCGCTCGCTGCGCTTCCGTGTCTCGCAGGAATTGTTCAGCAGCTACCAGATAGACACCGGCACGCGGCTGCTGCTGAAAACAGTCAGCGAACTGGCCGTCTCCAACAGTGTGCGCAAGGTGCTGGATCTTGGCTGCGGCTACGGGCCGCTGGGATTGGCCCTGGCTGCGGTTGAGCCAGGCCGTGAAGTGCACCTGGTCGACCGCGACGCGCTGGCCGTTGAGTTCACACGGAGCAACGCGCAGCTGAATGGGCTCAGCAATGTGAAGGTGTACGGCAGCCTGGGCTATGATGATCTGCCGGATAGTGACTTCGACCTGATCCTCTGCAATATTCCGGGCAAGATCGGCCGTCCGGCCATTGGTTCTTTGCTGCTGGACGCCCGCCGCTTCTTACAAGCCGAGGGCATCGCGGCCGTTGTCGTGGTGCCGCCGCTGGCCCCATTCGTCGATGAAACCCTCAACCGTCCTGAAATCACGCTGCTGCTGCGCGAAGAAGGGAGCGAACACGTCGTTTTCCACTATCGCTTCAATGATGCTTACCAGACTTCGCCTGCTGACGAGAAAAGCGCCTTTGATCGCGGCGTCTACGATCGCGGGCAGATGGATGTCGATTACGGCGCGCGCGCTGGAAAGCATGCGCGCTCCAGCGAGCGCGGCCGGAAATTCAGCATACAAACCGTGCGCGGCGTGCCGGAATTCGATAGTCTGAGCCACCAGACGGAGCTGCTGCTGTCGGGGCTGCAAAAGATGCTGGAGAAGAAGAAGGGGATCGATCAGGCGTTGATTTTTAATCCGGGACAGGGACATGTTCCTGTCGCGCTCTGGAAACTGTTCTCTCCGCTTAGAATGACGCTGGTTGATCGCGATTTACTCAGCCTGCGCGCGGCCGAACGTAATCTGCTGGCCAATGGCTGCCCCCGTGAGAAGTTTACCCTCCTTCACAAGCCCGGACTGCCCGCCGGTGAAGCGGCAATCTACGATCTCATCCTGGGCGCGCTGCACGATAGTGAAGGCCCAGCGGCGCATTATATTGTCATCGAGCAAGCCGCGGCACTGCTTGTTCTCCAGGGAGAAGTCCTGGTCTCCGGATCTTCAACCACGATCACGCGCCTGGAAAAGAGCATCAAGGAAGCGAAGCTGCTAACGGTGAAACAGCGCAGGCGCAACCGGGCGAAGCGAATGCTGTGGCTCAGTAAACAGTAAGCCGTATTTAGTGAACAGTACTGAATACTACTTACTGTCCACCGGAAAATCACTCCCGGGCCATCAGGCGGCGCAGGCGCCACCAGGCAAAGGTATAAAGCAGCAAACCAAATACGATCAGGCCGCCTAGCAGCAGTGGTTTCGGCTGCATGCCGCGCAGCATGAGATCCTGCAGCATGGCCGTGCCGTAGGTCGCCGGCAGCAGCCAGGAAACGATATGCACTCCGGTCAGCAGGCGGTGCAGGGCGATGAAGAAACCGCTGAAGAAAATGCTGGCCAGAAGCACAATCATCGAATACTGTACGGCCTGGCTGTCCGTCTGTGAAATGGTGGAGATGGCAAAGCCCATGCCCAGTGACGTATAGAGCAGGGCCAGCACAATAACAACATACCAGAGCCAGGAGCCCAGCATAGGCACGCGCAGGAGCAGTACCACCAGCAGCGTCAACACCGCCGCCAGTACGCCGCCGAAGATCAAGAAGCTGATTGTCTTTCCTACCAGCGTCTGGAAAGATGTGACCGGAGCGGCGCGGAAAAGCTCAATTGAGCCGCCCACCCGCTCGCGCACGATGGAAAGCGACGCCAGGGTAATGGCGATATGCTGTAAGAGTAAGGAAATGACGCCCGGCACGTAGAAATCGATTGGGCCAAAGTCTATATCCGACAATTGCGCGGTTTTTCCCGTAAAAGGCCGTGCCAGAACGCGGGAATTCAACTCAATCAACCGGGAAAGAAAATCGTCCATGAGCTTCAACTGCTGCTGCAAAGAGGTTACCAGGACAATTTCCTGATTATAGTTATCTTTGTTTGGATCAAATGCTTTCAGTTCATCGACCGTGCGTTCCGCATCATCCAGCCGCTGAAACGGCGAGCCGAATGCCTCCTCATCAGACATGCTCTGTATACCTTCAAACGTAGCCAGGCTGGTCGATAGTGCAAGATCTATTTCCTGAAAATCCGTTATCAACCTGGCGATACCTGCGGCCGACTTTTCCCCGTCGCCGCTTTGCAAATCGCGGCGCAGTTCGGTGGCATCATCTTGCGTTTGCTGGACTTTTTCTAAAACCGCCTGGCCTTCGGCCTTGGCTCTATCCAATGTACGCACCCAGACCAGCCTGTTCACTTCTTCGACATAGGCGCTTTCCAGGGTATTGACAAACATCTCCTCGATGGGATCGATCTCGTTATGGATCATCTCCATTTCAGACTGCTTGCCTTCCTGAATATCCCCGAACGGATCCGCGGGCGTGACCAGGACGAGGTCCGCCTCGCGGTCTTCAAGCATCTGTCTTGCTTCCTGCTGCGTACTAACAAAGCCAACCAGTTCCACAGCGCCCTGCAAACTGTTAGCGATTTCCTGAATCTCCTCTTTGATCTTGCTGTCTTCCGGGATTACCATCACTGTGCGCATCGTACGGAAGCTGTCGTTATAGCCAATGCCAAAAATCAGCAGGATGAGGAATGGACCAAGGATGAGTGTGGCCACCAGGCGCGGCTGGCGAATAATCTCTGCCACCTCTTTGCGAACAAAAGAAGAGACCTGGATCAGAAATTGATTCATGAGATCACCTCCTTTTCGTTCTGCTGCTCCATGATCATGACAAACACATCATCAAAGGGCGGCACCCATTCGTTGATCGACTCCACAATGATAACCTGCTCACGGCACCAATCCAGGAGCTGCGGGATGGCGGTGCTGGCTTTCGTCACAGCGAAGCGCGCGGTAAATTGATCGATGAATGTAATTTCGCTGTTGATGAGCGGATGATCCTCCAGCATGACCAGCGCTTCAAGGCTCAAGGGTTCGGCCGTACGCAGATCCAGGACATGCCCGCTCAAAGCTTTGTAGCGCAGCATTTCCGGCGTCTCGACCATCAGCAGTTCGCCATCGCGCATCACGCCGACGTAATCGCAGTAGGCGGCTTCGCCGACATATTGTGTGGTCACAAAAAGTGTATGGCCGCGATCTTTCAAAACCTGAAAGTGATCCCAGAATTTGCGCCGCAGCACCGGATCAATGCCTGCCGTCGGCTCATCGAGGAAAATGAGCTCCGGATCATGCACGAGCGTGCTGGCCAGGCTGAGGCGCCGCTGCATGCCACCGGATATATTGCGCGCCAGTTTTTTCTCGTGGCCCGTCAGTTCCACCAGGTCCAACAGTTCGTGCAGCCGCTCATCACGGTTCATGGGGTAGCCATAGATGGAGGCAGCGAAATTGAGATTCTCCCACACTGTCAGTTCCGGGTAGAGAATGAATAACTGGGGCATATAGCCAATTCGCCGCTGGTCTCCGGCCGTGAAGTCGTCCGGTGACTTGCCCAGTACATTGATTTCCCCTTCTGTCGCCGCATAGTTGCCGATCAGCAGGCGCACCGTTGTTGTTTTACCGCAGCCGCTGGGCCCGATGAAGCCAAAAATGCCGCCCTGGGGCACGTCAAGCGTGATATTACTGACGGCCGCCACGTCGCCGAAGCGTTTTGTTACGCCTTGCATGCGAATGACGTTTTCCTGATTTTCAGCCACGCCACCTCCCTGATGGAGATCCTAACCTGGTATCCACGATACCTTACCAGGCTCATCTCCCCTTTTTCATTTCTCTGCCAAGTTTACTTGAACTTAGCAAAAGAAAAAGACCCCGATTCAGTCGGGGTCTTTTTCTTTAAGGTCTAACAATGGTCCAGTTGGCGGCGTTTAATCCCGCCATCAACCACTGAGGCATTTTCCTACACTTAATTGTTTTCGAAGTAGTCTACCAGCCAATTGTAGACGTTCTCCTGACTGCGAACATTGCCCGGCAGTTCGTTGGCAATGACAGCTTCGACGCGCTTCACATCCTCTTCGGACATGAAACCAAAGGTGTTGCAGATTTTCTGTATCATCAGCCGGACTTCGTAGCCTTCCTTGCGGTTGAACATGATGGCGTCTGC
Organism: Promineifilaceae bacterium (SeqCode); assembly: GCA_046259725.1. Taxonomy (GTDB): domain Bacteria; phylum Chloroflexota; class Anaerolineae; order Promineifilales; family Promineifilaceae; genus JAACFF01. The sequence goes on along the minus strand of JBJYWZ010000248.1, from coordinate 3,949 downwards.
TCTTCTCTTCTTCGGATCGTCGCCCTCTCTGGCAGTCCAGGAGTATGCTTCCTCGTCCATCATTTCTTTCAGTACTTTTATGGCCACCAGGTAAGCCGGCAGCTCGCGAGCCTGGTCAACCCAAAAGGCCAGCGTATCAACGGAAGGCATGTGCTCGACGATGTGTTCGTCTTCGTTGACGGTGATCAGCAGCCCCGCCAGTTCTTCGGGTGAATACTCGGCGAGATCGCCGACCGATTCGATGCCCGCTTCATTCAACAGAGCGAGAGATTTGCGACCAACGCCGCGCACGCGGCCCAGGTCCAGATCATAGGCGATGGCATCCACTTCAGCACGAGTCATGCCCGTTGCCTCTGCCAACTCAGCGCGCCCCGCGGCTGATGCTGCTTTCGCCTGCAGCGTTACCACGTCTTTAACATCCGCTTCGTGCAGGTCGGCAACGTCTTCGACAGTGAGGCTTGGCGCTGCAACCAGCATTTCCACCGCATCCGTCTTCACCTCATCAGATTGATCAGCGAGGTATTCGTCCACATCTTCCTGCGCTTCTTCTATCGCCTCGTGCGTCTCCGCGACCTCATTCATTACCTCTTCAGGTACGGTGAAGTTCTCAACATGGCCACCAAGATTGGCGATCTCGGCTTTAGTCGGCTCCACCTCAAAATCATCAGCCATGACGGCCAGGGCGGCGCCGCCATCCTGGAAATGTTTTGTCAGTCGTGCTCTATCCTCGTCGGACAGTCCTACGCGCTTGTGGAACAAGGCACCGGTACCTGTGCCGAGGCCCAGGCCGGCGATGGCACCGGGAATCAGGCCAATACCGCCAGTGAGCAGTCCGGCCGCCAGGCCGCCGGCGGCGCCGAGGATGGTGCCCCACTTGGCGCCGGTGCCCGCGGCGCGCGAGCCAACCTTGTCCGTCTTCAACTTGCCGTCCTCAAGAGTGATAATGCCCATACCGCCGAGTTTGATATCTTTGCGGTCTTTATCCCATAGCTTGAGCTTCACGGCTACGGCATCGGCCGCATCGGCCGAGTCAAAATAGGCTACGATTAAATTGCGATTTTTATTTGACATTGGTATCTCCTTTTGATACATGCTAAATAGGCAAACCTGAACATCTCAAGTTCAGCCAGCTTGAACAAACTGATATAGTACCCTGGCTGTTTCCAGGGTCATTGGATACGCTCAGATGGTTAAATGGGCACACCCGTGGTTAAAGTACATTGAACCGCTTCGGGTTTCGCGGTCTTGATTTGATTATACTCAATAGTATCGCCATACTAAATTGAAATAATCAAAGCTAAATTTATCTTCATACTACTCACAGCAGCGCCAGTGCCCATGGGTAGTGGCGCTGCTGCTACACTGCTTCTTCACTCCGCAGCCACGGCCGTCTTATTCACGCGTTTACCCATCTCACCCGCGGTCAACATCAACAGGAGAAGACCGATGATGGCAACTATCAGAACCACTGTAAATACATCGGGATCGCTAAAATTGCCCCCGGCGACGATCATGGCCGCGGCCAGGTTACGCTGCCCCGTTCCCAGGCTCACGACCGATCGCGTATTCATGCCCGGCCCGCCCAGCAGGTAACCAATAATAACCGCGCCGATAATAAGCAATAGTGAGCTTAAGATTGACCAGGAACCGAAGGCACCGACAAATGAATTGAATCCCAATATCAGCCCCAATACGAAGAGAGCGATGAGGGCGAAATTCGATGCCTGGGAAAAAATCGGCTGAATATGAGCTGCGATTTCCTCGTAACGTGCCCTTATTAATAAACCGATGGCCAGCGGGACCAGCATCTGGAAGAACAGCGCGCTGGCTATAGCCAGCGCATCCACCTGGACACCCTGCAGCAGCAAGGGCAGCACGATGGGCATGAAGATCACGGTGACCACCATCAACAGTGTCATCAGGCCGACGCCAAAGGCGACATCCCCTTTGGCCACCTGCACCAACTTGGGCAAGAAAGGCGCGCCGGCGGCGCAGGCGACGATGAGCAAGCCAACGGCCGCTCCATCCGGCACGGGCATTAACCGCGTCAGAACAAAACCAAGTAAGGGGACTAATACGAAATTGGCGATCAGGGCTTTGATCACCAGACTTGCATTCTTTAACGGTTCAAGGATCTCAACCATTGTCAGACTGAGGCCCATTGCCATCATGCTGCAAACAACGAAGATTAATACCGATAAACTGGCCAGGGTTGATAAGTAGTCCATGGTTTCCTCCTATTTGCGAAGTACACTTCTTTGAGCGAATCGCTCAATACCGCCAGTCGTCCCTCAAGGTATCGGGAGAGATCTGGCTTGTTCTAACGGCCGTTATTATAACCCTTTCCAGTTATTCACCACCTGCAGAAATGAAAAGAGCCAGCCGGGCGGCTGGCTCTTTTCTGCTTCAAGCACATAAAGGAGGCATATGACATGAGCATATGTATCATACAGGAAAAACCACTCCCTAACTTTAAGGCAACCTTATGCGCGCCTTCTGTCGAGCTTAAGAAATATTGGAATGAGGAATTCGGGGTGCGGAATGTGGAATGGGGCAGAGCTGCAAGGTTGCAGAGTGGCAAGGTGAGATAGGACATTGAAGACGGGGCAACACAATGAAAAGAGAGGCTCTGGTGGACTGACGGCCACTGGCGGGTCCAGCAATCTTGAACCTGCATCGCGCAACTGGCGGCCTGCACAAATGAAAAAAGCCGCCCGGGTGGGCGGCTTCTTTCTTGCTTCAAGCACAAAAGGAGGCATATGACATGAGCATCTGTATGATACAGGAAAAACGACCTCGTATCTTTAAGCCTTCCTTATGGCTGCCTATTATGTAGATTAAGAAGCAAATGATTTCGGATTTGGGATTTCGGATTTCGGATTTTGTCGAATGTCGTTGGGTGGATCTACGGCTGCCGGCCTCCAGCCATATCCCTTGTCAGTCTTCCTTCAAGTGCTTTTCGCCTTCGGCGCAGGTGGGGTAGGTTTCAAAAAACTCGAGGAATCCGGTGATGAACATCGTGTCGTGGACCATTTCTGTGAGACCGCAGAGTACAATATGCCCTTCCTGGCGGCTTGATTCTCGGTAAAGCAGCAGCAGGGTGCGCAGGCCCACGCTGGAAATATAGGTCACGCCGCTCATGTCCAGTACGATATTGCAGCCGGGACAGACATGCTGCAGGAGGCTCTCCTGCACGCTCTCGGCCGTTCCGCTGTTGAGTTCTCCAAGCAGACGGGCAACAGTAATGTCCCCTTTTTCTTCGATGTCGATCTTCATCGCTGCTTCCTGTTCATCATAAAGGTGCGCCGGTTAATGCAGCCGTCCACGTATTCATGGTCAAAGGCATCCACGCCTTGCAGCGCCAGATAGATGCCCAGACCGCCCGCCGGCCGTTCTTCCGGCGGCTGGGCCAGATCATCCGGCGGCGGCGCGTCACGCGGATCATACCGGGGGCTTGTGTCTTCCAAAACGATAATCAATTCGCCGGTTTTCACTTCGGCCGTTATCACCAGTTCTCCGGTCTGTCCCGTTTTCTGGTAGCCGTGCACAACCGCATTGGTGGCGATTTCATCTACGGCCAGCCGCAGCCCGTAGGCGGCATGTTCGTCCAACCCCGCTTCAAATGCGGCGGCGGCCACAAAGTCAGCGATGACGCGTAAAGAATCGATCGTTCCCGGTAGTCGCAGCGTTTCCATAACTCATCAGCGTCACAGCGTAGCAGCGAGTCTGTTTTTCAGCAAGTCGGTTAATCCGCCAGCAGCAAACAGTCACTCCTGCTAACGTCGCCAGGAGAAGAGCACTTAGTGACATTTTACAGCGCGGAATATGACAACTGACACGTGACGCGCGAGGAAGCAGGGTTTATTGTATGGGCAAAGAAACGGCCGTATTCCCACGCGGCCGAATAATAGCCAACTTTCAATTTTCAATAGTCAATCCCCTGACTGAA
>JBJYWZ010000247.1:0-2409 GCA_046259725.1 Promineifilaceae bacterium (SeqCode) | reverse complement strand
GACACTTGCCGGGGTCTCGTAACGGGTGATTGTTCGTTTACTCATCTTGTTCTTGATCGCTTTGAAGGGGCGCTTCGCGAAGCGCCTCTACGGTTGGTAATTCAGTCATACGCGCCCCGCTGCCGCCATGACGCAGCAGCATGATCTCTGAAAGGATGCTGACGGCGATCTCTTCCGGCGACTCCGCCTTCAGCTCCAGGCCAATGGGCGAGTGAAAGCGCGCCAGCTCTTCCTCCGGCATGCCGTCCTCCACAAGTAGTTTTTTCGTCTCCCGCCAGCGCCGCCGGCTGCCGATGACGCCGATGTACGGCGCGTCTGTTTCTGCCAGCAGCGGAAGGAGCTCCCTGTCGAGGTGCACATTGCGCGTCAATATGGCGATGAAGGTGTTACCATGAATGCCGGCCCGGGGAACAATTTCCTTGATCGCGCCCGGCAGGTAGACATCAGCATCCGCTACATGCTCGGGCGAAGCCAGTTCCTCGCGATCGTCGCTGACCACCACGCGGTAGCCGAGCCAGTGCCCAAGTTCGGCGACAGCCTTGCCAACATGCCCGCAGCCGATGACCAGCAGCGTGGCCTGCGGCGCATAAGGCTCCAGATACACCTCTACCTCTCCACCGCAAAGACCGGGATCGCCCCGTTGCGGATCGACCAGCGAGTAAGGCACGACGCGCGTCTGCCCGTCGGCCAGGCAGGCTAACGCCTCCTTGACAACGCGTGCTTCCATCTCACCGCCGCCAATCGTACCGCTGATACGGCCGTCGCCATAAACCAGCATCTTGGCCCCGCTCTGGCGAGGAACGGACCCTCGCGCCTTAATGATCGTCGCCAGCACGACAGGTCTTCCCGCTTCTTGCGCTCCCAGCAGCTCAGACAGAATCTGCTGGTTATGATCGTTGCTCATTTTCGTTCAATGCACCAGTCTGCCACCCAGCCCGTTTCGGCGATATCGCCCATGGGATTGAGCGCCTCAACACGCGAAAAGGTCTGATTGAATTCACGGCCGTCGCTGTCTAACAGCGTCGCTTCCATGCTGCCCCTGACGGTCGCCGCAGATCCGGCGAGGAAAACCACATCATGCTGGTTCGCTTCAACCGCCGGTCCATCCTTCCCGCCGAGCACCACCGCCGCGTCATTACCGCTCTGGGCCTCGCCACACTGCCCCCGGTCCGCGCAATCCTGGCTGCAAACCAGCGTCACCTGTTCAGGTTCCTCATTCTCGTCGCCCGAAAAATACTGCCAGGCGAAGTAGGCTGCGCCAATGATGGCGAGAATGACGATTATCCATATCGCCCAGGTAACGATTCGACGCATCTGATTGCGGAGTAAATAGGGCCGGGTGCGAAATCTTGATCCAGCTTAACTGGCACCAGCCTCCACTAAGCCGAGTAGCCGTCGCTGAAGATATCAATCATCATCTTCGCGTCGCCCAGCGGGTACAAAATTGGGCAGGTGGCGCCGTTATCAATATATTCGCGCACCTTGGCCTTCACTTCTTCCGGCGATCCGCTGGCCGTGCACATCTGCACCACGTCATCGGGCACGATATGCATGGCGCTTTCGATCTGCTCTTCGGTAGCCGGCCAGGTCAACACCTGGTGAATCTCGTCGAGCAGTTCCTGGCTGACGCCGCTTGCCTTCATCAGGTGCGGCTGCTGGCCCAGGTACTGCGTGATCATCTTGCGCGCCGCATCCAGCGCCGCGCCCCGTTCGTGCCCCACGGAGCAGATCATCAACTGCGGGCGGTCGATCTCGTCGATGGAACGGCCCGCCTTCTTGGCGCCCCGCTCCAACGCATCCATCGCCCGCAGGTTGTACGTCGGATTAACCAGGTAGTTCAGGCAGGCCCCGTCGGCGATTTCACCTGCCAGTTCCATCATCTTCATTCCCGTCGCGCCGATATATATCGGCACGTTGCGTGGATTGGTATTGCCGTGGACGACATCGAGCTGGATGCCGTCAACGTGATGAAACTCCCCGAAAAAAGTTACATTCTCCATATTCAGCAGGCGGCGCAAGACTTCCACCGTCTCGCGCATCGCCGTTAATGGTTTGCGCCGTTCAATGCCCACTTTTTGCGCCAGCGGATCCCACCAGGCGCCAATGCCGCAGATAACGCGATCCGGCGCCAGGTCGTCCAGCGTCAAAAATGTCGCCGCCAGCAAACCGATATTGCGCGTCCAGTTGTTGGTCACGCCGCTGGCGACTTTGATCTTGTCCGTTGTGGCCGCGAAGGCGGCCATGGGCACGATGGCATCGCGAACCAGGCGGCTCTCAGCCTGCCAGACAGCTTCGAACCCTTTTGATTCAGCATACTGGGCCAGCTCGATTCCTTCCTGTAATGAGTGGGCATCCTGCAGGTATAGGGCGACTCGATCTTGGGACATAGGGGAAATCTCCTTTCTAGTG
>JBJYWZ010000246.1:0-2021 GCA_046259725.1 Promineifilaceae bacterium (SeqCode) | reverse complement strand
CTAGTTTGGCCTGCAGTCCGCCACGGCCGTAATAGTGCGTGATCCGTTCCCGGAAGGTAACCTGGCTATAGCGCTGTCCCGTGTCAAGTTCCCAGGGATGGACATATAAGATCGCAGGTTGACCAAGCTGATTTACCTGACGGACGCTGCGGTTGACAATCTCATAAGGCAAAGCACGCACGTAGAATCCACCGGCCACCGGCCAATCGCGTCCCCCAAAGCGAGCGGTTGTCGCCGGAAATTCCAGCAAGTCAACCCCGGCGACCTGATAAGGAAAACGCGGCGCGCCAGGAAAGCCGTAGAGCATGTTGCGAGTAGGAAAAACGCTGCTGTCATAGCGAATGCCCCGCGACTGCAGAACTTTGAAAGCCCAGGGTGTCGCAGCATTTATCGAGAAATATGGGGCGCGATGGCCCGACGGTCGTTCCCCTGTCACCCTGACAAGCGCCTCGATACCCAGGTCTAGTTCGGCCGCGAATTCATCTCGCGTCATGCGTGAAACAAAACGATGCCAGTAGCCATGCACTGCAATTTCATGTCCCGCCGCAGCCACCTCTTCCACCAGTTGTGGGTGGTGGTCGGCGACATGGCCCAGCGTGAAGAAGGTTGCCAGCACATTGTGCGCTCGCAAAATCGCCAGCAGTTCGCGCGTGGTTTTTTCGACACGGCTCTCCAACTCCGGCCAAAGCTCGGGCCGTTTATTGGTGCTGGTCAGACCTTGAAACCAATCTTCGAGATCGACGCTGAAACCATTCAGCAGTTCTGTTTGATCGCTCATCTTATCCCATGCTCGCCGCACGACTGTTATCCGACATAGCCCAATCCGCGCAGGCGTTCGGCGACCACGCGCTTCTGTTCTTCCGTGAGTCCCTGGCCGTTGCCATACCCATCGCCATCTTCAGCCGTCCAGCCGGAATCCACCTGGGGTTCCACGGGCTGGTGCTCGGAAGAGATGACTTCCCGCAGAATTCGCCCATCCATATGAGCCTGCGCCGGCGCGCTCATCAAGTAAAGGATTGTTGGTGCCAGATCGACGAGCGAGGCATCCTTTACTTCCACACCCGCCTCAATCGTTACCCCATAGGCGAGAAATATGCCGTTCATGCGATGCGTGCCCGATATGCCGCGCCGCATCGCCTCAATGATCTTATGGCTGCCAAATTCATACTCGCCAAAACCGAAATACTCCAGGCGAGTCGGCATGAAGACGATGTCCGGCGCTTTATCGAGATAATCGCCATGATAGATGTCTTCACGGCGGTAGACAGCTTCAACGACACGCTCTCGTGTATCGGGATCACGTAGTTCCATCAGCCGTTCCATTATCCGCGAGCGAATGCGCTCGTAGTCGTCGCCTGGGCGTACGCAGCCCAGAGGTTCGCGACCGGCGACATTCAGGTAAATTTGGCCCACGTTGCCCAAGGAATAGGCCACTGTGCGGCTCCAATCGACATCCTCAAAGGAGAGGAACAGGGTTTTCATCATATCCTGGCCCTGGCCACGCACGACCTCACGCTTCAAACGGCCGAAACCGAACTGCATCAGCGTGTTGTACACATTCATAGGTGAAAAGCCGGCCTGGAAGAATGCTTTCTTCGTGCGCGAAAGCGGTCCGGACTTGATAGTCATGAAGCCTTCGCGAATCAGCCAGTTGTTAACATGAATGAACTTGTGAAACGGTCCAAACCCATGGTCGGACATCACGATCAGGGTGGTATCGTTATCCAGGCTCTCGACTATACCACCCAACAGGCCGTCGACATGCTGGTAGTAGTCGCGAATAGCGTTGCCATACTTCTCTGCCTTGGCCGGATCGTGCAGAGGATGTGATGGATCCATAAACTTCCACATGGCGTGGCTCACGGTATCCGTGCCGTTGAAAACCATCATCGCAAAATCGGGATTCTCCCGCTGGCGCAAGTAGGCAAATGTCTGCATGCGCAGATCGGCGCTGCGATAGAGGCGTTCCAGGAAAGCATCAATGCCGGAATCGGAATAGGCTTCCCCGGGATCGGGATAAA
>JBJYWZ010000245.1:0-32013 GCA_046259725.1 Promineifilaceae bacterium (SeqCode) | reverse complement strand
AATTCGGCAGCGACTGCACGACCTGCATGTACTGGTGGAATGAGAATATCACCGCTGAATTACCTGAACTAGAATAAGTTGATCGTTTTAAGGCGTTTGGTGCGAACAGGCACCAAACGCCTTTTTTTGGCAAAAATAGAATCAGCTCCGTCATTTCCTGCTGATCCAGCAGCGCAAGGATATTGTCATGAATAACAACTCACCTCCCTACGCGGTTGAAATGGAAAATATCGTCGTCCGCTTTCCCGGTGTTCTGGCCAACGATCATGTCAACCTTACCTTGAGGAAAGGTGAAATCCATGCCCTTCTGGGCGAAAACGGCGCCGGCAAGAGTACGCTGATGAACACGCTGGCCGGGCTGTACCGGCCAACCTCGGGCACGATCAAGGTATTCGGCGAAAAGGTGGATTTTGGTTCTCCAGGCGACGCCATCGAGAAGGGGATCGGCATGGTGCACCAGCATTTCATGCTCGTGCCCACGCAAACGGTCACGGAGAATATCCTTCTGGGTCTTGATGAACCGCGTTTCTTCATGAACCTGTCGGAGTATGATAACAAGGTCCTGGCTCTTGAAGAACAGTATGGCCTTTCTGTCGATCCCGCGGCGAAGATCTGGCAGCTTTCAGTCGGCGAGCAGCAGCGGGTTGAGATCTTGAAGACGCTGTATCGCGGGGCAAATATCCTGATCCTGGACGAGCCGACGGCCGTTTTGGCGCCGCAGGAAATCGAAGACTTCATCAAGAATATGCGGCTGATGGTGGAATCAGGCAAATCGATCATCTTTATCAGCCACAAACTGCATGAAGTGAGCGAAGTGGCCGATCGCGTGACAGTGCTGCGCAAAGGCGTAGTGACGGCCGAAGGGGTGAGCATGGAAGGCTTGAGCAAACGTGACCTGGCAGAGCTGATGGTCGGCCGTACGGTTGTGTTCGCTGTCAAGAAGAAGCCACAGGAAGCGGGCGATGTCGTATTGGCCGTTGACAACGTGCATGCGATCAACAACAAGGGCGTCACGGCCCTGAACGGCGTCACGCTCGACGTACGCAGCGGAGAGATATTGGGCATCGCCGGCGTTTCCGGCAACGGGCAGAGCGAACTGGCAGAGGTGATCACCGGCCTGCGCGACTGTAAGGGAAGCATCCGCGTCAACGGCAAGGAAGTAGCCAACAAGCCGCCTATTGAAGCGATTAAAAGCGGCGTCTCTCATGTGCCTGAGGATCGCACAAGAGTGGGCTCTGCACCGACAATGAGCATCACCGAAAATACGATCATGAAATGCTACAGGCTTCCGCCCGTCGGCGGCGGGTTAAGCATCAACTACGGGACGGCCGAAGAGATGGCGGTAGGTCTGAAGGATGAATACGACATCCTGGCGCCAAGCGTCAACACGGAGGCGCGCAAGTTATCGGGTGGGAACCTGCAAAAGGTCATATTAGCGCGCGAGATATCGTCCGATCCGCAGCTCATGATTGCTGTACAGCCAACGCGCGGGCTGGATGTAGGGGCGATTGAATCGATCCAGGGCCTCTTGTTGGAGCAGCGCGAAGCGGGCACGGCCATTCTCCTTATTTCCGAAGAGCTAGAGGAATTAATGGCCTTAAGCGATCGCATTGCGGTTATTTATGAAGGCGAGATCATGGGCGTCGTTGACGCGGCAGAAGCGGATGTAGATGAAATAGGCTTAATGATGACCGGCGCACATGCGGAGGATTTGGATTAATCAGCGGCAGAACTCCATTGTGGGAAAAGAGGGATAAGTTATGGCAAGAATAACAGTTGAGAAGCGGGTAGAAGATGTCCCCCGGTGGATGCCTGCAGCAACATCGATATTCGCGGTCGTGGCGGCGTTTGTCATCGTGGGTATCATCTTGAAGCTGATGGGCGGCGAGCCCTTTACAGTGGCACGATTCTTCTGGAGCGCTACCTTCGGTAGTTGGGGCACTTTTTCAGACACACTGGTAAAAGCCACGCCTCTGATCCTTGTCGGTCTGGCCTGTACGGTGGCCTTTACCATGAAGCTGTGGAATATTGGTGCGGAAGGTCAGTTTTATATGGGCGCCTTCTTCGCCAGTCTGGTCGTACTGATCCCCATCATGCCTCCTGACAGCCCACGCATCCTGGTTATCCTGGCGATGATGGTTATGGGCCTGATCGGCGGTGCCTTGTGGGGATTTATTCCAGGTTTTCTAAAGGCGCGTTTTGCAGTCAACGAAATCATCACCACGCTGATGCTCAACTATATCGCCATTTTATGGAACAATTTCTGGATTTTTAACAAATGGAGCGATGCCGGCTTCCAAATGACGCCGACATTTGAAAAATCAGCGTGGCTGCCAAGACTTTCCGATTTAGCACGACAGTACTCATTTTTCTCGGGGATGACGCTTCATGCGGGCTTTATCATCGCCCTGATCGCCTCGGTCATCGTGTGGTGGATCCTGAAGTACAGTAAGTGGGGCTATGAAATCAAGCTTATCGGCGATAACAAGGAAGCGGCGCGATACGCGGGCATCAATATCACGCGCAATATTATCCTGGTGTTTATGTTCTCCGGCGCCCTGGCGGGCCTGGCCGGAATGGTCGAAATAAGCGGCGTTGTACACCGGCTGCAAGAACGTATTTCATCAGGCTACGGATTTACGGGCATCATCATCGCCTGGCTGGCCAAGCTGAACCCGTTTGCCGTTGTCCTGGTTTCGATCTTGTTTGGTGCGCTGATCGTGGCCGGGCGTGAAATTCAGCCTTCCGGGCTGTCGCAGTTGATTCAGGGCATCGTGCTCTTCATGGTTATCAGCAGCGAATTCTTCCTACGCTACCAGATCAAGCTTGTTCGTGAAGAGGAGCCGCCCACGAAGGAGGTACAAGTCGCGTGAATCTCGAAATTATCCTGCACTCCGGCCTGGCTACGGGCACTGTCCTTCTTTTCGCGACTATCGGCGAGATTTTCGCCGAACGTTCCGGCATTCTGAATCTCGGTGTTGAAGGTATGATGTTGTTGGGCGCGATGGCCGGTTTCAGCACATCGCTGGCTTTTGGCAATCCGTGGCTGGGCGTGGTCGTGGCCATTCTTGCCGGCGGTATTCTCAGCCTGGCACACGGCGTCGTGACCATTCACCTGCAGGCGGATCAAGTGGTGAGCGGTCTTGCCCTGACATTCTTAGGGACCGGTCTTGCCCTGGTTCTGGGCGAGGGGTTGACTGGCCAAAACCCACCCTTGATCCCCTCGTTCGATATCCCCGGCCTATCGGCCATTCCCTTTATTGGACCGATATTTTTCCAGGATCACAGCGTGCTGGTTTATATAGGTTTGATATTTACACCACTGGCCTGGTATTACATTTACCGCACGCGACCTGGAATGCACCTGCGTGCGGTCGGCGAAAAACCGGAAGCGGCCGACACGCTGGGCGTCAACGTATATGGGCTGCGTTACTTCTACGTCTTCGTAGGCGGGTGCCTGGCGGGGCTTGCCGGGGCAACCATCAGCCTTTCAGTCTCTCCAGGATGGTACAGCACGCAGACGACGTCAGGGCAGGGATGGATCGCGATTGGTCTGGTCATCTTTGCGCAGTGGAACCCGCTTACGGCCGCGTTTGGCTCATACGCATTTGGGGCGTTGCGGCGTGGGATTCTCGATCTGCAGGGACCGGCCACGTTGTTAGGGTTTACAAATCCCCTGTACGTGAATTCAAATTACGGCTTTTTCCTGCAAATGACGCCTTATATCCTGACGATCATCGCCGTGATCATTGGCTCGCGGGCAGCAACGCGGCAGCGGCTGGGCGCGCCAGCGGCGCTGGGTGAACCGTATATTCGTGGCGAACGTGGGTTGTGATGGATTCAGAGCTGAACGGCTGAGGGACTCTTTTGCCGCGCGGACGTTATTTGCGGCGGCGGGAGAGAAGCCAGCCGGCCGTCAGAACAGTAGCCGCGGGGAAAATAAGCAGGCCAAACTGTCTTTCGCGCTGGCGCAAGTGTTCGTGGCGTTCCCGCTCGGAAGCGGCGATCCAATCAAGGGTTTCAAGCATGCCGTTTTGAAGCGGCCGTGTCTGCCAGCCTAATCTTTCCCTGGCCTTATCCGAACGGGCGATAATGGTCGCGCCAGCGATCTGGGCTCCTTCGCGGCTGAAGGCGCTGCGCAGGCCGGTCATACGGCCGAGCAGGCTCAGCAAAGGGGCCGAGCGGTGCACAACGGAAGCAGGCAGCCTGATACCCGGCGACTTAATCCCGGTGAGATAGGACCAGAAATCAAGCATGTCTCCCAGGGGCACCGCGGGACCACTTAAGATGTAAGTTTCGCCTATCCTTCCCTTTTCCGCGGCCCTTACGTGGCCTTCGGCGATATCGTCGACATGGGCGAACGTGAGAACCGTGTCGGCTCCCGAGAGAAGTGGATAGCCACGATAGAAGATGCGCATCAGGTCTGTAACCAGTCCGTGCCCTCCAGGACCATATACGCCGCCGGGCACGACGATGATAATGGGCGCCCCTTTTTCCAGAAGAGGCATGGCCACTTTATAGTGAGCCAACCACTTGGTGCGAGCATGCTCGGTCAGATTACGCGCATCCGCCTCGTAGGATTCGTCGACAAGTTCACCGTGGGTATCACCAAAGACAGAAACGGTACTGGTGAATATGATTCGCGGGATGCGCAGTTCGCGCGCCAGGCGCAGCACTTTGCGCGTGCCGCCAACATTGACTTTCTCCATCAGTTCAGGATCGGGATCGCCCATCTCCACAATCGCGGCGAGATGAAAAACGACATCGCAACCGCGCATGGGCTCGCGCATAGAGTCCATGTCGGTTACGTCACCGTAGGCGACGTTCGCGCCAAGGGCGGTAAGATCGGCCGCACTGCCGGGCGAACGTACGAGCGCTGTCACCTGCCAGCCAAGATCTAACAATTTGATGATCAAGTTACGGCCGATAAATCCGCTGCCACCTGTTACGAATGCTTTCATAAATCCACTGTACCTGCACCAGACCGGTCAACCGGGCAGGGATGCATTATACCTAAACTACCTGCGAGAGGTATAATCCGGCCAATGAAACATAAACTGATCGCACTTCTTTTGGTACTTATTATCCTGACGATTTTCGCTTCGGGATGTAATATCTTCACCATTGGCAGCAGCAACGAGTTTTCTGAAGAATTGGGAGTGATTCCCGATGGAGAACGGGCTAAAGTGACCTGGGTTTACGACGGAGATACGGTTGAAGTTGAACTGGGAGGCAGGGAGTACCGGGTGCGCTACATCGGCGTCGACACGCCGGAAATCGACCAACCTTATTACGAAGAAGCGTCAAGAGCTAATTTTGACATGGTTAAGAATAAGGATGTCATCCTCGTGCGCGATGTGTCTGATACGGACCAGTACAATCGCCTGCTGCGCTATGTTTACCTGGCGGACGGAACGATGGTCAACGCGGAACTGCTGCGCGACGGCTACGGCCGAACAATCAATATCCCGCCAGATATCTCCCAGCAAGCGTATTTCGCACAGCTTCAAGCAGAAGCGAAGCAAGAAGAACGCGGTCTATGGGCGCTGGAGGAGAATAAGATTCTGCCTGACGGCTGCGTGACATGCACGAAGAATGCGTATGACTGCAAAGATTTTGCGACGCAGCGACAGGCGCAGGCGTGCTTTGATACCTGCATGGATCTAGCTGGGGAAGATGTTCACCACCTCGATGGTGGGGGTGACGGCGTGGTGTGCGAATCGCTTCGTTAAGCGGAAGGGCGCCGGCGAGTCCGAGGGAAGGGGGCGGCAGGGATGTCTAAAACCGGGTACAGAAAGAGCGGGGATTTGGGAGAGGGCTTTGTGTCTGGTTTTTTTGCCTACCTATAAACCGAAGTAAAAACCGTGATATTGGTTTTTAGTGATGAATTTGTTCATCTGACGAACTAAAGAGCAATAAATTGCAGCACTACGTACGGGCATGTAATGAAACAGGGGCGCGGGTTGTGAAGCCGCACCCCTGCTAGCATCAATTCAATGTCTACGGTTTAGTAGCGCAAGATGGCACCGATGCGGCCTGCAGCTTCGAGATCGGCGTTATCGGCGATGACTTCTACGTGACCTCCATTGGCCAGTGTGTAAGCAACGGCCGAATCGATCACGTCCGGCACTTCCTGCAGTTCCTGATCGCTCAGGGGACTGCGCGCGAGATTAGCGACAACAAAGCCGTTTTCATCCTGGACATAGCCTGGAACGCGCAGGCCATCACTGATTATGAGCGTATCCACACGCTTATCGGAAACGGCCTGCAGGGTATCATCCAGTCCAGCGATGCCGTTGGCGTCGCGGGCGGCGGCGGCGATCATGGTTTCAACCAGTCTATTCTCTCGTTCAGCATTATAGTCGCGCAGCATGGCCAGGGTTTGATTCCTGACCTCATGTTCGGCGGCGGTCATATCCACGGCAAAGGTGCCGGCCATACAGCTTTGAAGTTGTTTGGACAGCAGCTCGCGGAACTGGGCCACATTTTCGGCCGTGCCGCCAACAAAGAGGCGGCGAATAGGTTTCTTGGCAAAGAAATGAGCGGCGGCTGCGGCTGAATCACGCATATTGCGCTGTGCCACTTCCTCTTCATGGCGGCTGCCGCCCTGAACTCCTCGCGCCCCACCTCGCATACCAACTGCTGAAGACCCGCTGCCCTTCTTTAGATGGCGTACGTCTTCGCCCATGACGCCTTCGCTCGCCTGTAGTTCACCAAGATGGTATTCAAAGAAACGCGCACCGACACGATCGACGAGGATGACGCCGTAGTGCGCATAATGGTCGAGCAGATGGGCCAGTGGTTTGACGTAGGGTTTATGACCGACACGCACACGGTTGCGAAATGATACAGCCACCGGAAATGCACGGAAGTAGTCTCTTGTGGCCGCAGAAAACATAGCCAGGCCTGGTTTAGACCAATCATAACTATGGTCGAGATAACGCTCGATGATCTGCGCGTCTGCAGCATGCGATCCATTCAATTCACGGAGCATACCACGCACCTGGAGCCTGATGGTATCAGCAGTCTGCTGGGAGCAATCAGTATCCAGATAGATACTAACAATGCCCTCGCCATTGGCACTAAAAGTCAAGAGATCTTGAAGATGTTCCTGCGTAAACATACATGCCTCCCAAAGCTACATATGATGAGCCGCACAACCGCGGCGCCGGCCAGCTATCCGTCACCGGAGAAGCGGCTCAAGAAAAAACAATTGCGGACGACACAGCCGTCCGACCAACAAAATGACGCAAAGAACATCCTACGGACGTTCTCCAAGCGTCAGGGGAATCAGTACCTCCTCGCCATCGCGGATTACAGTCAGTTCGATCACCTGGCCCACTTCGGATTGAAATACGAGATAGGCAATCAGGTCGTCAGAACTGAGAACGGCTCGACCATCGACGGCAATTATCAGGTCCCCACCAGGACCATTTGCGCCAATCAGGCCCGCGTCTACAGCCGGAGAGTCTTCGGTCACTTCCGTGACATAAGCGCCGGTAGCCTGCGGCAGTTCGAGTTGTTCCTGAAGTTCCAGATTCAAAGTGAGCATCCTGATGCCCATATAAGGATATATATAGCCGCCATCAGAAATGAGGCGGGGCACAATTTGCTTCACGGCGTTGACAGGGATCGAGAAGCCCACACCGGAGTTGGTGCCAGTACGCGTCGAAATTGCGCTGTTCACACCGATAACGTCCCCATGAAGATCGAGCAAAGGACCGCCCGAATTTCCTGGATTAATGGCCGCATCTGTCTGGATTACCTCTGGTAGTGAATAGCGTCCACCCCCTTCGGCAATACGTTGTGAATCCAACGTGCGGCCCAAGCCACTGACAATGCCGACGGACATGGAACCGGCTTCCCCAAAGGGATTGCCGATAGCGATCACAAATTGTCCAACGCTCAGATCGTGTGAATCACCCAGGCCGGCCGGTTCGATCCCCTCCGGCAGATCGTCAACCTTTATTACACCAAGATCGCTGTCCACGTCCGCGCCAACCAGTTCCGCTTTGCGGCGCATGCCGTTAGCGAAAACTACTTCAAAACTTTCTCCCTCGGTAACGACATGATTGTTGGTGACAATGTAACCCTGATCGTCAAACACAAATCCACTGCCCGTTCCGAGCGGTAATGAGGTGTCTTCAATTTCGTCAAAAACGAAGATGTGAACAACGGAGGGATTAATTCGCCTGTAAATATCGATAAGCTGGTCCTGCAAACTCTGGTCAACAGCCAGCGGCAGCGTACTTTCATTCGCTGCAATAGGCACGGGCGTTGGCGCTATCTCTTGCTGCGTCGTACGGGCCATGACCGTGGCCACGACAGACTCGACCACGGATTCCGTATCGATGGTTTCAATCGTTTCAATGGTAGGTTGCGGCTGAATGCCGGAACTTGTCAATTCCTCACAGGCGGTTAAAAAAACAAGGGCTGAAGTAATAAAAAATATTGCTGCAATTATACGAATACGACTCATGGGATAGAAAAACTCCACCGAAGCTACATAAACGATGCTTATTCGATTTACCTAACTGAAAATAAGATTGGGTCATGCCGGATCACGGTGAGATACCAGCGGAACATCCAAGCCAGCCGCAGCTGATAAGAGAACAGGTCTCTTTTCAGGCAGTTAAAATGATCAGCATTAGAGGCTAACTTGGCAGTGAGAGATTCGCGCGACAACGAATTACGTGCACGTAGGATAAAGGCACGTCTTCCCTTCTTGTCATCAGCGCTTTCTGAAAAGCTCCGAACTTTAAAGTCCCAATATTGATTTCGTGATGACATCAACATCATTAATCTGTTAACGGGTCGCCTGAAGCTACCGGTTACGCTAATTGTAGAATTGTCACGCTACGCCTGTCAAGCAGCAATTATCAATTTCAAACATCGTTCAGGTGAAAAACACCTAAAAAAAGAAGTACAGAACCTTCCGGTTCTGCACTTCACTATTGTAGGAAACTTCTTTTCCAATTGGCCGCAATCATCTTGAGGCCAAATGATGTGTACAAAAAAGAAGAGAAAAAATTGAGGTATTTTTTCCTGCAAAAAGTCTTGATCGCGAAATTCAGGATCAATAAAGGAACATAGGTTTGCCAAGCACAGAACGTACCTTGGGAAGGTATCGCTTAGCGTCATAGAGTTCGTCCACATCAACGCGTTTGATACCACTTGTGACGGTGCTCATAGGAATATGCGTATAAGTGCCGTCTCTCAGAGCAACCATACGACCACTGGAGCCGCTGGTGATAAGGTCCATTGCCAGGTGCGCGTAGTTGGAACCAACCATCAAATCCAAAGCGTCCGGCGCTCCAGAGCGCATGAGATAAGCGACCCGTTGGACAATGATGTTCTGACCAGTCAGATCTTTCAAGGCCTGGCCGGTGATCTCGCCAATACCACCCAGTTTGCGGTGACCATAGGCGTCTGCTTCGCCAAACTCGACGACCTTGCCGCCAACCATGTGCGCGCCTTCGCTGATGGTTACCATGCAGTAATTGCTGGGGTTTGAATTCTTGTCTTTCATGACAAATTCAGCCAGCAGTTCGGGATCGAAGGGAACCTCAGAGATGAGTGCGCGGTCGACACCGGCCAGATAAGAACTAATGAGGCTGGTTTCACCAGAATTTCGGCCGAATAGTTCGATTACGGCAATGCGCTCATGTGAACCGGCACTGGTGCGGAGCTGGTTGATGAGATGCACGCTGCGAGTGACGGCCGTGCTGAAGCCAATGCAGTAATCGGTGCCGTAGACGTCATTGTCCATCGTCTTGGGAATGGCCACAACCGGGACACCCTCGCTGTGCAGGCGTTCACCATAGCTGAGCGTATCATCGCCGCCGATGGGTATCAAGACATCGATACCCAAGTGTTCGAGATTGCTCATCACATGGGGTGTAAAATCGCGCAGGCTTTTATCAGTGGCCTCTGCTTCCGGGTGCTCCGGGTCACGCAGGAAGTCCGGCACTTCACTGGCGCGCACACGACCTGGATTGGTGCGGCTGGTATGCAAGAACGTGCCGCCTGTCCGATCAACGGTGCGAACCCGCTGTTTATCGAGTGGAATGATATAGCTGTGTGTATCCGGATCTTGCGGGTTGTACCACAACAGCCCACCCCAACCACGCCTGACGCCAACGATTTCGTGGCCTTCATCAATTGCGCGGTTGACTACCGCCTTAATACATGGGTTTAGACCGGGCACATCACCGCCGCCGGTCAATATACCGATTTTCATAAATTTAATCCTCCAAAAAATGTTATCGCTCGCGCGGGATTGGTAAGCGATACAGAGTGAAATAGATTTGGGATGACCGGAACGGCCGTGCCGATGACAGCATCAGGCCTCGCTGGTCATGATGAACAAGGGTTTCATTTCGAAGCTCTTGTAATGGGGACGTAATCTCTCAGTATTGTAGTGCTTACTCACATCGACTATCTTGTTCGTGCTGGTAACAACGTCCACGGGCATGTTGTCGTAGCGCCCATTCTTGAGCACCACGAGACGGCCGTGCACGCCCTCTAGTATCAGATCCAATGCGAGATTACCATAGGCCATAGGCACAATGGAATCAATCGCGTCAGGATCACCCGAACGCACAAGATAGCTGAGCTTCTGGTAGATGGTGCTGATGCGACGTCCGTTATTGTATTTAGGCGACAATTCCTTGAGTTTCGCCGACACGACTTCGCCAATGCCACCCAACTTCATATGACCGTAGGCGTCGCGCTCCGCATCCTGGAAAATCATTTCGCCGCCCTTAAACATGGCACCTTCCGAAACCAGGACAACCGAATAACGGCTGGGATTTTTGCTGCGGTCTTCTGTGAGCAATTCAGTCAGCAGCTCGATATCAAATTCATACTCGGGAATAACGCAGCGGTTGGCGGCGCCGGCCATAGTCGGCAGCATAGCCGTAAAGCCGGCATAACGGCCGAAGACTTCCAGAACCAGGAAACGCTCATGGGAACCGGCAGAGGTCCGTAAGCGATTTGTCATTTCGATAGTGCGCGTAACGCAGGTGCTAAAGCCGATGCAGTAATCGGTGCCGGGTACGTCATTGTCCATGGTCTTGGGAATTGCCACGACCTTGACGCCTTCCTGGTATAACTTCACCGCATAACTCAATGTATCATCTCCGCCAATTGGAACGAGGTAATCAACACCCAACCAATCGAGATTCTTGAGAACCTCGGGCGTCAGATCATTCATTTCATCGACGTATTCATTTTGCAGATGCAGCGGCACATCTTCTTTTGCAATATGACTCGGCCGTGTTCGCGAACTATGCAGGAACGTTCCACCGGTCCGTCCGGCTTTATTGACTACCTCTTCCGAAAGCTCGATGTAGCAGCTTGAGTTATCAGCATTCTTGTCCCGAATGATTTCAACTGCTCCCCCCCAACCGCGGCGAATGCCAATGACTTTATACCCCTCTCGAAGAGCCCGTATTGTGACAGCGCGAATTGCCGGATTTAATCCCGGTACATCACCGCCACCCGTCAGAATAGCGATTATGCCTTTCGTGTTCGTCCCGCCTGCCATTACTGTTTCTCCTTATATCAATCCAATATGTTCCAATTCTTGAGGCACGGATTGTGCCATCAAGGCGACAATTTCCCTGAGCGCCATCCACCACTGCTGTTTCGGCCTGCTGTGTTCCATGTCAAGCAGGCGCGGGATGTCCCTCAGGTCGGTAAATTTAATCGCTCCGCCAATCTGCCCAACACAGGCGCTTGCGTAGTCGGGATTGCCTATTTGTTCTTCCATGAAATCGATACATTCAGCCACCAGCCGCGTAGCGTAAATGCGATCAAAGGGGGACGGATCGCCACCCTGCTGCATGTGGCCCAGAATCGCCTGGCGCACATCGTAGAGATCGCCGCCTTCCTCTTCAAATAGAGAGTGCATAAAGGCGGTCGAGTAGATTTCGTTGGCCAGCTCGTTTCGTATGAGCAGTCCTAGACGCTTGCCGCGGCTGAAACCTACGTTTAGTCGTTCGACATCATAGGCCATGTCGTAAAGCGAGACGCCTTCTTCGTGGAGATAAGCGCGCTCCGCTCCGGTGGCCATGGCCCCCATCAGGGCCAGGTAACCGCAGTAATGACCCATTACTTCGACAACGAAGACGCGTTTGGAAGCGACGGCCGACTGCTTGATTTTGTCCACAGCCCAGATAATGCTGTTTAACGCCGTGTCCGCCCCGACGCTCAGCTCAGTGGCCGGCAAATTGTTGTTGATGGTGGCAGGTAAGCAGACTATGGGAATGTCAAAGGCAGGGAAATTGATGCGCTTGTCGTACAAATCGAGCGCGGAAATATAACCGGTCCAACCGCCGATGATGATGAGACCCTCAATCTGGTTCTCCTCAAGTGTCCGGGCAATGGCGTAATAATCGCGACCGGAAGGCTGGTAACGGTTGGTGCCCAGCTCGGCCCCACCTTTGGAGGCAAAGCCAGCCACGCTCATCCAATCCATTTCCGTGATATCGCCTTCGATCAGACCACGAAAACCGTTGCGAACACCAAATATGATGTGACCGCGATCGGTTCCCAGGCGTACGGCAGCACGAACGGCCGTGTTCATACCCGGTGATGGACCTCCGCCGTGCATGATGGCAATGCGCAGGCGCCGCTGCCCAAGAACTGGCTCGTGCGGAAATGAACGGACCATTGTGCGCAAGATTTCAAAAGAGTCTTTGAAACTCCCGCTCCTGAGAGACATGGCTCGGTCATAATCCTGCTCTCGAATGGCTTCGGCAACGGCCCAGGTTTGTTTGAGACAGATGCTGAGCGGCGTACGCGTGATCTTGTTGCCCTGGATGCCGATAACCATCGGCTCTTCCTGAACCTCGTCGGACAATACTTCCTGCACGGCATCGTAGCCCAGGAGGGTGCTCATGTTGCGGTCGAAAGCGCTGGGAGAACCACCGCGCTGTACATGCCCAAGCACGGTCACGCGTGTATCTTCACCCGTAATCCGCTCAATGGACTCTTTGACCTGCTGGCTGGTAATGGGATTACCATTTTTGTCCTGCGCGCCTTCGGCAACGATGACAATGCTGTCGCGACGGCCGGCTTCACGACCTTTGAGCAAGACACTGCACATAGTCGCTTCCCAATCATCCACCATGGGCGGCGCTTCAGGAATAAGCACCCAATCCGCGCCGGTTGCCAGACCGCTCATAAGCGCGAGGTAACCGCACTTACGGCCCATTACTTCGACTACGAACGCTCTCTGGTGGCTGGCTGCGGTGCTGGAGATGGCATCTACCGCTTCGACAATGCGCTGCAAAGCGGAGTCCGTCCCAATGGTCATATCGGTACCATGCATATCGTTGTCAATTGAGCCAACCAGACCGGCGACGGCCAGATGTTGGGATGATTCAGCCAGTTCGGCCGTCAGTTCCCCGTCGGCGACGAGTTCAGCAAGCAGATCGCTCCACTCGCTCTGTAAAATATGCGCGCCGGTCAGACTGCCATCGCCACCAATAACAATGAGCGCTTCGATACCTTTTTGAACGAGATTTCTGGCTGCCTTGCGGCGTCCTTCTCGCGTGCGGAACTCCTGGCAGCGAGCCGATCCGATTACAGTCCCCCCGAGATGCAAAATGCCGCCAACATCGCTCCAGCCAATCGGGCGAATCTGATCACCGCCATCCACCATACCCTGGTAGCCTTCGTAGATCGCATATACTTCGGCGCCGCTATTCAGCCCGGACCGTACGACAGAGCGTACAGCAGCGTTCATGCCAGGAGCATCTCCACCACTGGTCAATACGCCAATACGTTTCATTATTTTCTTTCCCGATTTATCATCAGGCTTCATCGCGTTTGCAGTCGGAGTTTCCATCTTTTTTCAGCGGCTTCCTTATTGCAGGGAGCAAGACGCCAAGTTGATTGTTTATTTTTTACTGTCCCATATGGTACTGTTTTCGGGCAGGGTGGCAAGCATTTTGCATGGCTTCGGCCGCTTCAAGCTACGAGAATCCATTAATCGCCGGCCAGGATAGCTGGCCGCGGCGGTATAGCCTGAACGGGCACTGATTCAGCCGTTTCTTGCAGCGACATGTTGAGCCCAGTCACCGCTTTCAATAATCGGGTGCCCCTGCACATGCCGCTTGTGTCCCATGTAAGCCCAAGCAATAACCGTGCGACCGTCACGCGCCGCGGCCTGAACTTTGACACGCCGAAAATTTGATTTCTGCGGCCGTCCAGGATGGAATCCTTCAAAGAAGTCGAGATCCTCAAGCACATGCGAGAAGTGTTCATCCGCCACCCAGACCAGCAGTCCATGAACTGTGTATCCCTTCTGGTTTACCATCACCGGAAATTGGCGGAGGTCGTACAGGCAGCAGTCGCTTATTTGCGCGTATTCGAGAGCACGAATCGTGTCCTGCCACAAAAATGCGTTTGGCTGGCCAGGCAGAAGCGTGCCATAGACAAAGAAGGGGAGGGGCTCGCTGGTCGCTTCGCTACTCATGTTCTGATATAATCCTGGCCGATATTTTAGCGGTTTTAGACCACTCTTTCACGCCCTCGTAGCTCAAAGGATAGAGCAATCGCCTCCTAAGCGATCGATGATGGTTCGAGTCCGTCCGGGGGTATTCGCTTGCCTGGCAAGGGATCAGAGCGTGCTCATGGGATCGATGTCAACAATCCAATGACGGGGGATGGAGATGCTGCTGAGCAAGGGCAAGGGATCCGGTGAGCGCACGAGTATTTGCCAGCGGTAACGGCCGTCGATGCGGCTGAAGTAAGGGGGCACGGGTCCGAGGATCTGCGTCGCCCCCAGGCCCTGTTCCTCGACCGCGCGGCGCAGCAGTAAGGCTAACTGGTCCGCCTGATGCCTGCCGTGATTGGCGACGGGATCGGCGATCTCGAGCTTGGCCATACGCCGGAATGGGGGCAGCATGTGCTGCGTTCGAAAACTCATTTCCTCAATAAAGAACCCGTTATAATCATGATCGGCAGCCGTGCGTATGGCGTAATGGTCGGGCTGGTAGGTCTGGACTATGACCCGGCCGCCCAGAAGCCCGCGGCCGGCGCGACCTGAAACCTGAGCGAGGATCTGGAAGGCGCGCTCTCCCGCCCGATAATCGGGCAGCCCCAGGGCGACATCGGCCGATATGACGCCGACAAGCGTCACGAGAGGGAGATCCAGACCCTTAGCGATCATCTGTGTGCCGACCAGGATATCAGATTCGTGCTCTATGAAGCGGGAAAGTAGTTGTTCGTGCATATCTTTGCCCGCTGTCGTGTCACGATCCCAGCGCGTTATACGGGCATCGGGCCAGCGCTGCATCACCTGTGATTCGATTTCCTCGGTTCCCAGGCCGAAATGGCGAATACGCCGCGAACCGCACTGTGGGCAGGTATCGCGCGGCGCTTCACGATAGCCGCACTGGTGACATTCGAGGGCCATATGGGGACGATGGTAGGTCAACGGCAAATCACATCGCGGGCAGCGAATGACGTGGCCGCAGTCACGGCAAATGACAAAAGAGGCCGTTCCGCGGCGGTTCATAAAGAGAATGGCCTGCTCACCACGCTGGAGGGTCTCGTCCAGCGCAGCAGTCAGGGCGCGGCTGAAAATCGAGCGGTTGCCGGCGCGCAGTTCCTGGCGCAAATCAACAATTTGCACCGGCGGCAGCGGGATCGTCAGCGCATCACGCGGTGCGCCGCCCAGGTGACTGTAGCTGCTCGGCGTTTGCAGGCGATGGGACTGGCTGATCACTCGTTTACGATGGCCCATCACGCGCTTGGGGAGCTCAAGCAACTCTAACTGGCCGCCAAGGGCGCGATTGTACGTGACGACATCAGGGGTCGCGCTACCCAGGATGGTAATGGCGCCGGTGCGGCGGCCGATCTCGACAGCTGTTTCCCGCGCATGATAGTAAGGAGGAGGAACAGGCGGCGAATGCTTGTAGCTCCCATCGTGCTCTTCATCAATGACAATTACGCCCAGATTGTCGAATGGGGTAAAGAGGGCGCTGCGAGGGCCGATGACGATATCAAAAAGGCCCTGCCGGGCGCGGCGCCAGGTATCATAACGTTCACCATCGCTGAGGCGGCTGTGAACAACGGCCACACGGCCCGGAAATCGAGACGCAAAGCGGCGCACGGTCTGCGGCGTCAGAGCGATTTCGGGAACTAATACGATGGCCTGCTGCCCTCGCTGTAAGGCGAGTTCGATGGCCCGCATATATATCTCGGTCTTGCCGCTGCCCGTCACACCGTGCAATAGGACGGGTCTGAGTGAGGGCCGTCGCGGTTCCATCATATGCTGAAGCGCTTCCCAAACGGCGTGTTGATCGGCCGTCAGTTCGGGCGCTTCGGCCGCAACAAAATCGCGGTCAGCCAGGGGATCGCGCCATACTTCCTCCTCGCGGAGACTGACTAGATCTAGCTTTGCCAGGCGCTTTAAATGATTGATATTGGCGCCAGTGGCGGCGTAGATCTCACCAAGCGCCAGCGATTGACCGGCACGCCGCAGCAGATCGAGAATGTTGAAATAGATCGAGCCCGATCGCAAGGCAAGGATACTTTCAAGCAAATTTTTCTCAGGCACGGCAAGGCCGACGGCGGCAGGCTGCACTTCGACACCGACTACGCCGGACTGAAGCAGCTCTTCGAACGGGCCGATGAAGTCAGCCAGCGGCAGCGGAAGCTGATGAAGATAGCGCCCGTAGCCTTTTTCCGCCTCCGCGAAAGGAACGGCCGCGACGAGAATTTCCTCCTCCGGGAAGCGGGAAATCAGGCCTTCCTGCTGCAACTCACGGAGATATTTCTCTGTGGCTCCGGTAGCGGCGATGACCCTGGACTCCGCGGGCAAGGGATCGGCCGATTGAGATAGATAGAGGAGTATTTCGGATTTGATCGTTCGCCGGCCGAGTTCGCCCGCCTTCGCCAACTGGCGCTCGTACGGGGCGATCAAATCGACCATACGCACCTGTTTGGGCCGGGAGCGGGGCGGATCGAGCACGGATCCACGGATCAAGATGTGTCGGCGCACCAGCTGATCGACGACCGGCTGCCATTCGGATTTCTTGCCAAAAAGGCGCGACAACTGACGGCCTCTCAGAGCACCCTTCTCGCGAAGCAGCGCAATCATTCTTGCCTGCTCTTCGGTCAGTCGATCACCTTCCTGCCAATAGGGATTGACATCAACGGTGATGTCAGCCCAGCGCGTGAGACCCGGTGGCAGCATCAATCTCAGGCAGCCATTAACCGGGGCAAGGTAGTTTTCGCTCAGCCAGAAGGCGACATCTATCTGCCACTGGGTGACCACCGGCTCGGGCTCCACCAGGGCGACAATGGGTTTGGTTTCGGCAACTGGCGACGACTCGCTGAGATTAATGATGATGCCCTGCGCCAGGCGACGGCCGAACTCTACTTCCACAAGATGGCCGACACGCAGCTGCGGGCCCAGATCACGCGGCACGTGGTAATGAAACGTCCCGTCCAGCGCTGCCTCAATGTTAATGACCAGTTCGGCATACATAATTCAACTCTAGCAGGTCTACTTCCAACAAATTGCGCAAAAAAGTTCCAGTTATTGACATACTAGAACATATGTGCTATCTTTCAAATCAGCACATCCGTTCTATAACGAACAGCTGGATTATATCTTATCAAGAACAGGTTGCATAGGTGCGGAGGTTGAAATGAGCAATCAGGTCTATTCGGCGACATCAAGAGGATTTAAGCTACCCAGTTTCAGTATTGAAAGGCAGAGAAAGATCTTTATTGGAATTATCTTGCTGCTCGCCCTGCTGGCGTTTGAAATATTCAACTTTGATACAACGCAGTTCGCGCTGCAAAGCCTGCTTGGAGATGTCAAGTTTTTGGGGATCATGTGGGCAACGATCCTGGCCATCGCCTTTTGCTCGATTGATTTTGCCGGTCTCATCAGGTTATTTTCACCTGAGAACGGGACAGGCGCAAACAAGGAGGCGTGGTACCTAATGGGCGCATGGTTGCTGGGCGCAACCATGAATGCAATCATGACCTGGTGGGCCGTATCCCTTACGCTGCTGAACAACAATTTTGGCAACGAAGTGCTTAGCCGCGACGAGCTTCTGCATTATGTACCGATTTTCGTTGCGGTATTGGTATGGCTGACGCGGATTCTTTTTATCGGTGCATTTTCAATTGCCGGAGCGCAGTTGTTTCAATCGGCAAGTTCACAGCCATCGCGCAGGAAACAGCAGCCATCCGCTGCCGCCGCGCCCGCCAACCAGAACAAGCGCAGCGCACCAGCCAGACTGAAGGCAGCTCCCAAAGCCGCATCCAGCGCAGGTCGAGAGGATCCCAGCCAGGCCAATGCGCCTGATCCCTTCCCTCAGGACATCTTGGATTCGGAGCCATCAAAGAACACAGCGAGTACAACGTATGGGCAGCGTTCATCGCGCGTCCGGCAGCGACCGCCCGTACCCAACAGTGGACTGAGAAAACCCGGCAGCTCGCTCCGGGCACGGCGGCGCAGCCAGTAGTCTGGTCGCCACCGCTTAATTGTACAGGTACTATCAGAGCATACACGATGGGACAGGAGAAGCATGATGTCACCATATAATGAATCTGTTTCAGTGATTACCACACCCTTTGATCGAGGTCTCGACGAGTTCTGGGACTCCGGCGATTTCACCGAAGGTGTGCGAATGTCGGTCCAGCAGCGCATGTTCGTCATCCTGGCCGTAGTATCTATGATCGTGGTCGTTTTGAGTCTCTTCGCTCTGCCAGAACGGACGACGGTGCGGCAGGCAATTAGCAACGAAGTCCCGGCCGTGAGCGCGGCGCCAATTAAGGTGGCGGATGCTTCCACAGAAAGTGTTGAAGCAGCTATCGTGTCAGCAGGTATCGGCGGCATTTCGCCCATTTTCACACCAGAAGTGCGTTATTGGGAAAGCAAAATTGTGGAGTGGTCAGAAGCGCAGAATCTAGATCCGAATATTGTGGCCACGATTATGCAGATTGAGTCATGTGGCAATCCTGAGGCCGTGTCAACTGCCGGCGCACAAGGGCTTTTCCAGGTTATGCCCTTCCACTTCAGCGGCGGTGAAAGCATGCTAGACCCGGATACGAATGCGATGCGCGGCCTGAACTTCTATAATGAACAACTTCGCTATACGGGCAACGATATCCTGCTGTCGTTCGCGGGTTACAACGGCGGTTTCGCGGCATCGGGCGGCAGCTATAACAACTGGCCTGATGAGACCAAACGATATCACACCTGGGCGAAAGGTATCTATGAAGACGCCCAATCCGGGGCGACCAGTAGTGAGACCCTGGACGCATGGCTGGCTGCGGGCGGTGCGGCAGGCTGCCAGCGCGCGGCGACTCATCTGAATTTAAATTAAGATCCCCCTCCTTCATTTCTCTTCTCTGCAAAAACGGCCGTTTAAATCCAGACGGCCGTTTTTGTGTGTCAAGAGCCTGGCCGCCATATCTGGTATACTAGTATTCAGATGGTGCTCGAGGCTCGCGGCGCTGCCGGGACTGCGGCAAATTTCTTTTTCACTGACCAAGTAGAATAGAGAGGTAAAAATGGGAATTAAGATAACGTGGCATGGTCATGCCACATATTCTGTTGAGATTGATGGCGTTAATATCGTCGTGGATCCCTTTTTTGCGGGAAACAATCCATCGTGCGTCAGGCCGGTAGATGAAGTGGAAGCGGATTTTATCCTACAGACACATGCGCACGGCGATCACATCGGCGATACGGTTGAATTGGCGAAGGCAACCGGCGCGCAGGTAATTTCCAATTTCGAGATCGCCAACTGGATTAATAAGCATGGCTATGAAAATACGTGGGCAATGAATACGGGAGGGAGCTATGAGTTTCCATTCGGCCGTGTGAAGATGACGCCCGCACTGCATAGCTCAGGACTTCCTGACGGCACATATGGGGGCGATCCGGGGGGCTACCTTATTTTCGCCAAGGATGCGACGTTGTACTTTGCTGGCGATACGGCGCTGTTTTCGGATATGACGCTGATCGGCAATGCGGGCATCGACGTGGCGGTGATTCCGACCGGGGACAATTTTACGATGGGACCGGATGATGCGTTTGCGTCTCTGTCTTACCTGCGTCCGAAGGTGGTGATTCCCTGCCACTACGATACGTTCCCGCCGATTGCCCAGGATATGGACACCTGGGCGGAGCGTGTCAACGTGGAAACGGATGTCAGAGCAGTTGTACTTGATGTTGAAGAGAGCTTTGAACTGTAGCTGTCCCCGTTACTTTTAGAAAATGGCGTGCCCGAATTTCGGGCACGCCTATTTGTTTACCTGTACATCAATAATAAGTTCTATTCTTGCGAATCAGGTGTCTGTTCCTTTTTCAGAAAAGTCTCATAGAGGGGGCCGATAAGGTCTATGGGAAGCGGAAAGACGATCGTCGTATTATTTTCAATCCCGATGTCTTTCAGCGTTGTCAGATAGCGCAAGGTCATCGCGCCCGGTTCGGTATTCATCTCCGCCGCGGCGGCGGACAGGCGTTCGGCCGATTCCAGGTCACCCTGGGCGCTGATTATCTTGGCCCGGCGCTCGCGTTCGGCCTCCGCTTCCCTGGCCATGGCGCGAACCATGTTCTGGTTCAACTCGACATCCTTGACCTCGACCAGGCTGACCTTAATGCCCCAGGGTTCGGTTGCCTCGTCAATAATGGACTGCAAGCGTTCATTAATTGCTTCGCGATCTTGCAGCAGGTGATCGAGCTTTGATTGGCCGATGACATTGCGCAGACTGGTCTGCGCTATCTGCCAGGTAGCCCGGCGATAATCCTCAATCTGAATCACGGCATCTACCGGATTAATCACGCGGAAGTAAACGACGGCATTGACCTTGACGGTGACATTGTCAGACGTGATGGCTTCCTGAGAGGGGACATCAAGGGTCACGGTCCGTAGATCGACTTTTATCATTCTGTCGATAATGGGAATGATAAAGAATAGGCCGGGACCTTTTGCGCCCATGACGCGCCCGAGTCGAAAGATGACGCCGCGCTCATATTCCTGGACAATGCGGATAGATGCTACAATCAGCACCAGCCCCATAACAACCAGCAAAATCAAAATAACAAGTGTAATTGTCAACGAATGCTCTCCCTGTCCTGATGTGGACCTGATTTAGAGTTCTGAAAATTTCGGCCGACTTATTTTAGTCTCAATTTCATTATACTCTATCGCACCATGGCCCGTGTATGCCTGTTAAGGTGGCATCGTGATGGGATAAAAGAACTTCAGCGGCGGCGGGTAATCAATGTTCCCTCGGGCCGGACAATTGGGGGGGTGCGGATCAGATTAACCAGCTTCCTTCGCGGGACAACAGCCATGCTTTTGTTTCCAAACCGCCAGGCGCCGAGTAGCCATGCAAACGGCCGTCCGCGCCAAGCACGCGGTGGCAGGGAATCACAATGGGCATCGGGTTGGTTGCATTGGCTCGACCTACCGCGCGCACCGCGCCAGGTTTGCCGAGTCGACCGGCTATTACGCCATAGGTCGTGGTTTGGCCGTAGGGAACTGCGATTACCTGCTGCAGGACATCACGCTGAAACGGGCTCATGACCGACCAGTCTACAACGATATCAAAGGCATTTCGCGAACCATTGAGATAGGCGGCGATCTGTTCAAGGATGGCCTTCATGCGGTCAGGTTCGTATACTTGCTTTCCTCTTTTCAGACGAGAAACGAGGCCCTGAAAACGCTCCCGGTCCTGCCATAGGTCGACGGCAACCATCCCGTCAGCAGACGCTGCGGCCCAGATCACGCCCAGAGGAGATTGGGGCAGTTCTGCGATCCAGATCGGGGGATTTACTTCAGTAGGAATCAAAGTTTCAGGCAGAGCCGGCTTGAGATGTTACCAGATAGCGCAGGTGATAAGAAACGATGCCAAAAGTCACTGCTACATTGAGCGAGCGCTTTTGCCCGGACATCGGCAGATAGAGTATACGATCGCACTGGGATAAAATTCCGGGATCAACCCCCGCACGCTCATTGCCAATAATAATCGTCACGTTCTGCGTGCCAATATGCAGATCAGCATCAAAAAATGATTCGGCCTCTTCCACGGCCTCAATGGCCCATAAGCGGTGTCCCTTTTCTTTGAGAGACTGGGCCAAATCGACGGCGTTCAGGCCATAAGACCAGGGCACCGTCTCCTGAGCGCCAAGGGCAGCTTTGGCCATTTTTAGATGGGCCGGGGTGGCCGTCATACCGCACAAATATAAATGTCGCACGCCGGCTCCGTCGGCCGTTCTAAACATCGAGCCGACGTTGTGGATGCTGCGGATATTGTCAAGCAGGGCCGAAAACGTAGGATTTGCTGCTCTGTGCACACGATCCGCGGGAGTTGAGACGGGAACTCCGACCACTTGCGTCGCGGTACCACAACGCGGGCAGCGGCTGGCCCGTGATTCTTCAATTTCTACCGGAAAGCGGAAACGGCACTCATCCCAATCGCACTGGCGAAACTCGTATTCGGCCATCAGCCTTCCAGCGCACCCAGGATGACGGGCAGAAGCTGCTTCTTGCGCGAGACAATGCCCTGAGCATCCAACGTACCATCAGGCAAACGAGGATAAGGAAGAATTTCCAACGCAGGTACGATATCGGTGATCAACAAGCGGCTGCTTCGCCTGACGACGTCAGTGACCATCAGAACCACAAATTCTAAGCCCTTGGAATCGCAGAGGCCGATCAGGGCTGTCCGCAGCGCTTCGAGATGTTCGCCGAGCGCGCTGAAATTCGTTACTTCCACCTGGGCTATACCAAAACGCACGCCCTCCGCATCATACACCTTGAAATCCGCCTGTACGATTTCTTCGGGAGGGCGCGCGGAAAGACCGGCGCCGGCCTCCAAGATTTGCGCGCCATAGGACTCGATGGTCTCTCCTTCCAACGGCGATCCTATCATAAAGGACCAACGTGACAGCCGTTCAGCGGCCTGGTGATCGCGCGGCGTAGTGGTCGGAGAAGTCAGAATTAAGGTGTCGGAGAGCAGACCTGCCAGCAGCAGCCCGGCGAGTTCGGGCGGCGCGCTCAAACCCGCCTGATCGATACGCTCAGACACAAGCGTGCTCGTACTGCCGACAACATCAACGGTAAATTTTATGGGCTCGCGCGTCGTCGGGTTGTCCAAACGGTGATGATCAAGAATCTCCAGCAAGTCCGCTTCATTAAGTGCGACGAGCGCCTGTTCTTCTTCGTTGTGGTCTACCAGGATAAGCTGCAGCCGTGGGGGATTCAAGGCTTCGCGCTGGCGGGCGATTCCGACATAGGTGTTCTTTTCATCGACAATCCAAAATTCGCTGCGTTCTTCACGCAGGATGCGCGAGAGCGCATCTTTGATGCGAGTTGAATCCTGAAACTTGGGCACGGCCGTATCACAGGCTTCTTTGCAGGGTTGATCCAACAAATCGCCAATGCGCACATCTTCACGGCGGCGATGGACGCCAACAGAGCGGCTGAGAAAATCGAAGAGGCTGAGCACGGTGATCATACCATAGGGCGTGCCGTCAGAATTGAGCACCGGAGCGATGCCCCCCGTGCGATTGGCAATGGCCCATGCTTCTCGCAACGGGCGATCAGGCGTGGTCGTGTTCATACGGTGCGAAATATCGATGAAGCGGGGCGAGGCATCGGCCAATAAGACGGGCGGATCAAGGCTCAAGCGCTGCAAAACCCAGGTCGTCTGGGGATTAAGCTGGCCGGCGCGCGCCGCCAGCACAGTTTCTTCCATCTGATCTTGCAGCAGCCAGGCATAACCCATTGCCGAGGCGATGGCATCGGTGTCAGGATTGACATGTCCGATCACATAAATAATATCTGTACGCTTCTGAAACGAACCTGCCATGTTTGCTCTCCTTAGCAGCTTTCAGCTCTCGTCAGTGGTCAGTAAGATCAGTCGAGCGGCAACAGTAAGAATGACTTTCCGAATCCCATTCAGACTTAAAACCAAAACGCCGGTAAACGACTGCCTCCAATATCAAACGAAACGATAAAAAACCTGATTACTTATAAACCGGCCGCGATCGGTCAACAACAGTCTCCCGTCCTCGCGGCGCAGGAGACCCCAGGTTTCCAATTGGCCAGGTAATCGGTCAAATGCCTCATCAATCGTCTGCCCAAACTGTTCTTTAAACGCCATCAAGTCTAGCCCTTCTTGCAACAGACGCAACTGGGTTATGACGCGGTCGGACATGGCTTCGAGCCGGTCTAAAACATGGGATTCAGCAACGGCCGATGACAAAGGATAAGCTGTATTCAAATCTGTGCTCATACGCCGTATATAGACGCGCGGCTGGCGAACGAGGGAGTATCGTTGGCCAAAGGCTTTGCCATGCGCCCCGGCGCCAAAGCCGAGAAATTCGTGGTCGCGCCAGTAGGCGAGATTATGGCGGCATTCATAGCCGGGCAGCGCCCAATTTGAAATTTCGTAGTGACGATAACCGGCCTGGTCCAGTATGCGGCAGGCGGCTTCATATTGTTCGGCGGCCTGGTCGGGATCGGGTATGGCAATACGGCCGTCGCGCAGCCAGCGATACATCGGCGTGCCCTCTTCAATGGTCAGGCAGTAGAGGCTGAGATGGGGCGGTTTCATTTCCAGCGCCGTGCTCAGGCTGCGTTCCCAGCCGGCCATGTTTTGATCCGGCAGGCCATAAATGAGGTCGAGGTTGAAATTAGTGAAGCCGGCTGCCTGTGCCTTATTGACGGCCTCGTAGACGGTATCAACGCCATGAGTACGGCCGAGCAGCGTTAACTCCGCAGCATCCGCACTCTGCATACCGAAGCTCAAGCGATTAACTCCAGCCTGCCTTATGGCCGCCAGGTAATCGCCAGCTACCGTCTCCGGATTTGCTTCCAGGGTCACTTCGCGACCAGGCACAAAACCAAATGCCGCTTCGACACCGTCGATCAGACTACGCACCTGTTCAGCGGCCAGGAGCGACGGCGTTCCCCCGCCGAAGAAGAGCGTTTCAGCGGGGCGAAGCTGTTGGACCTGGCGTGCCATTCCAGCAACCTCTCGAATCTCCTTTAAGAGGGCGGCGACATACTCTGTTTGCAGGTCGCCCAGCGATGTGTACGTGTTGAAATCACAGTAGGAGCAGCGATGGCGGCAAAATGGTATGTGCAGGTAGATACTCAAAGGCGTCATGGGACAATTATACTCTTAAGCGGAAGGTAGAGCGTATTGCCGAAACATGGATGGATTTGTTATCCTATTCTTGATGCGCTGTTAAATTGAAAACTTAAGGATTATCCCGGAAACTCTCGCCTTTCTGTGGGCGAGGAAACTGACCAGTATCCGGGATAGTGAAAAACTTTTGATCGTGGTGCTCGAATTAGCGCGAATAAAATGGTCCGATGCCAAACTTAATCGTCGACAGACTTAAATCAATGAACGGCTACCTGTTCAGGCTGCGGTATCTATTTCTCTGCGCTTTGATAGCCGGGCTGGCGCTTATAACGGCCGCGTCACCCGCGAGCGCCCAGACGGGCGAAGTCATCGAATTGGAGGTGAG
Source organism: Promineifilaceae bacterium (SeqCode) (assembly GCA_046259725.1). Classification (GTDB taxonomy): domain Bacteria; phylum Chloroflexota; class Anaerolineae; order Promineifilales; family Promineifilaceae; genus JAACFF01. The sequence goes on along the minus strand of JBJYWZ010000245.1, from coordinate 6,485 downwards.
CGGTCCGATCACAACGGCGACGGCAGGATATCTGCAACGCGGCATTCGCGAGGCAGAAGAATCCGGTGCAACGGCCGTCGTCCTGCTGCTGGATACACCGGGGGGGCTGCTTGACGCAACGCAAGAGATAGTGCAGTTGTTCCTCGCATCAGATGTGCCGATTGTGGTCTATGTAACACCGCGCGGCGCACAGGCAGCGTCGGCGGGCAGCATCATTACGATGTCGGGGCAAATAGCGGCGATGGCCCCGGAAACCGTGATCGGGGCAGCCTCGCCGGTCGGAGAAGGCGGCGCCGAGCTGGAAGAAACGATTTTTCGCAAAGTCAGTGAAGATCTGAAAGCAACGACGCGCAACCTGACGGCTCATCGCGGCGAGGAAGCAGGCGCGCTGGCCGAGGCCATGATCGAAGATGCGCGAGCGGTAACCGCACACGAAGCGCTGGAAAGCGGCCTTATTGACGTTATCGCCGACGACGTGCCCGATCTCTTGCAGCAGATTGATGGCATGACGGTCGAAATAAACGGCTCGCCGCACCTATTGTCTACGGCATCCGCCACGCAGCGGACTGTACGGCCGTCGATGATTGAGGAGCTGCTGCTGGCACTGGCAAACCCCGTGCTGCTGGGCATCCTGTTGGCGTTGGGTGTGCAGGCCATCTTGATCGAGCTTTCCAGTCCCGGCGGGTGGGTGGCAGGGCTCATCGGAGTCCTGGCAATCGGTCTTGCTCTCTATGGATTGGGCCAGCTGCCGGTCAACTGGCTGGGATTGGGCCTGATCGTCATCGCATTCGTTCTATTTCTCATGGAAGTTAAGGCGGCCACTCATGGCGCGCTGGCAGCGACAGGCACGCTTCTGCTTATCGGCGGCCTCCTGGTGTTGTTCAACACGCCCACTGTGCCAGATTTTCTATCCATTTCAATCCCCGCGGCGATCGCTCTGGGCGGCGGGACATCCCTTTTCTTCCTCTTCATTGCCGGGAAAGCACTGCGAGCACAACGCATCCAGTCAACAACAGGTGCAGAAGGCCTGCTCGGCCAAATAGGCCCCGTACGAAGTTCATTCTCATCCACGTCGTTCAAGGCCCCTTATTCGGGTACCATCTTTGTCGCCGGTGAGTTATGGCGCGCCCAGTCTGACGAAAAAATGCAGCGCGGCGAAGAAGTCGTGGTAACCGGGATGGATGGTTTTACCTTGCGCGTCAAGCGCCTTGACCAATAAAATACAACTGCCTGCTCAATCAATAGAAGCCAGGTTCTCATGGCCGATTTAAAGCTAAGAATTTTCGGTGAAGAAATAGAGTTCTCAGTCACGCGCCAGGGCTCCGACTATCACGTCGAGTGGGACGGCCGTCCCGCCGCCTGCCGCATCCGCTATCTTGAGGACGATTATTTTGTGCTGGAAGTGACCGGCTCGGGTGGAAAGATCAGGCATATTCACGCCGCGGGTTCCGCGAACGGCGACAAGCGGCAGTTGTGGGTGGATGGCCAGGTGATGAGATATGAGCGTGTAAGGCGGCGCGGCGGCGCGGCGAATCTGGAAGGCTCGCTTACGGCTACCATTCCGGCCATTGTCACGCAGGTCCTGGTAAGGCCGGGAGATGATGTTAAGTCGGGCGAGCAGCTTGTGCTGCTTGAATCCATGAAGATGATTATTCCAATCAAAGCGCCCTATGATGGAACCGTGGCGGCGATTCACTGCCGCGAAGGTGAAGCTGTCCAGGCCGGCGTGCAATTAGTAGAACTAACCAGGAAAGATGAAGCATGAACAATAAGCGTTTGAACAATCTACGAGCGAAAATGGAGGAGCAGAAAATGCATGGCGTGGCCCTGGTTCCCGGGCCGAACATGGTTTATTTCAGCGGTATCCACGCGCATCTAAGCGAACGGCCGATCGTCCTCTTCGTGCCGGCTGACGAAGAACCGCTGATTATTATCCCCACCCTGGAAGCGATGAAGGCGCGCGCAGCGGGCATCGCCGACGATCGCATCTTCGATTGGAGCGATCAAGAATGGTTTGAAGGCGCATTTGAAGCAGCTGCCACGAAGCTGGCGCTGTCGAACTGGTCGATGGGGGTCGAATCGCTTTATATGCGCGTTCTGGAGTCGCAGCAGTTAATTAAGAGTGCGCCGGGATTGGAAATAGTGCCAGTCGATGGCGCGATAAGCACGCTGCGCGGGATCAAGGACAGTGATGAGCTGGCGACGATGGAACGCGCCGTGGCCGCGGCGGAAAAGGCGATGGCCGCGCTTCTGCCGCGCATTCGCGCCGGTATGACGGAGCTGCAGATCGCGTCGATGCTGACGCAGGAGTTGTCAAACGCCGGAGCTGAAACGGTGGCCTTCGGACCCATCGTCGCATCGGGACCAAACAGCGCGATCCCCCATGCCGTACCGACGGAGCGCATCGTGCAAGAAGGGGATTTACTGCTCTTTGATTGGGGAGCGTATGTCGATGGATATGCTTCGGATATTACACGCACTTACGCGGTCGGCGAAATCGATCCCCAACTAAAGGAAATTTACGAGAGCGTGCGCCTGGCAAACGAAGCCGGCAAGAACGCAATCAGGCCAGGTGCAGAAGCGCAGGAGGTCGATCGAGCCGCGCGCCGCGTTATTGAGGATGCGGGTTACGGCAATCTCTTTATTCACCGCACGGGGCATGGACTGGGTCTGGAAGTGCATGAGGAACCAAGCCTTGTCGAAGGCAACCAATCGCGCCTGCAGGCCGGTAATACGTTTACCGTGGAACCCGGCATTTACCTGGACGGCCGCGGCGGCGTACGCATTGAAGATGATGTGCTGGTGACGACCGATGGGCACCGGTCGCTCACGTCCCTGCCGCGCGAGCTACTCTCCGTGGGTATCTAAGAACGATTCCTGGTCGTCATGCCGGCAAAGATTGAGACAGGGGGCGGACCCTGGGCGCGAGCAATTCTGCATCTCGATATGGACGCTTTCTACGTCAACGTGCATATCCAGGATCACCCTGAGGATGCGGGCATTCCGCTGGTTGTTGGCGGCAGGCCGGACCAGCGCGGGGTGGTCTCCTCGGCCAGCTACGAAGCGCGGCAAATGGGCATTCATTCAGCCATGCCCACCAGCCGCGCACGACGCATTTACCGGCAGTTGAAGATTGTGCCTGCAGACTGGACGCGCATTCGCGAACGTTCGCGGCAGGTTATGGCTGTCCTGGAGCGTTATGGACCTCTGGAACAGGTGAGCGTTGACGAAGCGTACCTGGATTTGAGGGAGCACAATAACCCGGTTTCAACAGCAGCGGCTATTAAAAGGGATGTCAAAGAGACGACGTCGCTGCCTTGCTCGGTCGGGCTGGCAAGCAGCAAGCTGGTGGCCAAAGTTGCTTCCGATCACGACAAACCGGACGGGTTCACGGTTGTGCAGCCGGGAAAGGAGGCAGCATTCCTGGCTCCCAAACCGACACGCGCGCTCTGGGGAATTGGTCCGCGATCGGCCGAACGCCTGGCAGCGATACAGATCCATACCTGCGGGCAACTCGCGGAGGCGGAAGTGGACAAAGTGAGGCGTGTACTGGGACGCTATGGCATTGAGTTTATCCAGCGAGCGCAGGGAATCGATGCGCGTGAGGTGCAGATTGAAAGGCGGCAGGCGAAGAGCATCAGCCAGGAGTGGACTTTTAACAATGATGTCAATGACCCGGCCCAGCTGGAAGCGCGGCTGAGCGAAATGTGCAAAACAGTAGCCGGATCACTGCGCAAGAAAGGACTTGTCGCGCATACGGTCACGGTTAAGATTCGCTGGGCTGACTTCACAACTTTCACGCGGCAAAAATCATACGAAGTTGGCTTTGACGGCGAAAAAGAGCTGCTGCATAGGGCGACCGCGATATGGCGCGAAAATTGGGAGCAGGGCCAATTTATCCGCCTGTTAGGGGTCGGGGTGAGCAACCTGGAGGTACCGGAGGTGAGGCAGCTTCAACTGCCGCTGCTGAAGGAAACCTAGCTCTGCTCCATGTGCAATTAGGAAATTCAGCGAAACGGCCGGATGGCCAGGCTAACCGGCGGCAGCGGCCTGCACGTCTTCGTAGCCGAGCGCACGGCCGTAGTCACGCGCGAACCCGGCGATGTCCACGCGAGAAAGGAGAAAAACGGAGAGCAAGATACCAGCCGCCGCTGTAAGAAAGACAAGGCCGTAACTGGCAGCCGGCGGCAGTCCTATGCGAAGGAATAATATGTCGCGCAGTGCGCCTCCGAGAAATGTGCCCAGCCCTTTAAATACCAGGATTGCCACCGTCCAAAGCCCTAAATAGGCGCCGGCATTCTGATCGGCCGACATGACGGCCATCAGACTCAGTCCACCGAAGGTATAGACGCCAAATCCAGCGCCAAAGAGCAGCAACGAAGGCTCAACCAGGCTTTGCCGCCCGGACATAGAGCCAAAAGCCAGAAGAACCAATCCCAGAGCCATTACGAGCAGGCCTGATGTGGCGACTTTTCCCTGTCGTTCAGGGGGACGTTTGCGCCAGAACAACATAGAGATGATCAGAGTCACGACGGTTGCCGCCTGCCAATAGCTGTTGAACCGCGTTGTGCGTCCGGCCGAAAAAGAGAAGACATCAGCACCGAAGGGCTCCAGGATGGCATCCTGCATCCAGGCTGACAGCGTGGCCAGCGCCAAAAAGAAAAAGAAGCCTCGTGTCCGCGGATCTCCCCAGATCTTGCCCATCGTAACAAGGAAATTTCCCGCAGAAAGGGCCTGTGCGCCATGTGAAGCATCGGCAGATGATCTTTTTTCGATGCCGACGATAGAGAAGAACCAGAAGAAACCACCGATCAACATCGTGGCCAAAACAAGCTCCCAGAATAGTCGCTGCTCATAGACTTCCATCCAGGTCCCGAAAACAATGCCGGCAATGGCGAAGCAAATAATCAGGACTGTTTCCACGGTGCTTATCGCCAGACCCTGCTTCTCGGGCGGCACGGAGTCACGAACGAGAGCAAGATATGGCGATCCGGAAATCAGCGTCCCCAGACCGTATAACAAGGATGATGCCAGCGCCAGGGCCCAACCGATGGCATCAGAGCCGTAGGCTTCAAAACGCATCAGGCTGAATCCCAGGATTGGTAGGGCGGCGATCATCAATGCCCGGCCCAACCAGATATAGGAGGTGCGCTGGAAACCGAGAAAAGGGCGGTTATCGGAACGGTAACCCGCCCATAGACTGATCGGGGAGATAAGGTAGCGCAGGGCGATTAGAAGGCTCACAGGCGCCGCTGGAATGCCGAAGTTGGCGATCATCACGCGGTTCCAGATGCTCGTCACCAGGATATCGCCCATCGCCGACCCAATTTGGAAGCTGCTTAACCTGAGAATGCGCCCAGGCCTATAACGGTTCGCTGCCTCTTTTGCCGCCATGCTATGATTTTAGGAGAGTTGTCCTGTCAATCCAAGCTTCAAAACAGGAATGCAGTAAATTGACCGGGCAGACAACGGGGGGGAATCAAACAGATCGAATGACAGGCCAGTCAAGCGGGAGGGGGGATGCTTCGATTCCTGGCGGCAGATCGCCGTCCTCATCCTCAGGTTGAGGCGTTGGTTCTTCGGCACCTTCCTCGCCTTGATCAGCGCTTTCCTCTTCAACTTCGGCTCCGGCCTCCTCTTCGAGCGGCGCACCTTCATCGGCAGGCTGGTCTTTTATCGCCTCCGGCTCATCAAAGTATGGCGCATCGATGTTGAAGTAGTTGTATACCTCACGGGACACATTGCGCAGGATGGGAAAGCTTATGTCATGGACGAGCCAGTCGCTGTCAGGCTGCGTCAGATATTCGACAATAACGTAGTCACCTGCGGGGGAATAAACGATGCCGGCATCGCCATGTGTATTGCCGGCCCAGCCATGTTTGTGGGACACGGTCACATCGGGAGGGACGCCAAAGCGGATCAGGTTGCCCTCTTCGTTCCTGCTGAGCGAATCGATCACGGCCTGGCATTCCGACGGCGTGAGCTGGTCGGGATAGAGGGCCAGGAGAGTCCCGCCACCTTTCGAACAATGATAAATCATAGCAAACAGCGTCCCCATATCTTCGGCCGTTGTTTGCATGGTCGGATCGGGGTAAGTATAGATATCGGTTCTCGAATTTGCGGGCGTGATGCGCGTCTCGATGCCGGGGCGATTGGGCTCCTCATAGGGTGTGACAATGAATGTGTTTTCCAGGCCTAATCGCTGCATTGATTCAGTGAGAATATCCACCCCCAGGTATGCGTTATCCATACCGGCGACGACATCGAGGAGCAAGTTGGCACTGTAATTCCCGGAGTGTTCGGATGTTTCGGCAATCAATTTCGCCTGATCGGAATTCGGTTCATTGTCTATCGCCCGGAACGTCTCCAGCAAGATGGCAACCTTGACGACGCTCAAGCCGGACAAAGCAATATCTGCATTGATGCCCAGCTCTTCTCCGGTTTCCAGATCAAGAATAAAAAAGCTGCCCAGGCCGTCAAAACCC
>JBJYWZ010000244.1:0-2512 GCA_046259725.1 Promineifilaceae bacterium (SeqCode) | reverse complement strand
CAATGGCCTTGATGACCCGTTCATCCAGCTCTGACTGGCCGGATAAGGTCAACGCCGGACCCTGCCCGATCGCGGGCGCCTCTATCCCGGTGCCGAATCCACTCGACTGCCACCAGGCGACCGCGCCCACGACCAGGGCCAGAACGGCCAGGGCCCCCACCGCCGCGACTGAAGTTCTAACGTTATTCATGATCACTGCCCTCCGCATTGATTGATAAAGATTCTGCTGGATACGAGCGGCGGCGGCCGGCGCGAGCACCGCCGCCGGCGCCATCTCCATCTGCAGGCGCGCCGCCAGGTATTCCTGACGCTCGACCCATGCGCGGCATTCGCCACAGGTCCTCAGGTGCTGCTCGTAAACGGCTCTCTCCGTTTGCGCCAGCGTTCCGTCCTGGTAGGCGTCAAAATAGGTGACGACAAAGTGTTCCGTTACGGACCCTTTCATCCGCTGCATAAAAGACATCTCTTTACTCCAAACCGGGCGCTTCTTTCAGCGCCGCCGGGCTATCCCCCATCTCAAGCTGTTCGGCCATCTTTTCCAGTTCGCGCCGCCCCTCGTTCAACTGCTGGTAAATGGTCGATTTGCGCTTATCGAGGATTTCCGCGATATCGGCGCATGGCAGCGCGTAGCGGTAGCGTAAAATCAACGGCAGACGCAGCCGGTCATGCAGCTCGTCCACCATCTCCCACAGGGTCTGCCGCTGCCGCCGCCGGTGCACCACGTCCGACAAATCCTCGCGTTTGCCGCCGGAGTGGAACAAGCGGCTGGGAGACAGCTGATCCAGGGAAAGCGCGTTGCGAATTTTGCGCTTGCGCAACTTCATGCGGCACTCGTTCACGGTCACGGCCGTCAGCCACGTCTCAAACGTCGAGTCTCCCTGATAGCTCTCAATCTTCTGAAAGACGGCCAGGAAGGTGTCCTGCACCGCGTCTTCCGCCGCCGGCCCATCACGCAAAATGGCACGAGCCAGGTCGTAGACATGGTTCTGGTAGTGGTTGAAGAGTGTGGTAAAGGCCTCCAGCTGTCCTTCCTGGCAGCGATTGACCACAGCTTGTACATCCATAGGGTAAACAACCAAAGGAACTGAAAACGGAAAAACTGATTACAAAAACTATCTGCTGATTACTGAAACGCGGCCGTTTCCGCCGCGCACCTGATCTATTAGATGCGCTCCGGCCCAAAAGTTTAGTAATTGGTTTTATTTTCGTATGATAACACAGGTTGGTGTTCTGGTTTGACTGACTGGCACTCAGTCGTCCGCATACTGCTGCCGCCTACTGCTCACTGTGCGGGATAGCGCAGGTGTTATCATGCGGTGCAGCGGGTCCAGCTGCGGGCCGCCAATGTACCTCGCTGCGTCACAAATCCAGGATTTGCAATACCTCCATTCCCCATTCCCCACCCGGCATTCCGTATCAGGCTAGCTCCCAAATCCCAAATCTGACATGCGAATTCCCGCATACGGCAGGCCCTCCACGATGCGCTCCCGACGGCCGTTCATGAACCCTTCCGCCCACCAGTCTCCCCCTATGCTGTCGTAGTCGCGCAAGATGACGGCATAGAGGTCGATTTCACGCAGCTTCATGAAGTGCGGGATTTCCTGCTGCCAGGCCGGGTCCAGGTCGTTCTCCGCGTTGTAGCCGCGCATGAACGTCTGCCAGAAATGGGGCGCAAACTCGGTCACGTTTTCGAGGTTGGTCACCGTGTAGAAGAGCACCATGGCCAGGTCATAGGCGAAGTGGCCGTAGCAGCAGTCATCGAAATCAAAGAGCGTAAACCGGCCGTTTTCATCGATGAAGAAATTGTTCGAATGTGCGTCTTGATGAATCATGCCATAGCTCTCACCGCCACGGGGCAGCGCGCGCAAATAGTCGACGACTTCCCACAGTTTCTTTTCTATTTGCGGTTCAACCGGCCCCAGGCCCACATTCGAGGGATCGTCCCACTGCGGGCGGCGCCACGCTTCGTTGGCCAGGGTGTAATTTTTGCTGAGGGCATGAATGCGCCCCAGCAGATGGCCGTAACTTTCTATGCGCTCGTCGGTCCAGCCGCCTGTCTCCCACTCCGGCCCGCCCTGGGCCCTGACAAAGGCCGTGGCCAGAAAACGGCCGCCGGCGGCATCAGGTATTTCCTCTACCAGTTCGCCGCTTTGGGAAGCGACGGCCTGAGCCACCCCGGCGCCACCGGCCGCCAGATAGTTGATCCAATCCACTTCCCCGCGAATTAGATCCGGCGTGCGCCGTTTGCTGTGCCCCAGCCGCAGGATGTATTCTTCTCCGTCCTTCTTGTATGCGTATATGAAACTCTCGACCGTACCGAGCAGTTCAATGCTGCCCGCGGCGATGCCGTAGCGGCGCATCGCTTCCTGCAAAATTTCGTCGTTATAGCGGTCTCTGATTTCTTTTTCCACGTCTATGCAACTCCTGAGACTTTTATTGCCGCCAGTCCTTTACGGATTCCACAGCCAAACGCCGCCAGATTCATCTGTTACAGGAAATCTCGTTTCCTATT
>JBJYWZ010000243.1:0-2192 GCA_046259725.1 Promineifilaceae bacterium (SeqCode) | reverse complement strand
CGACCTGGTCGAACCGGTCAACGCGGCCCTGAACGAATTGATGGCCAACGGCTTCCTGGATGAGGTGAATCTGGAGTACTTTGGCCCTGGATTCACGATCACTTACGAAGATCTTGAATAGGCTACGTGGAGGCATAACTGCTGAATTGTAGTGTCGCAGTTCTTGGAGATTCTTGAAGATGCGCCAGAAAGTTCTGGCGCATTTTTTGTTTACAACTAACGGCAGGTACTGTATTATCTAAATACCGCAACCAAACAGGAGAGGGGTGATGACAGGACCCGAGTTTCAGACACAGCAAGAATCAGATTGGAGTTCCAGCTGGCGTGAGTTTCCCTGGTGGCTGTTAGCTATTTTTGCCTTTCTGGGCATCATGGCCTACTTAATTGCGACCCAGCCTAACTTCAACGAAGCATTCAATTTCATCAAAGGCGACATAGAGATAGTTACCGAGCCCGGTCAATGGGCGATCGTTGTTCAAGGCTTCTGGATGACGGTCAAGGTGACGCTTATCGCATTCGTCATAGCCCTGGTTCTGGGTCTGCTCGCGGGGCTGGGGCGGATCAGCCACAACACTCTTATCCGTAACGTTGCAATCACATACATCGAATTCATTCGCGGCGTGCCGACGCTGGTGCTTATTTTTACGCTGGCCTTTGTTATTGTGCCATCGGTGGCCAGTTCACTGGGTATCGAAAATTCGTTGGGCCAGGATTGGCGCGCCATTATCGCTCTGTCGGTTATCTACGGCGCTTTCCTGGCTGAAATTTTCCGGGCAGGTATCGAGTCGATTCCAGGCGGCCAGATGGAGGCGGCGCGTTCATTGGGCATGACGTACAGCCAGGCAATGCGCCACATCATTTTGCCGCAGGCGATCCGCAACATTTCCCCTGCCCTGGGTAATGACTTCATCGCCATGCTTAAGGACTCCTCACTGGTCTCCGTATTGGCCGTGCGCGATCTGACGCAAATGGCGCGTCTCTACGCGGGCAGCACGTTCCGTTTTCGCGAGTCTTACCTGGTATTGACTTTTTTCTATCTGAGCATGACTATCGCCCTCAGCCTGTTACTGCGCTGGTACGAGAGGCGTCTTAGAAAGAACACGGGTTAACATAATGAACGAAACATCCTTTAACCAATCATATTCCAGCAACGGCGATATGATCGTGATCGACGATCTGCATAAATATTTTGGCGCTATCGAAGCTGTTAAAGGCGTCAATCTTACGGTGGAGAAGGGCGAGGTGGTGGCCATTGTCGGTCCCAGCGGGTCAGGAAAGAGTACCGTCCTGCGCTGTATCAACCACCTGGAGATCCCAACCAGCGGATCGGTGACTATCGAGGGCGTCAACCTGGAGAACAAGGGCACGGACCTGAATGAAGTACGGGCTGAAGTCGGCATGGTTTTCCAGCAGTTCAATTTGTTCCCTCATTTGACTGTCCTGGATAATGTAACCATCGCTCAGAGAAAGGTCCGCAAACGAAAACAGGAAGAGGCCGAAGCGATCGCCATGGAGCAGTTGACTCGCGTGGGCATCCCGGAGAAGGCGAGCAGCTATCCAGGCCAATTGTCGGGCGGCCAGCAGCAGCGTGTGGCCATTGCTCGATCACTGGCAATGAATCCGAAGATCATGCTCTTTGACGAGCCGACCAGCGCCCTCGACCCGGAGATGATCAAGGAAGTGCTGGATGTGATGTTGGACCTGGCCGAGGCGGGGATGACCATGGTCGTGGTGACGCATGAGATGGGTTTCTGCCGCGCAGCAGCCAGCCGCGTCGTCTTCATGGATGAAGGCCAGATTATAGAGACGGGCTCTCCGGAAGTAATCTTCAGCAACCCGAGCCACCAACGCACACAGTTGTTCTTGAGTAAGATCCTGGCACATTGAATTAAGTTTTCTCGGATATTCCGAGATCAGAAAATCCATGGGTAAACCAATACTGCTTGACCAGACCGCCCTGGCGACATTCGAAGCCTGCCCACGGCGGTTCCAGCTTCGTTACCTTGAGCGCCTACCGTGGCCATCGCTGCCCCTGGACCGCAAGCAGAGCCTGGCGGTTGAGCGCGGCCGTTATTTTCACCGCCTGGTGGAGCGCTATATGTTGGGCTTGCCGGTCGATTCAGAGGGAATCGACGATGATGTCGTGCGCGGCTGGTGGGGGCGCTTTGTGCGCAGCGGGCCGGCACTTCCCG
>JBJYWZ010000242.1:0-3909 GCA_046259725.1 Promineifilaceae bacterium (SeqCode) | reverse complement strand
GTAACCGGCGAATCGACCCGAGCAGTACAGCGCTCAGCGCCAAAGATTATGGCGCATTCCATATCATCCATGCGGCGATAGTTGCCCGCCGCCAGCATGCTGTTCGCCTGGCCGGGCGCAGCTAACCCGCCGCAGCGCACGAGCACGGCCAGCAGAGCGATCAAGACCAGGCGATCGTCGGCGTGAATCTTGCTTTTTCCCCGCTCCCATTCACTTACCGCCGCCCCGGTATAGCCGGCGTCCCCCATCTGCTCGCCGATCAACTCTCCCAGTCGATCTTGCGTCAACATTCCGCCGCGCATGGGATCGCCGCACTGGCGCCGGTAATAACGTACCTGCTCTCCAAATGAGGCAGCCATCACGTCCGCCTGCTCTTCCTGTTTCATCTGCCCATCAGGCGCGCTGATTATTCCCCCTCATTCCTCTCTTGAGCGAATTCAAGCATCACCTTATTCATACAAAGCCTCCTACAGCCTACTCTGAAGACAGGAAAAGACGGCCGTCCAAGTCAAAACAAGGAGCGATCCAACCAGCCAATAGGAGGCACACAATGCTCACCGAGAACAAACTTATGAACGGATTGTTCACACTCTTCCCATCACTGCTGCTTATCGCCCTCTACGTCCTGTCCAACGTGACGATGGGCGTCTGCGGAGCACCGGGCGGCTGCTGAACAGATAAATCGCGAGAAGGGCACGCTGTTACATCTTTTGCCCTTCTCGCGTTATCCTCTGTAGAAGGCGTTCCTTCTCTTCCTGAAATTCTTTCCGTATGAATCTGGCATACGCATCATCGGCAAATGCTTCCGCCGTCGAAATTGCCGAATCGAATTTTTCCAGCGCTTCGGCCGTACGTCCTTGTGCCGCCCGAACCTTGCCTAAATTTCCGGTCGTATTGGCAAGCTGCAGCTCCGCCCTGGCGGCTAGCCAGTGCGACAGGCTCCGTTCCAGCATCACTTCTGCCCGCGCAAATTCCTCTTTTTCAATATAGACGGCGCCGAGGTTGTTGGTGGCGAGCCCGAGCAAATATGACTGACCCGATCGCTTCAAGTAAGGTGAATAAGCGCAAAGGAAGCTTTGCTCTGCTTCATCAAAGCGATTTAAGTGAAAATATAGCGCACCCAGCGACAGCTCAAGTCGTGCCTTATCGATCTCAAAACCGGTCTGCTCCAATATGGAACGCGCTTCCAGGTAGCTTTCAGCAGCGCGTTCAATTTTCCCGGCACCTTCCTGTGCCAGAGCCAGATTCACCAGCGATCGTGCCAGCAGAATTGAATTGTTCGTACGGCGAAAGTGACCGATAGCACAGTGAAAGGCTTCTATGGCCGCGGGAAATTGGCCACGCCCGTATTCAATCAGACCGATGTTGGCCTGAACCCCACCCATCAGCCGTTCGCCTGCTCGCGTGGCCTGAAATTCTGCCAGCGCCAGGAGAGAATAATGCATAGCGGTGTCGTAATCACGCATGCGCCAATAAAGTGTTCCCAGTCCATGATGTGCCCTGGCCACATGGTCGGCAGCGCCCAATTCCAGCGCCATGCGCTCTTCATCCAAATAAGCGGCACGAGCGGCATCCCACTCGCGCGATTTTCTGTAGCATTGCCCGGAAAGATCCAGAAGACGCAGAGTTAGAAACGGATCTCTGCTGGCACATCGCCGCATGGATTCTTGAATTAAGCCTTGCCAGGAGCGCCAGGCGCCGCTTGGTTCGATAAAGGGTTCGAGCGCGGCGATCAATTCCGCAGCCTGGCACCAGGTTTCATCTAACGCCAGGCCAAACTCGATCGCGCGGTAGATATTCTGAGTTTCCGGTATCAGCTCGTGGACCGTAGGATCCTCGCTCTCTGCGATCTTGTCGCGCCAAAAAGTGAGGTTCGCGGCCACAGACCTGACAAATCGTTTTGTCGCCAAGAGCTTCCCTTGTTCAGTTGACAGCTATCAGTAACCTGCTACCTGCCAACTACTTTACATTGTCCACTGCCCACCGGTCACTTTTCGCTGTTCACTGCTTACTAAAGTCAACAATCTCGGTGCGCAGGAAAGTCTCCGTGAGCCGGTGAATACTATAACGGCGTTCGCGGACCGTGCCGCCTACTTCCAGAAGCGATCTGGTAAACAGCTCGTGCACGGCAGACCAGAAACTGCTTTCCTCCAGCCCGCTGATGGCCTGCATTTGTTCGGGCAGCGCACCGCTATGGGCGACAAGCGGCATGGCCTGCAGCAGGTCTTGAGCGTCCGCTGAAAGCGTCTGCCACGCTTCCAAATAGATCGCTCTATACATATCCTCGATTAAACCGGGCCGGCTCTTCTCCAATCCGGCAATAATATCTGGCAGGGACATCACGGCCGTAAGCCCCGCTACCAGACGTAAGGCAAGAGGATTTCCACCAGTTACACGATAGATTTGCTGGATATCGTCGTCGCTGGCGTCTGCAAGTGCATATGTTCCCGCGGCTTCCGTCTGGTAGCGTAAGAGATCGGCGGCATCATGGAAGCTCAGCTCCTCAAGCGATCTAAAATAGGCCGGCGCAGATACGGTCGGTCGTGCTCTAGTCGTCAGAAGGAACTTTCCTGGTCCTGCCAGCCGGCGTAGCTGCTCCAGAAAATAAACCGTCTGTTCTTCCTGCTCGAGATTGTCGATACATACCAGGAGCGGGCGATCGCGCAGCGCATCCGTCAGCCGCTCTTGAAGAGTCACGGGATCGGTTTGCTCTGCTTCCCCGCCAAAGAGCGCGGCGGCGATATCGGCGGATGTTTGCTGCCAGCTGCATTGTGGAGACCCTTCCTCGGCATACATACCTGGCGCGGCCTTCACCCAGAGGATGCGTTCAAACTGCAGCGCCGGGGCAACAAGCCTGAGCACGGCATCGGCAAGGCTGGTTTTACCAATGCCGCCAATTCCTGATAGGGCAACGACCAGGGGCTCACCGGGGCGCAGCAGCTGATCAGCAATTTCTGCCTGAAGCTCTTGAAATCCAAAAAGGCGCGAATAGGGCCCGGCCGGGAGATCCTCCAGCACCTGGCGCGTGCGCACTTCCCGGTGATGCATTTCCGCGGTCATCAATATTGATGTCAACGTTTCGATGGCCAGGCGCTGCCAGCGGTTCACCTGATCGGGACTGGCGTGGAGTCGAGAAGCTACCTGTCTTGTTATCTCCCCATCCAAGAATCGCGCTCGCAGCACGCGCGCGCCGGTTTCATCCTGTTCAGCCAACCTGGCCAGAGTCTCTTCCAGCACTGCATAGGTGGCCTGGCGCGCTGTGAAGGGCGCGACGCTGTTTTTTCTTTCACAAATCCGTTCACGGACTAACAGCAAATATTCTGACAGATCGCCGCCGTTTTGCATGGATCGGGTCCAATCGCTGAGCGCGTCGTGCACGGCCGTTTGCAGCTGTAGTTGATCAAGCGGCTTTAAAGGCTCCAATTTTGACCTCCTACCAGGCTCGGACAACAAAGTCTGGTCTTTTCCTGCCTTCATAATACAACAAATCATTCGCCTGTTAAAGATGCTGTGCACCAGTTGTCCAATCGTGGCGCAAACATCCACACACTTTTGACATACTTTCGCATGCCAATCCGCCTATACTGAAAATAGCCGTACGTAGTTAATCGACTGCAGTAACCAGTGAACTCTTAACTGTAAATCGCAGGCGATGTTTCGCTGATCTTTCCAAGGAGAGCGAATGGGTTGGCTGTGGTTTTCAAAAACAAGGATCAGAGCAATGAAATATACATGCTGGTTTTCCGACACAGACGCCGCAGATCCGGCGCTCGTAGGTGGCAAAGGCGCCAACTTGAGTCGTCTTGTTACAGGTGGATTTCCCGTTCCTCCAGGCTACTGCGTAACGGCAGATGCGTACCGGTATCTGCTGAACGTCACCGGCCTGAATCCAATCATCATGGCGATGGC
>JBJYWZ010000241.1:0-1519 GCA_046259725.1 Promineifilaceae bacterium (SeqCode) | reverse complement strand
GTGGCTTACGAACAGAAGCCGGTGCTGTGGGATGTGGATATGTTTGTGCCGCAGGGCACGCTGATGGCCGTGGTCGGTCCGAACGGCGCGGGGAAGTCGACGCTGATCAAGACGATCCTGGGTCTGGTCAGGCCGGCGGCGGGTACAGTGCTGATCAAGGGGAAAACATTTGAGGCGCAGCGGCAGATCGTGGGCTACGTGCCGCAGCGGGGCAGCGTCGATTGGGATTTTCCCACGAATGTGCTCGACGTAGTGATGATGGGGCGCTACCGGGCGCTGGGCTGGATCAAGCGGCCGGGCCAGGCGGAAAAAGAGATGGCGATGGAAGCGCTGCAGAAGGTGGGCATGAGCGAGTACGCGGAGCGGCAGATCAGCCAGCTTTCGGGCGGGCAGCAGCAGCGCGTTTTCCTGGCGCGCGCGCTGGTGCAGGACGCGGAGATCTATTTCATGGACGAGCCTTTTCAGGGCGTGGACGCGACGACGGAACGGGCTATTGTGACGCTGCTGAAGGAGCTGCGCGCCGCGGGCAAGACGGTGGTCGTCGTGCACCACGACCTGCAGACGGTGCCGGAATATTTCGACTGGGTGATGCTGCTGAATGTGCGCAGTATCGCCAGCGGGCCGGTGGACGAGGTGTTTACGGAGGAGAATTTGCGGCGGACGTATGGGGGGCGGATTGCGTTCCTGGGGCAGAATGGCGATCAACGGGGAATGATCAATGATCAACCGCTGGCAGGGACCTCGGAAATTTAAGATGGATCTTGGTGGGTTGATTAACGACTTGTTTTTTGATTATACCCTGCGCACGGTGGCGATGGGGGCGGGGATTTTGGGCCTGGTGAGCGGGGCGCTGGGCAGCTTTGCGATGCTGCGCAAGCAGAGCCTGATGGGCGATGCGATTTCGCACGCGGCGCTGCCGGGTATTGTCCTGGCTTTTATGCTCACGCGCAGCAAGGCGTCGCTGGTGCTGGTGCTGGGCGCGGCCATCGCCGGGTGGATGGGCATGCTGCTGGTCTTGAGCGTCGTGCGCTACACGCGGGTGAAGGAGGACAGCGCGCTGGGGCTGATTCTCTCGGTCTTTTTCGGCCTGGGCCTGATGCTGCTGACGTTCGTGCAGCGCTGGCCGGACGCGACGCAGGCGGGGTTGGATAAGTTTTTGTTCGGCCAGGCGGCGGCGCTCCTGCAGAGCGACGTGGTGCTGATGGGCGTGCTGGGCGGTCTGGCGCTGGCGATTATGGCGCTGTTCTGGAAGGAGTTTAAGCTGTTCAGTTTTGACCGCGAATATGGGGCCACGCTGGGTTTTCCGGCGCGAGCGCTGGATATTCTGCTGACGACGCTGCTGGTGACGGCCATTGTGATCGGCCTGCAGGCGGTGGGCGTGGTATTGATGAGCGCGATGATCGTCGCTCCGGCGGCGGCGGCGCGGCAGTGGACGGATAAGTTGAGCGTAATGGTGGCCCTGGCGGGCTTTTTCGGGGCGCTGGCCGGCGTGAGCGGGGCGGTGATCAGCAGCACGGCG
>JBJYWZ010000240.1:0-2102 GCA_046259725.1 Promineifilaceae bacterium (SeqCode) | reverse complement strand
ACACGCGTGCGCGGTTTTACGATTGACGATTCGCATCTCTTTGTGACGCCTGAGCAGCTTGAGGAGGAGTTCATCGGCGTTGTCGAACTTATCCAGTACGTGTTCACCGTCCTTGGATTCAGCGATTTCCGCGCACGGCTGGGAATAAACGATCCTGAAAGCGATAAATACGCAGGCTCACCAGAGATGTGGGAAGAGGCCATCAGATTAATTAAGCAGGCAGCCGATAAAGTGGGCATGAATTACAGCGTTGAAGTCGGCGAGGCCGCCTTTTATGGGCCGAAGCTGGATTTCATCGTGCGCGATGTATTGAAGCGGGAATGGCAGCTGGGCACGGTGCAGGTGGATTTTCTCCTGCCGGAACGCTTTGATCTGGAATACACGGGTGAAGATGGCCAGAAGCATCGCCCGGTCATGATTCACCGCGCTCCGTTCGGCAGCCTGGAACGTTTCACGGGCATCTTGATCGAACACTTCAACGGCGCATTCCCGCTATGGTTGTCCCCGGTGCAGGCGATCATGATCCCGATAGCCGACCGGCATATTGAATATGCTAGAGAGGTGGCCGCGGATCTGCGCGCCGCGGGAATACGCGTCGACGTAGACGATTCGAGCGAACGCATGAATAAAAAGATCCGCAGCGCCCAACTGCAAAAGATCCCGTATATGCTCGTTGTCGGCGATAAGGAAGCAGAGGATGGACTGGTAGCCGTGCGCACGCGTGAAAATGAAGATCGCGGCGCTGTGCCTGTTGCCGAATTTCGCGATAACGCACTTGAGTTAATAAAAACGAGATCGATGGACATATAGGAGCCCGCTGATCAGGCAAGGATGTGAGAGGCTGCTTCAACAAGCAGCCTCTTTTTGTACAGCGATACTTTTTGCCCAGCGAAAAGGGTTTTCTCGATTTTTGTTTGTGCCAAGACGCATCCGATTAAGTTTGAGCGCTGCGGCGAAGAAGATTCTTACTTGGTCTTGAGGATGTAGTGCGTTCCCTTTTTGGAGCCGATCTTCAGGAGCAGCCCTTTGTTGATCAGGTCAACGAGGTCAAGGCGCAGCGTTTCGGCCGAAACTTGCGGGCAGAGGCGGCGGTATTCAGAGTTAGTGATGTGGCCATATTGACGCACATAGGCGAGCGCCTGCATCTGGCGTTCGTTCATGCTGTGCGTCCATTTAGGCGCAGACGGCCGTTCGCGGCGATTCGAAAGCGTCACGTTAAAGGAATGGGGCGTTGCATTAAATACGGGCGGCGCGTGACCGGCATCTACCATCTCCTCGATCATGCGATCGATGCCCAGGCCCAGTTCTTCAATGAAGCCCCACTGATAGAGGCCGGCTACCAGGCGTGGATTGCGCGAAAAATGCTCATCGACCAGGTTATCGAGCGTCATGTAGCCGGGCAAGCCGCCGGGGCTGAGTATTTCCAGGCGATCGCTGTACATCCTGATCTCGACACGCCGCCCTTCTATGCGATAGTCGCGGTGGGCAACGGCATTAACCAGCGCTTCGCGGATGGCAAATCTGGGGTATTCGGTCAATTCTTCCCTTTCCAGGCCGTTCACGGTCGCGCCAACGCGCATCTCTTCAAAGACCACGTTCCAGGCGCGAGCGACGAGCCGCGCTAACGGGCCAGTCAGCTCATCACGACGGCCGTAACCAATGCCGCCATCTTCCCCACGCGGTTCGCTGCCGGGAAACTTAACAAAAACGATACCGCTCTGCGGAAAGAAAATCTGCGGATTTTTGCCAAATAGAAGAATGCCCGCCGTGGTTGGATTGCCCTGGCGATCGGTCGCGCCGATCTCAAACAATAATTCAACGGTTGTGCCGACCCGCGCACCACTGCGCATTTCGCGGTTCTCCAGGTACTCCTCGATGATCTCCGCATCGAGGTCGTCGGGACGCGCGCCGGGCACCACCTCCGTTTCAAAAGCCGCGGTCTGCCGGCTGGCGGCCAGGTCCCTTATTTCGTCACCGGACAGCGCGCGGTTGTTCGCACCGCTGCGGACCAGGACACGGCCGTCAGGCAAAGTGTGCAGGTCCAGGCTGCGGGCGACGTTGACGCCGATCAGCGAACCGGCTTTCGTTTCCACCATCTGCCA
>JBJYWZ010000239.1:0-1534 GCA_046259725.1 Promineifilaceae bacterium (SeqCode) | reverse complement strand
TGCTGCTGCCAGGGTTGGCCCTGCTGATAGAAGTAAACAGCCTGTACATTGGTCACATTCCACCTGAAAGTGACACACTCACCGGCGAAGATCTGGGTACGGTCGACGGTGAAGGAAATGCCGGGCGAAGGCGTTTGTGTCGGCAGTGGCGTTGCCGTGGGTGGCGCAGGCACTTCGATGCCGACCCAGATACGGTTGCCAAATTTGAGATCAAAATTATTGCGCAGGACCCAGAAACCCTGGTAAACACCGGGCTTGATCGGCGCGACAAGATCGACAAAGATATCGTAGACAGCGCCGGGAGGAACCTGGCCCTGAATAGGCGTAGGCTGGCCGCCCATGCTTGACGCCGGGGAATTGCCACCGTCGTAGGTCAACCTGTAGCGGCTGTCCCAGGTACAGGTGCCCGTATTCCTGATACGCCATCCTTTCCTGAACGCCTGCCCGGGGTTCATCTGCGGCGGAGTTTTCATATTGTTGTCATCGAGGTTCAGATCGGCCACATACTCCATGCCGTCAACGCAGGTGGCCGGGGTCGTAGTGACAGCCGGCGTCGACGTCGGTTGGGTGGCCGGAGGGGTCGATGTGGCCGTTGGCAGCGGCTGCGGAGCGGTGCCCATAAATTCCTCGGTCAACGTGGCAAGCGCCCCATCCGCTTTCATTGAAGCCAGCGCCTCATTGATGCGAGCCTGGAGCGTCGGCTCATTCTTGGGTAAGCCTATCGCGAAATATTGTGTATTAAGCCCCTGACTGACGATGACGACGCCGCCTTGATTTTCCGCTACCTGGGCGGGAGGCAGATCGAGAACGACCAGGTCGATGCGGCCTTCACGCAAATCACGGACTGCAAAGGCGATGTCATCATATTCGTTAAGCTGGCTGGGGGACATCAGCCCCGTATTAACCAGTGATTCATTAAGCCAATTGCTGTAAACCGTGGCCCGCTGCACGCCGATGCGGAATGGGGCCATTTCCTCAACACTCAACAGCTGCGGGATATTGGCGTCTGCCCTGGCCAGCGTCGCGTCTTCACTGACGTAATAAATATCGGAAAAGGCAATTCGTTCAGAGCGTTCCGGCGTAATCGAAAGGGCGGCAATCGCTGCATCAACTTGTTCAAGTTCCAGCGCCCAGCTCAAGCCCTGGAAAGCCATGTCATTTAGCTCTATGGTGATACCAAGGCGACGGCCGATCTCATTAATAACCGCGATATCAAGGCCATCGAGGGTAAATTCATCGGTGCGGAAAGCGAAGGGAGGATAATCGGCCGATGTTCCAACGCGCATGATGCCGGTCAGCTCAATTCGGCTCCAGGCGTCATCCGGAGCAGACGGCGTTGCCGTTTCCGGAACCGGCGTAGGGGTTACATCCGACGCTTGCGACCCGCGATAAACCACATAAAAGAGGACCGCGGCGATGATACAGGCAATGGTAACCAGGATACCCAGGATGATATTGTAATCACGATTGGACATGATCGGCCTCCTTGATCGGAGCTAGTTTATCATATTGAATAGGCATGGAAAATGGGCAG
>JBJYWZ010000238.1:0-3597 GCA_046259725.1 Promineifilaceae bacterium (SeqCode) | reverse complement strand
CCGTACCCTGGCGCGGTCTCGCCCAGGGCATGATCTTGATCCTGCTGGCCGCCGGCGGGCTGTGGCGGCTCAATGATTGGGCGGTGATGCTGGGCACGAATGCCAGGGAAGTAGAAGAGATCGATGTCGCCCTGGGGCGCTGGCTGGCCGAAAATACGCCGCAGGAGGCGTTGGTTGCCGTCGACGACATAGGAGCCATTACTTTCATTTCCGGGCGGGAAATCGTAGATATGAACGGTCTCGTGTCTCCTGAGGTCTGGCCGGCCGTTCGCGCGAAGGAGGGGCTGCCGCGCGACCAGCAGCTCACGCGCATTTTGTCACAGCAAAAACCGGACTACATGGCCGCTTTCCCGCTGTGGCGCTGGAACATCGCCACCAATCCTGATCTGGCCACAGAGGTTCATCACGTCCGCACGGAGACGCAGACCATTATCTTCCAGCAGGATGCCTATGTATACGAGACGACGTGGCCCTATCTCGACGAGATCCAGCCGCAGCAGTCGCAAACGGCCGTTTTTGGCGACGGCATCAAACTGGCGGGCACTGATCTGGCGGTTGATGACGCCGTGAACCTGATTCTCTATTGGCAAAGCCTGGCCCCTGTATCAGAGGATTATGACGTCTTTGTGCACCTGCTCGACGCATCCGGGGCGCCGGTGGCGCAGAACGACCGCCAGCCGCTGTCCGGCCTGGCGGCGACATCGGTCTGGCGGCCCGGCGACCTGATCCGTGACCCTGTCACGCTGCCGCTGCCCGAAGACCTGGCCGCGGGTGAGTACACCATACTGCTGGGAATGTACCTGCGGGAAACGGGGGAGCGCCTGCCTGTCAGCGGCGCCGCGGCGCAGGACAATGCGCTCCTGTTGGAGACGATCCAGATCGATCAGTAGCAATAACGCCAATAAGAAACAATACCTCTACTTTTTCTCCTCTTTTTTGTACATGTCATTTCGGCCCGGAAAATTGCGACCAACAGGAAAAGAGGTTTATTGAAATAGTTGCAGGTTACATAAATATTTGACATAATCATAGCCAGTATCACCCAGCACAGCAGTTTAGCGAAAGGAATATTGGGATGGAACGGAATGTACTTCTGGCGCTTTATGATCGCGAGCAGCGAATCGATATTGAATATCCCGGTTTGAAAAAAGAGGTCGCGGGCGGGGTCGTGCGCTTCACCGGGCCTCCGGAACATGAAGGGGGCAACTTTGTACTCTTCAGCCGTTTCGGCGACGACCACGCAGACGCCGTGATCGGCGAACAGATTTCCTACTATCGCTCACGACAGACGCCCTTTGAGTGGAAAGTATACGAACATGATTCGCCGCCCGACCTGCGCACGCGCCTCGTCGTACAGGGTTTCAAGCCGCGCGAGCGCGACGTCGTGATGGTCATGAACGTGCGCGATGCCCAGCCGCGGCTGCTGCGCAGTCCGCACATTAAGGTCGACCAGCTCACTGACGCGGCGCAGCTCAAGTCGTTGAGCTCGCTGCTCTACCGCGTCTATGGTGTTGACTTCACTTACCTGGAGCGTTTGTTGGGCGAGGATTTGCGCGAACGGCCGTATTTTAGCTCGATCTATATGGCAACGATGGAAGGGGAGCCGGCCGGAGTCGGCTGGGTCCAGTTCCCCGTGCGCAGCCAGTTCGCCTCGTTGTGGGGTGGGACCGTCCTGCCTGAATACCGCGGCCGCGGTATTTATCGCGCGCTGATTGCCGTGCGCCTGCAGGAAGCGATTCGTCGTGGTTATGGGCTTCTGACAATGGAAGCCCCCAGATCATGCCGGGGGCTTGCTGAAAAACTCGGTTTTCAACTGCTGACCTACACGCACTCCTGCTTCTGGCAGCCATCCCGTGCGCCGGCAGGTCAGACAGCTTAGCTAGTGATGATGCCCATGCTCGTGGACGTGGCCGTGCGCGAGTTCTTCGCTGGTAGCCGGTCGTAGATCGACGATCTTCACCAGAAAATTCAACGTTTCACCGGCCAGCGGGTGGTTGAAATCGACATGAACCTCGTCATCACCCACCTCGGCAACGTAGACCTCGAATACCTCTCCGGATTCCGTATCTCGCAGCTGCAAGGGGTCGCCCACCTCCGGTTCGTAATTCGCCGGCAGCACGTCACGCGGCAGCGCTTCTCGACTTTCAAGATCTATCTCACCATACGCGTCGGCGGGGGCAACGGTCACGTCTTTGGTGTCGCCGATGCCCATGCCGTAGAGCTCGCGCTCCAGTCCGGCGATGATATTCTGATGGCCCTGTAAGAAGAGAAGGGGTTCATCTTCATCAGCCTGGTCTATTTCTTCCCCATCGACCAGAAGCGTGTAGGCCATGGAAACGACCATGTCATCGGCCACAATCTGTTCATTCGCACTCATATTAGTTTTCCTAACTTCCTTTAGCAGACAATAAAAAAGCCAGGCTGTTGACTCTGCCTGGCCTTACGGAATCATTCCGTAATGCGGCGGACGTCATGCGCCGCCTCGCCTTTTCTACCCGGGCCGACGACGAACGACACCCGGTCTCCATCGTCCAACGTTCCACCGGGTTCGAGAATGGCTGAATAGTGCACAAAAATGTCGTCGCCGTTTTCGCGCTTTATGAAGCCATAACCCTTTCGTGTGTCAAACCATTTCACAGTCCCAGTTTCGGTATTCTCGTCCATTGACCTTACCATTTGCTCCTTCGCATGCCTGTTAGAGAGAAAAAACCGCCCAATCAGAATGCATGGGCGGCGCTTATTTCATTTAAAACCGGTGCATGCTAACTATGGAATCAAGCATAGCGGATGGCAATCCGCGCGTCAATCACTCTCGGTTTTTATTTATCGTGTTCCAACTTAGGGAGCGTCTTCAGCCGGCTCATGCCTGGCAGCCGCGGTCCGCCTTCCGGGCTGGAGTTGGACAACGATCGCGCCTGAGAAGGCCACGAGCAGGCCCGCGATCTGCACGGCCGTCAGGCTCTCACCCAGGAAGATCCAGGCCAGGATGGCGATCTGGAAGAGCATGGTATTGTTGATGATGGTCGACTCCGTCGCCGAAAGCGTTTGCAGGGTCTTGTTCCAGAGCGTAAAGGCCACGGCCGTATTCACCACAGCCAGGATAATGACGATGATCCAGTTGTTCAGGTCCATGCGCGGCGCGGGTTCCGATGCCAGACCGAGACCCAGCAGCAGCGTCGAGCCGATGCCCATGCTGATCGTGGTTACCGTGAGCGGCTCGATAGTGCGCTCGCGGTTGACATAGCGGCCAAGAATGCTGGATAAGGAAGTGGACAGGACATGGACGGCCAGGATCATGTAGCCGACCGCCTGGCCCGCGGGAAAGCGGAACGGGAAGAAGAAGACGGCCACGCCCAGAAAAAAAACGACCATGCCCACGATCTGCAGCCTGCTCGGGTTCTCATGCAGCAGGAAAATGCTCAGAGCGGCGACCACGATAGCCGTGCCGTTGAGCATCAGGCTTATATTGACTGCCGGCAGGTACTGCAGGGCCAGGAACATGGTTCCCTGGGTGATCGTGTAGTAGAGGATGCCCAAGGTGATCAGGGCCAACCACTGCCGGCGGCCGAACTTTCCCAGGACTTTATGTCCGCCGGA
>JBJYWZ010000237.1:0-5936 GCA_046259725.1 Promineifilaceae bacterium (SeqCode) | reverse complement strand
GTTGAAAGATCAAATTCGGCCGCCGTCGAATGCAGCGAGCAGCCCGGATAATAGGCAATGGCATCCCTGGCGCCGCTGACCGGCCTTACCTCTTTGGGCGGACGGCCGAATTTAGGAAAGAAGCCCACCTTGCGCTTTTTCAACATTTCGAGGTACATGTCGAGATCGTCAAAGAGGGTGCCGGGCGAGCGCAATTTCATCTCCACCATCAGGCCCGGTTCATAGGAGCGCCCCCAGAGGCGCACTTCACGCATAAAGGCTTCGTTGAAGGCATTGATCTGCGGTTCAGGGATTTCGTATCCGCGCTTCACCGATTCGCGTGCCAGAAACTCCATAATGGCGTTAATATCCAGATTCTGCGGGCAGCGAGTTGTACAGGCCTGGCAGGCGGCGCACAACCACGTCGTTTCTGCCTGCAGGGCAATATCTTCCTGTCCTAACTGCACGGCGCGCATGATCTGGTTTGGCTGCCAGTCGAAGAACTGTCCGACCGGGCACCCGCTGGAGCATTTGACGCACTGGTAGCAAAGATAAACGTTCTGGCCCAGTTTCTCTTGAATTTGCTGCGCCAGATCCGGCTTTATCGTCATAGGCTCGCTGAGTTCAGTTTGATTTTGTTCCATAAGCCTGATTCTCACTATCGGTCATTTCCATCATCAAGGTTCAGTTAGAATATTGTGGAGCACACATGTCACGGTTCCTGGTTCATCATTAACCGCTTACCGCTACTTCTCCCACGTAGGGCCTGGGAAAAAGGTTCGCGCCTTCCACAATTGGCTTTACCGTCTCTTCCCATTCAATGGCCATAACATGTACGCCGGCGACGCCTTCAATTTCCCGCAACTCTTGAATGAGATCGATGCAGATCTGGATTCCTTCCGCTTTCCATGCTGCGGACCGCTCGCGTTTATCTTCGGCCGTTAATTCTTCCTTCTTCTTACCCGCCCAGGGAGCGCCGGCCGCCGTCATGCGCTCGATTGTCTCATCGGGAACCAGGATACCGGGAACATTGTTCTTCATGTAGCGCGCCATACCCGGGCTCTTCAACGGCCCAACGCCGGCCAAAATATAGGTCTGTTCGTGTAGTCCTAATTCACGCACTTTTTCCATGTATTTCCGGAATGCGGGAATATCGTAAACGAGCTGTGTCTGGATAAAATCGGCGCCGGCCTTGACTTTCTTGGCCAGACGGTACGGCCGAAAATCAACCGGGTCCGCAAAAGGTGCCGCCGCAGCGCCGATGAAGAACCGCGGCTCAATGCCTTTGAATTTGTCGCCGCATTGGAACAGGCACTCATCGCGCATATCTGCCACCATACGCACCAGCTGCAATGAGTCAATGTCAAAGACGTTCTTGGCGCCGGGATGATTGCCAAAGCGCTGATGATCCCCGCTTAAACAGAGGACATTGCGCATCCCCAGGGCATAGGCGCCCATCAAGTCGCTTTGCATGGCCAGGCGATTGCGATCGCGACAGGTCATCTGGATCACGGGTTCCAATCCTTCCTGTACAACAATGGTTCCCGCGCCTATGCTGGACATGCGCACAATTGCCGTCTGATTGTCGGTGATATTTACCGCGTCGCAGTACCCGCGCAGCAGGGCGGCCTTCTGCCTGATTACATCGCCATCCGCACTTTGCGGTGGGCCCAATTCCCCGGTAACCGCAAAATGCCCGTCACGCAAGGTCCGCTCCAGGGTAGAATTTACAAGATAACCATTGTTGTGATTGTCATTCGTCATTGTCTAATCCTCCTCGAGCAGACGCAGGTCTTCACGAACGATTCTCCTGGGACCGCCATCACGAGATGTGCTCCAATCTTTCGGAGGCTGCAGCTCCAGCAGTACATGCAGCTTATTTGTCTCTGAAAGCCGGTCGTAAATGAGCTGCCAGGCGCAGGGAACCTCCGGGTCGATTTCGCAGTGCCCATTCTCGGAGCCGCCGCAGGGCCCATTGAGCAGCGATTTGGAGCAGCGCGCGATGGGACAGATGCCGCCCGTGAGACCGAGAATACAGTCGCCGCAGGCTGCGCAGCGCTCCGCCCAAACGCCCTGCTCCTCCGGGATGCCCATAAAGGTTGTGTTTAGCCCCGGAACCACCCATGACTCGGGAAAATGCTCAGCAATCGCCTGCACACCGATCCCGCAGCCCAGGGAAAGGACAATATCCGCTTCTCTGACCTGGTCTGCAATCTGGTCCAGGTATTCCCATTCGCACTGGCGCTGCACCGTCACGTCCTGCGCGTCCATGGGGTGGCCATCCAGCTTGGAACTCATGCGCAGTGACGAGGCGACGATGGCCGCTTCCTTGGCGCCGCCGGCAAAACAGACGGTGACGCAGGTTCCACAGCCGACCACGAGCACCTTTTCTGCTTCGCCGATCAGACTTCTGATTTCATCCAGCTTCTTTTGTTCTGCTACAATCATTGTCAACTCCGTTTTCCACAATCAGTGATCAGTTTTAACCGTTTCTCCGGTTTTCAGCGGGTTTTGTCCCAGCTGGCTGATTTCGGCCGTTATCTCAGCCGCCAACCTGGCAAACTGGCCGCCCATCGCGGAGGATATATTAATCATACGAACGCGTTTGCCTTCCAGCCCTATCGCCTCCAGCAGATCGCGGACGTATTCGACTCGCCGGCGGGCGTTGAGATTACCTTCCTGGTAATGACAATCACCCTCCAGTCAGCCGGCGACCATCACACCATCAGCGCCGTCCTCAAATGCACGCAGCACGTACAGCACATCCAGTTTTCCCGTGCACGGCAGCTCAATAATCTTTACCGCCGTGGGGTAATCCAGCCGCATCGAGCCTGCTAAATCGGCTGCGGCGTATGCGCAATAGCGGCAGCAGAAGGCGACTATGTCCGGTTGAAAAGCATGATCACTCATATTTGGCCTCTTACTCCCTTAGTAGGTTCAGCGTATCCTCATAATACATCAATAGCTGCAGCCGGGATCAAGTCCGGCCCCTCTGAAAACAACGCATCTAATTTCGAGAGCGTTTGGGCATCCGTATAATGCATTAACTGAATGGCCCGGCCAGGGCACTCAGAGACACATATGCCGCATCCATGACAGATCGCGGTTTCAATAAAAGCCGCGCCCACAATATTGCCCGCGCCCAGATACTCATTGCTTATCTCAGGTACACCATAGGGACATATACGTACACATGTCAGGCAGCCAACGCATTTGCTCTGATCGACGACGGCGACGCGCCCATTGGTCAGCATGGTGTCTTTAGCAAGAATCCTGGCGGCACGAGAGGCCGCCGCCTGGGCCTGAGCGATCGTTTCATCAAGGAACTTCGGATAGTGTGCCATTCCGGCCATGAAGATGCCATCGGCCGAAAAATCTACCGGACGCAATTTAGTATGTGCCTCCAGGAAAAAACCATCCATATCGATAGGCAGCTTCAAACGGCTGGCCAGCTCTCGCGTCCCTTCCGGTGCTACGACCGGCGTGCTCAGGACAAGGAGATCGGCTTTCAGTTCTAGTAATCTGCCTAATATCTGCTCCTGAACGCGGACAACAAGACGGTCGGAGTTGTTTGGACCTGATTCGGCGTTGTCTCCGAGGGGTAAATTTCCAGTTTGTTGAACGACGGGCTTTCTGTCAAAGTCGAAGTGAACGAAGTTAACGCCCGCCTGACGTGCCTCCGTATACAGCCGTTCTTTAAAACCATACGTACGAATATCACGATAAAGAATTGTGACCCTGGCGTTCGTGTAGAGCTCTTTCACCCTCAAAGCATTCTTTAAGGCCGTGGTGCAGCAGAGACGGCTGCAGTATTGCTCGGCAGGTCCGACGCATTGGATCATGACAATATGCGGACCGTGACCGGCATCAGGAATGGATCTGTCGAGAAGCTGCTCAAATTCAAGCTGGGTGAGGATTCGTGAATCGCTGCCGTAGCCATATTCGCTCCCGCGATACTCCACGCCCCCCGTGGCGACAATAATCACGCCATGGTTTACCTGGAACTGCTGATCACCCTGCCGTAAAACAGAGAAAAAATTCCCCATAAATCCGCCAACATCTACCACCGTACACCCTGTGTGAACTGTAATCAGGGGATTCTCGCCGATTTTTCTAACCGTCTCTGCAAGGTATTCCGCAGGCGTGAGAGATTGGGCAACGGCGTCCGGTCCCTTTACAAATGTGCGTAGATGACGCAGATTGCCGCCCAGGCTGTCTTCTCGTTCAACAATGTGCGCCGGGAAACCCTGCTCAGCCAGCGTCAGAGCGGCCGTCATGCCTGCTGCGCCTCCGCCAATTATCAGGGCGGCGTTGTTGACCGGCATTTCGCCGGTCTTAAGCGGTTCCAACTTCGCCGCCCTGGCCACGGCCATACGCGTCAAAGATTTCGCTTTTGCAGTTGCCCCTTCCCAATTGTTCGAATGGATCCAGGAACATTGATTGCGGATATTTGCCATCTCGAACAGGTAGGGATTAAGACCGCCTTTCTTCAGCGCGTCTTGAAACAGCGGTTCATGGGTTAGCGGTGTGCATGAAGATACGACAACCCGATTCAGTTTCAATTCCTGAATCCGATCGATGATGTGGGCGATCGTGTCCTGCGAGCATGTATAAAGATTGTCTTCGGCGTGAACGACTCCGGGTAAGGAACCGGCATACTCGGCTACATCAGGGACATCGAGATAACCGCCGATATTACTGCCGCAGTGGCAGACAAAAACACCGATGCGCGGCGCCTCGGCTGTTACATCCCGTTCCGCTGGATATTCTGGAATATGCGTCAATGTATGTCGAGCCGGCGCCAGGCGTTGAGCCACGGCGGCTGCAGCTCCGCTCGCCTCGACCACTGTTTCCGGAATATCCTTGGGCTCACGGAAAGGACCGGCGACATAGATACCCGGACGGCTGCTCTGCAGTGGGTCAAACAGTGTGGTATGGCAGAAACCGTACTGATCGAGCTCAATGCCCAGCCGCCGGCCAAGCTGTTTTACCGGTTCGGCTATCTCCATGCCAACCGACAGTACAACCAGATCAAACTCCTCTTCGATCAGCTCATAATTTCCTTCAAACGGGCTGAAATAGCGCACCCGCAGACTACCTGAATTTGGATCCTCATGCACATCGCTCAAACGGCAGCGCGTGTACTTGACGCCGTATTTCATTTCCGCGCGCCGGTAGTACTCCTCATAACCCTTGCTGTAGGCGCGCGTATCCATGAAGAATACCTGGCAGAAAACATCGCCGTCGCCACGGCCGTCACGCGCTTCGGCACGCGCATGTTCGATTGTCATGATCGCTTCTTTTGCGGCGTACATGCAGCAAACCGACGAACAGTAATCGTGGTTCTGATCCCTGCTGCCCACGCATTGCAAAAAGGCAATACGTCTCGGCGACGTATTGTCAGATGGTCTTCTCACGTGACCAAGCGTTGGCCCGCTCGCAGATAGCATACGCTCATACTGCAGCGAGGTGACCACATTTGGAAAGCGACCTAAACCAAATTCCTCTGAAAGTTGCGCGTTATAGATCTGGTAACCAGGGGCGAGAATGACCGCGCCAACGCTGATTTCCGATTCAACCGCGGTTTCGTTATGATTGATCGCGTCAACGCCGCAGGCAAAGGTGCAGCTCATACATTCAGAGCAAATTCCGCAGGCCAGGCATCGTGCCGCTTCCTGACGGGCACTCTCATCATCGTAACCGCGTTCCACCTCATCGAAATTATCCAGCCGCTGCTCGAGTGGAAGCCAGGGCATGGGCACGCGCGGCTGCCTTGTGATACTCCCACTGGCGATCCGGGCCGTTATCTCCTCATTCGTCAAATGAACTACCGGTAGATTCGGTTTTTCAGCCGGCTTCAATCGTTCGCCTTGCAGGTAGCGCATAATCGATTCAGCGGCAGTGTGCCCGCTTGCCACTGCTTCGATAACAAAGGCTGTACCTGATACGCTGTCACC
>JBJYWZ010000236.1:0-2462 GCA_046259725.1 Promineifilaceae bacterium (SeqCode) | reverse complement strand
CCAATGATGCTCCTGCTGGTGGGCGGCGGTCTGCTGCTGGTCCTCTGCATTGGCGGTTTCTTGTTGTTCAGTGGCGGTGGTGGCCTGTTTGGCGGCGGTGGCAGCAGCGCGCAAAACAGCGGTGTATTTGATCAATCCACCAATACCTCGGGTGGATTCGGCAGTACACAGCAGCTTCCGAACACGCAGCCGCAAGAATCGCAGGCACAGATACCCTCCTCAAGCAGCGGTGGAAGCAGCAGCAACGTCGCGCCGCCAAAAGTTGGTGAAGGGGAGGACACATGG
Organism: Promineifilaceae bacterium (SeqCode); assembly: GCA_046259725.1. Lineage (GTDB taxonomy): Bacteria > Chloroflexota > Anaerolineae > Promineifilales > Promineifilaceae > JAACFF01. The sequence continues at coordinate 2,177 of JBJYWZ010000236.1, read as the reverse complement.
CTGGTTATGCTCTACCAGGATGCTGATGACAAGATTCTCGAACAGGATATCTATGTCGACCTGAACGAAGCGGAGCGAATCGGTTCGAGTGATAACGTGCATATTGTCAGCCAGGTTGATCGTTTCCGTGCCGGTTTTTCAGGAGATGGTAACTGGACCGATACCCGGCGTTTCTACCTGACATACGATCCCGATCTCGATCGCGTTTCTTCACAGGAGATGATGAATCTGGGCGAGGTAAATATGTCCAGCGGCGACTCGCTGGTTGATTTTGTGACCTGGGCGGTGGAGTCGTATCCATCCGACAACTATGTCTTGATCTTATCTGATCATGGCATGGGTTGGCCCGGTGGATGGACAGACCCCGATCCGGGTGGCCGGGGCCCTGACAACGTTGCCCTGGCTCAAGCAACCGGCGATCAACTGTTCCTGATGGAACTGGATGAGGCGTTGGCCGAGATACGCAGGCAAACCGGAATCGACAAGTTCGAACTGATTGGCATGGACGCCTGCCTGATGGGCCATGTGGAAGTTTTCGACGCACTGGCGCCGCACGCAAAATATGCCGTTGCCTCGCAGGAAGTGGAACCGGCGCTGGGTTGGGCATATACTGGATTCCTGGCCAACCTGCTGGCCGATCCCGACGTCGATGGATCAGACCTGGGTAAATATATCGTCACGACGTATGTTGATGACGACCAGCGCATTCAGGATGACAATGCGCGCGCGGCCTGGCTGGGACGGGGCGGGGTTTTTGGAATACCGTCTGCGTTGCAGCTTTCACGCCAGATCGGTGATGATGTCACTCTGGCGGCCGTCGACCTGCAAAAGATGCCACAGGTGATGGACAATTTGAACAACCTGGCTTATCTCCTGCAAAGTGACAACCAGCGCGGTATCGCGGAAGCGCGCAATTATGCGCAGTCCTTCACCAGCGTATTTGGCAGGAGCGTACCACCTTCTTACCTCGACCTCAGCAACCTTGTCAGTCTCATCAAGCAGAATTCAAGCCTTCCCCAGGTCCAGCAGGCGGCCGATGCCCTGCAGGCCAGCATTGATGATGCAGTTATCCTCGAACGTCATGGTCAGAAAAAACCAGGCGCGACAGGCATGTCCATTTACTTCCCCAATTCGCAGTTGTACCGCAACCGTACCGCCGGCGCAGAATCCTATGCCGAAGTGGCCACGCGTTTCGCTGCGAACTCTCTGTGGGATGATTTCCTGGCCTATCACTATACTGGCCGCCAGTTCGCTCCGGCAGAACAGAGCCTGGTTGTGCCGGACACCACGCAGGTGGTCGCACCGGGACAGGGCGCCATTACCGTCAGTGCTCTTCAGGTGTCTGACGATTCGGTAGATATTGGCGAGACGGTTGAGCTCAGCGCAGATATCGAGGGTGATAACATCGGCTACATCAAATTCTTCGCCGGTTTCCTGGATGAGGCATCGAATTCTATCTATATCGCCGATACGGATTATCTCGACAGCGGTGAGATTCGTGAGGTTGACGGCGTCTACTATCCCGATTGGGGCGAAGGGCCATTTACCCTGTCATTTGACTGGGAACCCATTGTCTTCGCCATTGACGATGGCGACAAGCGCGTGACGGCCTTGTTCGAGCCTGAGGTATATGGCGCTTCGGCCGATGACGCCGTTTACTCAGTCGACGGTATTTATACCTATGTCGATGGCGAGCAGTACCGGGCCACCATGTACTTCAACAACACCGATGGCTTGATGCGTGACGTATATGGCTTCAACGGCAGCGGTACGGCCGGTGCACCGCGCGAGATCCTGCCCTCCCCAGGCGACACATTCACCGTATTGGAACAATGGCTTGAGTTGAACGCCGGCGGGCAGGCCGCCGGCACTGTAACCGAACTGGGCGAACGTGTCGACTTTGGTAACCAGCAGCTGGCGTGGATCGATCTCGATGCCGCGGCCGGTCCCTACGTGGTGGGATTCTTGATCGAGGATCTGGACGGCAATGTCACTCCGGCCTATGCAGAAGTAACGGTGAATTAACCGTATACTGCGCGCAAGCTGGCGGCAGCTAGTCACATTGGTTTGCCCTACTCAACAGAGGTCATACCAAGCGGTATCCAGCCGAATTCGCTCGCCACACGGCCGTCCAGGATCGGCAGCACACGTCCTGTGAAGGCATCGTAGAGCGTGAC
>JBJYWZ010000235.1:0-4099 GCA_046259725.1 Promineifilaceae bacterium (SeqCode) | reverse complement strand
CAACAAAGCGCAGCGACCAATCCAGATCTTCAAAATAGAAGAAGTATCTCTCGTCTAGAAAGCCTATGACACGTACCGCGGCCATGTTCACCAGCAGACAAGTACCCACCAGATAATCGACATCGCGGCTGGCGGAAAATTGCAACCCATCAAACTGGCCATGTCCTGTATCCAGTACATCAAGCGTACGCGGATCTCGACGGCCGCCTGCGAACCAGATACGCTGCGGATCGGATTCAAAATAGATTTTGGGCGACAGGAGGCCGATATCGCCGCTGCTTTCTGCCAGAAGCTTCTGCAGCATATCCGGGGCGGCAACAGCATCATTATTGATTAGCAGCGAAAAATCATACCCCCGTTCAAGCGCAAGCCGCAGACCACGATTGTTGCCGGCCGCGAACCCGACATTCTTTTCCAACGACAGCAGCTCAAAGGGCAGTTCGGATTGCTTGAGCTTATCAACGGAATCATCACCCGAGCCATTATCTATCACCAGAATGTCTAGCTCCGGCTGCTCCATTGCGAGCAGTGCCCTGATACATTTCAGCGTAACCTCGGGCTGGCGCCAGTTCAGCGTAATAGCCAGCGTGCGGGGCTGTTTTTGCTCAGTCACCTTGGATGAGCTCCCGGACAAAGGGTGAACGTCAATCCAAGAATCGCAGCTTCATTCACGCGCAAAGTCATGTAAAACTCGACTGCTCCCTAGATTCACGCTTAACTTTGCGTCTTGCAGGTCAGGCATCGTCAATATCATTTGTCCAGTCGCGGTCCGGCGTTGAATAGATGAGAGGCATACTAAGAATGGTCACCGCATATTTTACGATCAGGTTGAACAGGAAAATCTGCCCCACAACAACCCAGGGTACCGTCAGAAAATGATTCTCCAGTCCCGGCAGCGGTGCGAACGCCAGCACGGCGAACACAAGTGAATCAATGGGGATGGAAACGCTGTTACTGACTAAAACCCTCGCCCATTGGTAGCGAGTCGTTATCTTCGTAACAAACCAATGATAGACCTCGGTGTCGATCAACTCGCTGATAACTTCAGCACTGATTGAGGCAATAACGATTCGCCAAACGGGGCCCAAAATGGCGCTAAATTCACCGCCCAGGCCCCACGACGGATCACTGGGTACGCTGGCTGTCCAGGCCAGATAAGCCGCCATGAAAATATTAATTACCGCCGCACTGACAATCAGCGTCTGGGCATTCTTTTTGCCCAACACCTTATGCACCATATCGCGCAGGGTGAAGGTGATGGGGTAGATAAATGTACCCATATCGACAGCCAGACCGGCAATGATGGCGATCTTAAGGCTGCTGATATCGGATAACATTTGTGCGCCGGCATATGCGGCGACAATGACGACGGCAATGCGCGGAACGACCGCCGCGGCCGTTGAGCTGCGCTCTCTTTCCGCGCTATATGATTGTGCTTGCATGTGAGAAAACTCCTTTGTTTTGATCAGGCGGGTGCTACGACCGCCGCAGTTTTAATAAGCCGCCTAAAAGACAGCTTTGTAATGGCCGGGTTGTCTGCCACCGGCGCAGGGTAGACAATTATAGTGGGGAATGCGGCTAAAATCGCCTCATACTTACAACCTTATTAAGATGAAAATACCGCTATTGTTTCTTTTGTTTGCGAATCTCACTGTTTCGCCCAGGTCGGGCGATGTGAGCACGCTATCATCCGGCAGCGGCATTCCCCGATTCTCAGGAAATTACAGCCAAATTCGTACAAATTCTGTTATGCTATAATGGACTGCTCTGTGAAGAATATGGAGGTATTTTATGCACGAGATTTCAGATGAACAAGCCGACAAATTGTACGACGGCCCGGTACTCTCAAAAGAGTGCAAGACCATTGTCGCAAATTCAGTGCTAAGCATCCTTTACGCTGTAGGCGAGGACCCAGAGCGAGAAGGACTGGTGGATACTCCGACACGCGTCGCTCGATCCTATGACGAACTACTGGTTGGCTACAATGTGGATACGAAGAAGCTTCTAAATAATGCGTTGTTCGATGTAGAGTACAGCGAAATGGTCATCGTCTCCGGAATTGATTTCTACAGCATTTGCGAACATCATATGCTGCCGATTATAGGCAAAGCGCATGTTGCCTATATACCGGACAAAAAGGTAGTGGGTCTATCAAAAATTCCACGGATCGTCGAGGCCTTTGCACGCAGGCTTCAGGTTCAGGAACGCATGACGCAGCAAATCGCCAATTTGATCGATGAATTGGTAGAACCGCAGGGCGTCGCCGTGATTGTCGATGGACTACATATGTGTGTTGCCATGCGCGGCGCGAAAAAGTCAAATGCCCGGATGCGGACCAGTGCATTAACCGGACTGTTCCTGAAGAATGAGCTGACGCGAATGGAGTTCATGGAACATATCGGCTCCATTCACCAGATCCTTTAGCGGAAGCAGCCGAACGGCGTATGGAAAATAAGAAACAGCAAATAGCCAATCTGCTCCAGCAAACCGGAAATGATCACCATGCCGCCTACATCGAGACCGACGGTTACCATCCCGATTGGCCACTCTGGTATGCGGAATATTTGCATGGGCGCCTGCCCCCGCTTCTGGGCCAGGAACTGACCATAAGCGAGCTCACCTATCTGATGGTCGATCTCGACCGGCAGTATCGTGCGCAGAAACCGGTAGGCCGTTGGTACGAATACTACGCCGCCGAACTGCTGAGACGCTATCACATACCTGACGCCACGGCGCCGGAATCGGAAAACGGAGCCCCTGGAGAGTGATGGCTCATTTTACGATTTGCTGATCGATGGCTATTTTGTCCGCAGTCTGAGCGGCGCTCCGCGAGGGAATATGGCCAGGGTTCACTGGGCTAAAAGGGGAAAGGCGCCTGTTTAATAAGCGTATCGAAAACTGCCGGCTGGTTACCTGGGATGCCAACTAATCTACCGCCTGAATATTTCAATGCTGAGGAACGATACAAGGAAGCAGCGACTCCTCAGGAAAAAATCACGCGCTTAGAGGAATTGATCAGCACGGTGCCCAAGCATAAAGGCACCGACAAACTGCGCGCCGATCTGCGAAAGCGGCTGTCGAAACTCAAAGCATCGGCCGAATCCAAGAAAGGGGCGAGCCGCCATGGTTCCGTCTTCTCAATCGAAAAAGAAGGCGCGGGCCAGGTAGCCATCGTTGGCCCGCCCAATGCCGGCAAATCTTCCCTCATCACCGCGATGACAAACGCCTCACCAGAAATAGGAACCGCGCCATTTACGACCTGGACGCCAACGCCGGGCATGATGGTCTATGAATACGTGCAGATTCAGCTGATCGATACGCCGCCGCTCCACGAAAGCTACGTCGAGCCGGCATTCATGGATATGCTGCGTCGCTGTGATTCGCTGCTCCTGCTGCTCGATCTCCAGACCGATCCACCGGCCGATTACGAGTCGTCTTTAGCTCTCCTTGCCGAAAACAATATCCTGCCGCTGCAAGAAAAGAACGAAGACGAATTCGATCCGCGTGTCAGATACAAAGAATTCATTTACGCTGTCAACAAGTATGATGACGAGGGAGAGGAGGAAGTATGGCAGATTGTCCAGGAGCTGATGGGTGAAGCGCCGCCGATGCTTCCCGTTTCGGCTGAGACGGGCCGCAATCTCGACCTGCTCGGACGGACGATATTTGAGCGCCTGGAGCTGATGCGCGTGTTCTCCAAGCCCCCTGGCGCGGAGCCGGACCTGACCACCCCATTTGTCCTGGTGAAAGGCAGCACGGTGGAGGAATTCGCCGAAAAAGTACATCGCGACTTCTACGAGCAGCTCAAATCAGCCAGGATATGGGGAAGTGGTTCATTTGAGGGCCAGATCGTCAGCCGCGATCATGTCCTGCATGATGGCGACATCATCGAACTGCGTATTTAGCGGGACTCGCAGCCCGAAGAGATTGGGAACCCAACTTGCTCCTGCTGCTCGCGCGGCGGCGTGCGCTTTCTTCGCCGCTGAGATTTATCCCGCCCCCACAAAGAGCCAACTCGCAAGATCTCAGAGGGAGTGCACCTGTCCCGATAATCGTTTTTTTTCGGGAAACGATTATCGGGAAACCAGGCCGGTATCGA
>JBJYWZ010000234.1:0-12181 GCA_046259725.1 Promineifilaceae bacterium (SeqCode) | reverse complement strand
TGTATCCTGACTGGGTGTGCAGAACACACAAGGAAGAGGTTAATTTGTCGGCCATTTTATACAACTAAGTAGCCGGCCCAGCGTTATGATTCCCCTTATGGACGCTATTCTTCAAGTCTCAATTATCCATGTCGGACCGATGCAGTCAGCAAGCCTATGCCGGCTAGTGGAAAGGAGCAAGCCTATAGATTAAACCACCCCCAGATGCGACTTTTATTGGAACCGTTTTTGTTGTGAGATCATTTGCGCAGTGCAGCGCAGTGACAAGAACATTTACTTCATAACCTAAGGAGTGGAACATGAATAACAAAGGGTTAACTGGCCTTCTAATTGCTGAGGTCTTTGGTACCTTCATCCTGATCCTGCTCGGTGACGGCGTCGTCGCCAACGTAGGTTTGGCGCCGCGCCTGGCCTCAGGCGCATATAACTGGGAAACGATAGCGTTTGGCTGGGCTTTCGCGGTGATCATCGCCGTCTTTGTCGTCGGCGGCGTTTCCGGCGCGCATATAAACCCGGCGGTGACGGTCGCTCTGGCCGTCAAGCGCCAGTTCCCGTGGGCGCATGTGATTCCCTTTATCCTGGCGCAGATGGTTGGCGCTTTCCTGGGCGCCGCGGCTGTTTACCTGGTCTACCGTGATGGTCTTGTTTCCTCCGGTATGCCCAATGTTTGGTGCACCGGTCCCGGCTCGATTTTCAGCCAGGCATGGTGGGGCGAATCAGGTTCGTATGCCGCCGGAGCAACAGGCAGTTACTCGCTGCTGACCGCGGGCGTTGCCGAGTTCTTTGGCACGATGGTCCTGCTGTGGGGCGTTATGGCCAGCGGCGACGAGCGAAACCTGGGCCAGAAATGGAACCTGGGCCCGTACCTGGTTGGCTTCACCGTATTGGCTGTCGGCCTCTCACTCGGCGGCCCGAGTGGTTATGCCATTAACCCGGCCCGCGACCTTGGCCCGCGCATCTTCGGCACAATCGTCGGCACACAGGGCTTGTGGAGTGATCCGGCATACGCGATTATCGTACCTGTGATAATCCCACTCATTGCCGGTGCAATTGGCATCTTTCTGTATGACTGGTTCGTCAGCGCTTACCTGCCCGAGCCGGAATCCTAGAAATTATTTGCAGCCAACTCAGTCCCTGCAAGTTAGTCAGTGTCTGCCAGTTGGTTAAGACTTGCTAGTTTGTTTAAGGAACAGAATATGAAGAAATTAATTAACGAGATTGACGATGTCGTCAAAGAACAGTTAGAAGGCATGGCTGTCGCTCACCCGGATATGTTGAAGGTGAACTTTGACCCCAACTATGTTTACCGCGCCGATGCGCCGGTAGAGGGGAAGGTAGCCATCGTCTCCGGCGGCGGCAGCGGCCACGAGCCAATGCACGGCGGCTTCGTCGGCATGGGCATGCTCGACGGCGCCTGCCCGGGCGAAGTATTCACATCTCCAACGCCGGACCAGATGTACGAATGTGCGACAGCCGTAAACAGCGGCGCCGGCGTGCTCTTCATCGTTAAGAACTACACCGGCGACGTCATGAACTTTGAAATGGCCGCGGAGATGGCCAATGCCGACGGTATCGCGGTGCAGAACATCTTGATCGACGACGATGTCGCCGTGAAAGATAGTCTGTATACGGCCGGTCGCCGCGGTGTGGGTACGACGGTCCTGGCGGAAAAGATCGTGGGCGCGGCTGCTGAGGCCGGGTATGATCTGGATCAGTGCGCCGATCTCTGCCGCAAGGTCAACATGTACGGTCGCTCGATGGGCATGGCGATCACCTCCTGCATCGTCCCCGCGGCGGGCAAACCAACATTTGATCTGCCTGACGATGAAATGGAAATCGGCATTGGGATCCACGGCGAACCAGGCCAGGTCCGTGAGAAGATGGGTACGGCCGACGAGATCACTGAGCGACTGGCATTGGAGATCTTAAACGACAAAGCCTATACACGCACGGTCCGTGAATTCGACCGCGAGAATGGTGAATGGGTTGAAAAAGAGATCACCGATCTCGCCTTCGAAAAAGGGGACAAGATTATCGCCTTCGTCAACAGCATGGGAGGGACCCCGGTCTCTGAACTCTATGCTGTCTACAGGAAACTCGACGAGGTCTGCGAGGACTTCGGCGTGGAGATCGTGCGTAATCTGATCGGCCCTTATATCACATCTCTGGAAATGCAGGGCATGTCCATTACGCTGCTCAAAGCGGATGACGAAATCCTGAAGTTCTGGGATGCTCCGGTCAAAACCCCTGGACTGCGCTGGGGCGTATAGGTAATCACAAACAGAAACCGGTAATCCAACAATTCGATTACCGGTTATGTTATTTTTCGAAGGCATTGCAAAATGACAGTAAGTAAGAAACAGATTGTGCAGTGGTTGGAGGATACGGCCGCTGTCTTGCACGAAAACAAGGATTATCTGACCGATCTTGACCGGGCCATTGGCGATGCTGATCATGGCATCAACATGGATCGCGGTTTTCGCAAGGTGATGGAAAAATTACCCTCCGTGGCCGATAAGGATATCGGCAATATCCTGAAAACCACGGGCATGACGCTGATTTCCAGCGTCGGCGGCGCAGCCGGTCCTCTCTATGGTACTTTCTACATGCGCAGCGGCATGGCAGTTGCAGTCAAAGAAGAACTAGACAACGATGATGTCGTCAAAATGCTGAAGGACGGCGTAGATGGAATCGTCCAACGAGGCCGGGCGCAGCTTGAAGACAAAACTATGTATGACGCCTGGGCCCCAGCGATTGAGGCTCTTGTTAGTGCGCTCGGAAATGGTGACGATCTGCCTGCTGCCATGAGCAGCGCTGTTGCTGCAGCAGAAGCGGGCATGAAAAGCACCATTCCGCTGCAAGCTAAGAAAGGGCGGGCCAGTTACCTGGGTGAACGGAGCATTGGCCACCAGGATCCCGGGGCTACGTCGTCTTATCTTATTCTGAACGCACTGTTGGAAGCAATTCAAAATTAACCGGGTCCGATGCAGTTTTACAGGCTGCACGAGCCCCTATTTCCCATAATAAATAAGGAGTTACTATAATGGCAAAATATGTAGCAGCAGTTGACCAGGGTACTACCAGTACCCGCTGCATGATTTTTAATCACTCTGGCGAGCCAGTCGGCATTCACCAGCTTGAGCACGAGCAGATTTATCCAAAAGCCGGCTGGGTAGAACACGATCCCATGGAAATCTGGGCGCGCACGCAAGATGTGATCAAGGGTGCTTTGAAAGATGCCGGCGCTACGGCTGCCGACATTGCCGCTGTCGGCATTACGAACCAGCGCGAGACAACGGTTGTCTGGGACAAAAACACCGGAAAACCATATTACAATGCAATCGTCTGGCAGGATACGCGCACAGACAAAATATGCAATGCGCTGGCAAAGGACGGCGGGCAAGATCGCTTCCGCGAAAAGGTCGGTCTGCCGCTGGCGACCTACTTCTCCGGCCCGAAAGTAAAATGGATGTTGGAAAATGTAGAAGGTCTGCGCGAGGCGGCGGAAGCCGGCGATGCGATCTTCGGCAACATCGACACCTGGGTTATCTGGAATCTGACCGGCGGCAGCCACGTCACCGACGTGACGAATGCCAGCCGTACGATGTTGATGAACCTGGAGACGTTGGATTGGGACGATGAGATCCTTGAGATCATGGGCATTCCGAAGTCAATGCTGCCCAAGATTGTACCCTCCAGCGATCCCGAGACCTGGGGCAAGACCCTGACGGCCGGCCCATTCGGCGGCATGATTCCGGTCTGCGGTGACCTGGGCGACCAGCAGGCGGCCACAGTGGGCCAGGCCTGCCTCAGCCCCGGCGAAGCCAAGAACACCTATGGCACGGGCTGCTTCATGATCATGAATACCGGCGAGGAAATTGTCCCATCTGCCAGCGGCCTGCTGACCACCTTGTGCTACAAGTTTGGCGAAAAACCGGCCATTTATGCGCTGGAGGGCTCGATCGCCATCACGGGCGCATTGGTTCAGTGGCTGCGCGATAATCTAAATTTCTTCGATTATTCGCAGCATATTGAGGACTACGCCAAGTCGGTCGAGGATAACGGCGGTGTTTACTTTGTGCCGGCTTTCTCCGGCCTGTTCGCCCCGTATTGGAGGTCTGATGCACGCGGCGCCATCGTCGGGCTGACCCGTTACGTCAACAAGGGGCACATTGCTCGCGCAGCGCTGGAAGCCACGGCTTACCAGACCCGCGAAGTGTTGGACGCGATGGAAAAGGACTCTGGCGTGGAACTGACCGCGCTCAAGGTCGACGGCGGCATGGTCTACAATGACACCCTGATGCAGTTCCAGGCCGATGTTCTGGGCGTTCCGGTCGTAAGGCCGAAGGTCGCCGAAACGACAGCGCTGGGCGCCGCCTACGCGGCCGGCCTGGCAGTCGGCTTCTGGGAGAACGAGCAAGATATCCGCGACAACTGGGGTATCGATAAGACCTGGGAACCGACCCCTGGAAGCGTAGCCGGTACAGAAAATTACCGGATGTGGAAGAAAGCGGTCACCCGTACTTTCGATTGGGTAGAACAAGAATAGAGTTAATTATGATCTGGCCTGGAGGTTTGACCTCCAGGCTTAGGATCTAAAAGGCTTTTTCAAATGTCAGACATTCCCAATTGAGGCATTGATGAGCCAACGGGCATTGCCGGCATCGCATCCGAACTACGAAACCAGACGGCAATGCCCTTTTTATTAGCGATTGGGAGGAACTATGGCAAACTTTCATGCTTTGATTATCGGTGGGGGCGCAACGGGCGGGGCCCTTGCGCATGATCTCACTTTACGCGGACTAAAAGTTACCTTGGTTGAACGGCATGAAGTCACGTCAGGCACTTCAGGTCGCCATCACGGTTTGCTGCACAGCGGCGGCCGTTATGCAGTTAAAGATCAGGAATCAGCCATTGAGTGCATCGAAGAAAACATGATCCTGCGGCGAATTATGCCGGAGGCGCTTGAACTCAATGATGGTTTGTTCATTGCGTTAACCGATGAAGACGTAGAATACAGCAAATCGTTTATTGCCGGCTGCGCCGAATGCGACATTCCAACCCGGGTACTGACACGCAAAGAGACATTGGCGCTGGAACCCAAGTTGAATCCGGCGCTGAAGATGGCTGTTCAGGTCCCTGACGGAACCATGGATGCCTGGCGGATGCCCATACGCTTTTTTGCGACAGCCAAGAGCAATGGCGCGGTAATCAAGCGCTATACAGAAGTACTGGACATCAACAAACAGGGCGGCGTCGTTTCCGGCGTGCACGTGCGCGACAACTTGAGCCTTAAAGAGTATGACATCGATGCTGACATCGTCATCAATGCTGCCGGCGCCTGGAGCGAAAAAATTGCCCAAATGGCTGGCGTGGATGTACCGGTTCGGCCGTCTCCCGGCGTCATGCTCGCCGTATACGGGCGGCTGTGCAACATGGTTGTCAACCACCTTGCACCGTCAAGCGATGGAGATATTATCGTTCCCATTCGCGGTCTCTCTGTTGTCGGCACGACGTCATGGGTGGTAGAGGATCCGGATGATCTGGGCCTGCCGGAAGACCATGTACAGCGAATGTGGGAAAAAGGTTCCGCGTTAATTCCTGAGGTAGCGCAGGCGAAATTCCGCGGTGCCTGGTCGGCCGCACGGCCGCTGGTTGGCGCACGCGGCGCTGACACTGGACGAGAATTGAGCCGTACATTTAAGTGCTTCGATCATCAAGAAGAAGGGGTGGAAGGGTTCGTGACCATCACCGGGGGCAAGGCAACGACTGCACGCGGCATGGCCGAGGCGACAGCCGATGTTGTCTGCCGCAAACTTGGCGTGGATGAACCTTGCCGCACACGTGAAGTCAAACTTCTACCACACACGGCTTTCTTCAACTAAGGAGATCGAAATGGCTGAACAAGAAGTAAATTTCAAAGTCTTTCGTTACAAACAAGGGGATGCGGCGCCCCACTACGAGACATTTACAGTTTCCGTTGATAAAAATATGACGGTACTGGTCGCCTTACAAACAATCCGTTTTGCGCAGGATCCGACCCTGGCACTACGACATTCCTGCCATCACGCCGCCTGTGGCACCTGTGGTATGCGTGTCAACGGACAGGAAGTATTGGCGTGCGTGACAAACGTGTTAGATCTGGGTACCTCGACCGTTGTCGTCGAGCCGCTACAGAACATCCCCCTGATCAGCGACATTGTTGTTGATATGGGGCACTTTATGGACCGCTACAATCTTGCGGGAATGCCCTATAAGCGGCGCAGCGATTTTCTCCCAGAAGCGGCAATACCGGTCGGCATCGACCATTATGAGCGATATGAAAACTGTATCGAGTGCGGCATCTGTGTTTCCGCCTGTCCAGTTGCGGGAAGCGACCCCATGTATCTGGGTCCGGCAGCGATGGCCGCCGGCTGGCGCGTTGTCGAGGAACCGCGTGGAGAGGACGCAGCAGCTGTGCTCGATTGGGTCGACCAGGATCACGGCTGCTGGCGCTGTCACGTTGCCTACGAATGCAGTGAAGCATGCCCTTCTGATGTTGATCCGGCGGGATCGATCATGAATTTGCGAAACCAGCTTACAAAACGCAAGATTGGCCGTCTTTTCGGCCGTGGCGACTAACCGCCATATTTTTGAGAGGTTGTACAGAGCCACAATATGCAGGCATAACGATCCACGGAGAACAAACCATAAAACTGTCTGTGGTTCCGTGCAAAATATAGAGAGATGAATTATGGCAGAACAAGTTACATCACCTAAAAACGAAACGACCTCGCGGCCCATCCCTGCCTGGTTTGATGTTCGCAAGCGCCGGGTCGGCTCATGGGCTTTTGCGCTTAACCGCCTAACGGGTCTGGGACTGGTTCTCTATCTCTTCCTGCACCTCATCGTACTCAGCACACTGCTGAGAGGGCCGGAAGCCTGGGACCAGTTTTTGGCAATTGCCAGGAGTCCTTTGTATCTACTTCTCGATGTCGTGCTGATCTTCGGCCTGCTATTTCACGCCCTGAACGGCATACGAGTCGCTCTCGTAGGCATGGGCATCGGCGCTAATAACCAGAAGACTCTATTCTGGGTTCTTGCAGCTTTAGCCGCCATTTTATTGGTTGTTTCAGCTTATCTGGTATTCACGAAGTAGGGAGGAAAACAGCAATGTCAACAACAACAATCTCCCGCGAACGCAGCAAGAACAGCGCCGGCGCCATCTGGATTACCCAGGCGATTTCCGGTCTGCTGCTCATTGTTATTCTGGCCACGCATATGATCGCCCACCACTTTGTGGTAGAAGAAGGTCTGCGCGATTTCGAGCAAGTGCTCGACTACATTTCCAATCCTTTTATTTTTGCTCTGGAAGTCGTATTCCTGGTCGTGGCCACTACCCATGCACTACTCGGCGTGCGAGCCGTTATCCTGGATATCGGGTTAAGTGACGGCGCGAAAAGAACTCTGAACTGGATCCTGGCAATTATCGGGGGAATTACTTTGATCTATGGATTCTGGTTGGCAATTTCTTTGCAGCAATTGGCTTAAGCAACAACGCGGCGCTTGTTAATATCGAGCGTTGGGTCTGCCCGGGCCATGTGAATCTACTGGAAACAGTCGTGTGTGCCAACCGGGTTTGAACAGATGAAATCAGATGCTCAAGCCGCCAATACCTAAAGAAGAGTGGGAATGGATGTGGGTGCCTTATGATGCGCCCACTTATCAACTCGTTCTCGAACAAATCGAACCCGGCGACATCGTTCTGGATATCGGCGCCGGTGATTTGCGCCTGAGCCGCCAGATAGCCGCGCGAGCCAGGTGGGTGTACGCTCTGGAGATCAACGGGCTGCTGTTGAAAGGAATAAGCAGCGCGCTACCCGCCAATCTACAGGCTATCACCGGCGATGCGCGCGTGGTACCGTTTGCGGACAACATTACGACGGCCGTTCTGCTCATGCGTCACTGCACCCACTTCTCACTTTACTTCGACAAACTGCAGGATGCCGGATGCCGGCGGCTGATCACCAATGCACGCTGGGGCGTCGGCGCTGAAACGATTGATTTGAACGGGCCGCGCTACAGCTACGACAAGCTAACGTTCGGCTGGTATGCCTGCCGCTGCGGCAGCAGGGGCTTCAAACCGGGACCTGCCGAGGCATTAACCGAACTAATTGTAGACCGCGTCTGGGAACTCAGCTCCTGCCCTTCCTGCAACCATAGGATACAGATTAATCGATCCAGCAATACAGCATCATTTTCATCCAGGTGGGGATCGCCATGGTAGGAATAGTTATCGTTTCGCACAGCGCCAAGCTCGCGGAGGGCGTCCGCGAATTGGCCGATCAAATGGTTCAGGGGAAAGTCCTCATAGCCACTGCCGGCGGCATTGACGATCCGGAACAACCAATAGGCACGGATGCCATGAAAGTATTCGAGGGCATCCAATCTGTTTACAGCGATGATGGCGTGGTCATCCTTATGGACCTGGGCAGCGCTCTGCTCAGCGCCGAAATGGCCCTCGAGTTCCTGGAGCCCGAACAGCGCGAAAACGTCTACTTATCCGCCGCTCCGCTGGTTGAGGGGGCGATGGCGGCAGCGGTACAGGCCTCGATTGGCGGCACGCCGCAGCAGATTATCGAAGAAGCCAGAGGAGCGCTGGCGATGAAGGCCGACCAGCTTGGCGAGGCACTGCTGCTCGATGCCGGTGCGCCGGAGTCCGGCGTGCCAGATGGCAATGGAGCGTCACAATTTGCTGCTGAGGCGGAGGAATTGATTCTCACCATTCCCAACAAGTTAGGGCTTCACGCGCGTCCCGCCGCCTTGTTTGTGGGCACGGCCGGCGAATTTGAATCCGATATCAGGGTCTTCAAAGCGGAAAAGCAGGCCAATGCCAAGAGCATTAACCAGGTAGCCATGTTGGGCGCTCGCGAGGGGGACGAGATTCGCATCGTTGCCGCGGGAGCGGACGCCGCCGCTGCCCTGGTCGCGCTGCGCGCCCTGGCCGACGATAATTTTGGCGACAAAGATGAACCATCCGAACCCATGCCCACAGTCCCGCCAACAACCACAACCAGCGAAGAAGGCATTCTGACAGGTATCGCCGCTTCGCCCGGCATTGCTATCGGGCCCGCATTTTTGTATCTGCCAACTCTGCCGGCCGTCGAAAAAGTGCAGGTAGAAGACTCGCAAGGTGAGTGGGCACGCCTGCAGTTGGCGATTGGCAAAGCGATAGAAGAAATCGATCACCTTTACAGCCAGGCCATAGAGCAGGTGGGCCGTGACGAAGCGGCGATTTTTGCGGCGCATGGCCTGATGCTGAAGGATCCTGAATTGGCGGATGCGGCTCGCGAGCTTCTTCTAGCGGAAGGGATTAACGCCGAGGCAGCCTGGCAAGAGATTATCTTTAAAACAGCCGAAGGGTACCGCGCTTTGGACAGCACCTATATGCAGGCGCGCGCCGCCGATGTTGAAGATGTCGGCCAACGCGTGCTGCGCAAATTGATGGCTCTCGAGCCGCCCTCTTTAGACTTTGCAGAACCGTCTATCCTGATCGCCGCCGATCTCTCTCCCTCGGACACAGCGAGACTGGATCCCGGCCAGGTCCTGGGAATCTGCACCGAGCTTGGCGGCGCTACTTCACACAGTGCGATCCTGGCACGTGGTCTGGGCATCCCGGCGGTGGTCGGCCTTGGAGGCACGCTCTGGACGGTTAAAGGGCAGCAGCAGATAGCGATCGATGGATCGACGGGACAGGTGTGGTTGAACCCGTCGGAAGCACAATTTGTCGAGCTGCAAGAGAAACGGGACACGTGGCAGCGGGACCGTGAGGAAGCCCGGCTGTCAAGCCAGCAGCCGGCCGTAACAGAAGACGGTCATAAGGTAGAAATCGCGGCGAACATCGGCGGACCAAACGATATCCCGGTCGCCCTGGAGTATGGAGCCGAAGGAGTGGGGCTTTTCCGAACAGAATTCTTATTCCTGGATCGCGAGTCGGCGCCCACGGAAGAAGAACAATACCAGGCATACCGGCAGGCAGCAGACGATCTGGGCGAACGGCCGTTGATTATCCGCACGCTGGATGTAGGCGGCGACAAACCCCTGCCTTACCTCGATTTGGGCCAGGAGGAGAACCCCTTCCTGGGCTGGCGCGGCATTCGCGTTTGTCTCGACCGCCCGGAGATATTTAAACCGCAACTGCGCGCCATCTTGCGCGCCGGCTCGGAGCGCAATGTCAACATGATGTTCCCGATGATCGGCACGGTGGATGAAATTCGACAGGCCAAAGAAATGGTGGCGGAAGCCAGAAGGGAACTGGCCGACAATAACGTGCCCTTTGACAATGACATGCCCGTGGGCATCATGATCGAAGTACCCTCAGCCGTGGCCACGGCCGATCTGCTGGCCGCCGAGGTCGACTTTTTCAGCATCGGCACGAACGATCTGACCCAATATACCATGGCTGCCGATCGTGGGAACAGCAATGTGGCAGAGTTAGCTCAAGCGCTCAACCCGGCGGTCCTGCGACTGGTGAGCCAGACCGTGCGCGCCGGCCACAAAGCCGGCATCTGGGTAGGCATGTGTGGAGAATTGGCCGGGAATGCCCTGGCAACACCACTCCTGATCGGACTGGGCCTGGACGAATTGAGCATGAGCGCCCCTTCGATAGCGGCGGTTAAGGAAGCCGTTCGCGGCACGACAATGGTGGAGGCGATCCAACTGGCGGAAACGGTTCTCAGTCTCGATTCCGCGCAGGCTGTTGCCGAACATCTGAAATCTTGCTGCTCTTAAAACTAGAGGCCGGCCAGGTTATGGCCGATCTCTCAGTTCCCCAAAATAGAATTAACTCCCAGATAGGGTAAGAACCCTTGTTTCACTTCGCCTTATAATGTTGTAGAATATAGACATAATGAATTCACCTTATGACAACCACGAGTGGGGAACGGCTGATGATTCATGGCTGTCGGCTTTCGGCCGTGTAATCCCATTCTTTTTGTTTTTTCTGCTGGTGGGCGCAGGATTGGCGGCCGTTTATCTCTTTTTCAGCCCTGCTGACGGCCAGGCTGAGGTGGTTGCGGCTGTGCGCAGTTCTGGTCTCTCCGCTCCCTTTTCTAAGCCTGTGCCGCCCGAACCAGTCGTGCAGCGCATGGCACAGAGTCCGGCGCCGCTGCGCATCGCCATTATTTCCGGCCATCGAGGAAACGATGCCGGCGCGGTTTGTGAGGACGGCCTGACGGAAGAAGAGGTCAATTTTGCCATCGCCCAGCGCGTGGTTGAAGATTTGCGCGGATTTGGCATTCGCACGGCGCTGTTCGACGAGTTTGATGAGCGGTTATACGGTTACAGCGGCACAGCGCTGATATCGATTCATGCCGATTCATGCGAATATTATCATGATGAGGCGACAGGGTATAAGATTGCCGGTTCCTATATGACTGACTCGACAATGCTGGAAAATTGTGTCAACCAGGCATACAGCTCGCGGACACACCTTTCTTACCACGCCAATACGATTACGCCCCATATGACAGATTATCATGCGTTCCGCGAAATCGGCATCGGAACGCCGGCAATCATCATCGAGACCGGGTTTATGAACCTGGATCGCGAGATATTGACCACGGAAAATGGAATTCCGGCTCAGGCTATCACTGAGGGCATTCTTTGTTATGTGAGTCACGTTCGCGGCGATGTGACAGATGCCCTGGCCGGTTCATCATCTTAGAAATGGACGAATTACCACAGGGACCTTCGACTGTGACAGGAGCAGCTCTCATGCAGCAGGCCAGAACCGCGATGCGGGAAGGCCGCCTGGTGGATGCACGCCGTGTGCTGCGTCAGGTCATCCATGAAGATCCGACCAATCATGCGGCCTGGCTGCTGCTCGCCCAGGCGACGCCCGACGAGAAGCTTGCCGCGGCGTATGTCGAACGGGCCCGCATCCTCCAGCCGCAAAGCCCACTGGTACAACGCGCCGGCGACCAACTTGCCTCGGGCAAACGCATCAGTTCGCCGAGGCGTCAATTCAATTGGCGCCTGGCACTGCCGCTGATCGGCCTGGCGCTGATCCTGGGTTTGTTGGCCAGTAAGGCCGGCCAGGGCGCGCTGCAGCAGCTCTCCGCACTGCAAGATGAGGATGCGAAGGTGGTTCTTGCCGCAGCTGATACGGCGCAACCGGAATCAAGGTCCGCAACTCAGGGCA
>JBJYWZ010000233.1:0-1943 GCA_046259725.1 Promineifilaceae bacterium (SeqCode) | reverse complement strand
GGCTTTTAGCCAGAACGCCTTCGTCGCTGGCCATCCATTGAATGCCATTCTGGGCGACCATGGTGACGATCTCCTGGGCCACCGCCCCTTCCGCGGGCCACATGCCGCGCGGCGCACGGCCGAAATGATCTTCATACAAGGCGACACCCTTTTCAACCTGCGCTACCGCATCCTGGCCATACACAAAGCGGCGGTCCGGCAGTTCAATATCAGGCAGGGCCACACGCGCCAGGTCCGTGTTGACCAGCAGCGGCAGGATGGGATGGGCGTAAGGAGTCATGGTCACTTCGATCTGACCCGAATCCTGAAGCACCTTATGCACGGGAATGACCTGCTCAATCAGGCGCAGATGTTCATCGAGAACGATTTGCTTATCCGCCTCAGCAAAGCCCTGTTCCTGGGCCACCAATCCCGCCAGGGGCTCTTCGGCCAGCCAATCGGGGTCCGTCCAGGCCAGGTTGAAAAGCACCTGCAGATCGCGGTAATCGTCAAGCGTGAACTCATTTAATGGATCGTCGCTCTCATTCCGTTTGACCAGCAGTTCGGCATAGCGCGGAAAGCGATTGATAATTTCCTGGTTGGTGTCGAAGAAACGATCGAGGATGAACTGCTTTTGCTCGTCATTCAGCTCGTCGGCGGCAATTTCCGTATGCACCCAGTAGCTGTCCCTGGCTCCGGCGGCAAAATCTTCCAATTGTTGAATCAGGCTGGGGGTGAGGTTGAAGGTGGCGTGGATATCCGGGTGTTCTTCCAGAATCGCCGCCATGTCCACGTAATCCTTGGCGGCGTGCATGCGCACCCACGGCCGTTCATAGACGTTGTTCTCCGCATCTTTGAAATAGACGGGCTGGTGCTGGTGCCAGATGATGGACAGGTAGATTGGTTCGTCCACAGGCACTTCAGCCACCGGCTCTCCCACCTCATCAGAAGGCGAGATCTCTTCAACGGCAGGCGACACCACTTCGGCTGTTGGTTCCGCTATCGTAGGTGAAGGTATGACAATTTGGGCGGGTTCGGGAGTCATTCCTACCTCTTCATCTTGCATGCAGGATGCTAACAAAATGGCGAACGACATTAGTAGAAGAGCGGCAATACCACGTGATTTCAAATACGTGTTCATAACTCACCCAATTTCATAACGAGACTGGCATCCCCTTGGAGTTTTTGCCGGGGGCGAGATAACAGAGCCTCAGCTTGAGAAACGAAATCAGGTTCAGAGCTTCGGGAGAACCCGGCAACTCTGAACCTGTTTCTTGTGCTGCTACGTTTCTTCGATGCCGGAACTCGGTGAGATCAAGGCGGCTTTACCTAACTGTTCGGACGAAATCGTGTCATGGGCGATTTTCGCCCCGGCATTCTCCATGTCGTTGACGATCGTTGGCCCATTGGCTTCTTCGACCAACACAATCAGCGCCGAACCACCTTCCGACAGTTCATTCTCAATCTTGTCAATCGTATCTTTCTTGATACCAATGTGTGATGCAGCTACAGCAGTTGCACCACCCAAAGCGCCTAACGCAGCCCCGAAGGCCATACCAACCGGACCACCGACGACGCCTACTAAGGCGCCGGCGACAGCACCTGCACCGGCACCCTTTTTCTTGCTCACGCCCATGTACGTGGTTTGCGGTTCTTCGCCTTGTTCATGAACGATGGCCACGGCCTCGCTTATGCCAAGGTCATCATGGACCGCTTCATAACGTTTTTGCAGCTCTGTCGCCTTTTGCGTATCGTCCACAAAAATACCAATGATGGCTTCCTGATTACTCATAGGAAATTCTCCATGGTTGCACTGTTCAAAACAGCTGCTTTACACTGTTCACTGAACAAAATTTGCTGAACTTATCCTTTTACTGCGCCGGAGGTTAGCCCACCGACAATATAATCTTGCAGGAATAAGTACAGGACTACAATGGGGATTGCCGCGATCACAGCCCCTGCGC
>JBJYWZ010000232.1:0-27828 GCA_046259725.1 Promineifilaceae bacterium (SeqCode) | reverse complement strand
TAGTCAAGAATCTTGGTGATGACGCCGGCGCCGACGGTCAGGCCACCTTCGCGAATCGCGAAGCGGCTGCCCTCTTCCAATGCCACCGGTGTAATCAACTCTACCTGCAGATTCGCTGTATCCCCAGGCATTACCATTTCCACATCCCCCGGCAGCGTGATCTCGCCGGTCACATCCATCGTGCGGATGTAGAACTGCGGACGGTAGCCGCTGAAGAAGGCCTTGTGCCGCCCGCCTTCGTCCTTGCGCAGCACGTACACCTCGCTCATGAACTTGCGATGCGGCGTAATGCTGCCCGGCTTGGCCAATACCTGTCCACGCTCGACCTCTTCGCGTCCCACACCACGCAGCAGCAGCCCGGCGTTGTCCCCGGCTTCTACCTTGTCCAGAATCTTGTGGAACATTTCCATCGAGGTCACAACCACCTTGCGGATGTCGTCTTTCAAACCCACAATCTCAACTTCCTGGTTCGGCAGCAGCGTGCCACGGTCCACTCGTCCCGTCACCACCGTGCCGCGTCCCTTGATCGAGAAGACATCCTCAACCGACATCAGGAACGGCCGGTCGCGGTCGCGCTCCGGCGTCGGAATGTACTCATCCACCACGCGCATCAGCTCCCAGATCGACGCGTATTCCGGCGCATCCGGGTCCGTGCTCTCGCTCTCCAGCGCGACCAGCGCGCTGCCCTGTACGATCGGCGTCTCGTCCCCAGGAAATTCGTAGCTGTCCAACAGCTCGCGCAGCTCCAGCTCCACCAGCTCCAACAGCTCTTCGTCATCCATCATGTCCGTCTTGTTCAGATAGACCACGATCGCCGGCACTTCCACCTGACGCGCCAGCAAAATGTGCTCCCGCGTCTGCGGCATCGGCCCATCTGGCGCCGATACAACCAGTATCGCCCCGTCCATCTGCGCCGCACCCGTGATCATGTTCTTGATGTAGTCACGGTGCCCCGGGCAGTCCACATGGGCGTAGTGGCGGTTCTCCGTCTCGTACTCGACGTGCGAAATGGCGATCGTGATGCCACGCTCTTTCTCTTCCGGTGCATTGTCAATCTGTTCAAAGGCCGAAAAGTCCGCCAGTCCCTTCATCGACAATACTTTGGTGATCGCCGCCGTCAACGTCGTCTTTCCGTGGTCGACATGCCCGATCGTCCCGATGTTCACATGCGGCTTTTCGCGCACAAATGTTTCTTTTCCCATGATCTAAACCTCAACCTTACTTCTTGCTAGTATATCGCAAGTAACTACGCTCAGGGCTGACCTCTCCCTGCGCTATAATTCACCATTCATAACAAGACCCCGTAACCGATGCCGGAAACGGGGCGGAGAGCCCACGATGGGATTTGAACCCATGACCTCATTCTTACCAAGAATGCGCTCTGCCGACTGAGCTACGTGGGCAAGTTTCCTTATTAACAACGCTCAGCGCCTTCTAAAGGCGCTGAGCATTACCAGGATGGGCCAGGTAGGACTCGAACCTACGAAGGCTATCGCCAGCGGATTTACAGTCCGCCCCCTTTGCCACTCGGGACACTGACCCAAATAATTTTGGTGTTACCAGCCTGTTATGGTTAGTTCAAAGCCGACGATGGGACTTGAACCCATAACCTATGCTTTACAAGAGCATTGCTCTGCCAATTGAGCTACGTCGGCATTGCACCTGGCACTACCTAATGGTAGGCGCCGAACAAAAGTTTTTATCAGTGATCAGGCGCGCCAACCTAAGTGCTCTTTTTAAAGGGCATCGGCAAGTATACCATCTGCGACCTTTTCGTCAACCAGGATTGCGCAGAAATTAAGGTTTCCTGTTGCGGGATCTTGCAGGAAGCTGATCCCTGCGCTGGAAGAACCGATAATGACGGCCGTCACCGTAGTAGGGATTCAAATTTCAGGATGACCCTGGGTAACGCTGAGTGAGTTGAAGCTATTTGTGAAATAAATCACAAATACATGATCTTTGTCATGACAACTGCTGACAAATGTCATTGTCTGGCCATTCTTATAACTATAGCATATAGGACGACACTTAAATGAATGCAGCAGTCGTCTCTGGCTGCTGACTCGTTCGTCATGGAGACAGAGCCGCCTTAGAACCATGGTGTTCCTGGCGTCTTTTTTTGTTTAAGTGGGCCGCGACATTGACTCGAGGTCCACAAAGGGGTGCAAAGTTGGCGATATGAGTTTCAAAATTATGCCCAAGGGCGTTTTGTCTGATTGGGTAGAACGATTGCAGCGCCACTATCGCGTTGTCGGTCCGGTGGAAAAACACGGACAATATGTTTTTGAGGAGCTGACCTCCACCGACGACCTTTGTCTGGTTTATCATCCCACAGTTTTGCCGCCCAAGAAGTATATTGTGCCGCCGCGTGAAACGCTGGTGAACTACCGGCTCGACGGCACGCATATCGCGGCGAATATCAATGTTAAGCCGACAGTCATCCTGGGTATGCATACCTGCGATATTCACGGTGTGAAACTGTTGGACAAGATCTTCGATACGGGATTTGACGACCAGCATTACCAGGCGCATCGTGAGCAAACCTATCTTGTCAGCATCGAGTGCCTCGATACCTGCACGGATGATTCATTTTGCCGCGATATGGGGACGGCAAGCGCCACGGATGGCCAGGACCTGCACTTTATTGATCTCGGAGAAGCTTATGCCATCAACGTGGTCACACGCAAAGGGGAGAGGCTGCTCGAGGGTTTTCACCATGCCTTTGATGCCCTGCCGTCGGATATGAATCGCATTAATCGTATCTTGAGTGAAAAGTGGGCAAGATTTGCCTACCGGCTGGATTTTGACATTTACCTGCTGCCGGAACTTTTGGAAAAAAGCTACAACAGCGATTTGTGGAATGAATTGGGCGAAATATGCCTGGCCTGCGGCATGTGCACACAGGTCTGCCCCACCTGTTATTGCTTTGATGTGACAGATGAGGCCGATCTCGCTCTCGAGAACGGCAAACGCGTTCGTCGCTGGGACTCCTGCCAGATACACCAGTTTGCCATGGTTGCCGGTGGGCACAATTTCCGTGAGAGGCTGGCGGCGCGCCAGAGACACCGCTTCATGCGTAAGGGTAAATATCAAATGGATGCCATCGGCATGGTGGGCTGCGTCGGATGCGGCCGCTGCGCCTCTTCTTGTCTGGTAAATATTACGCCCATCAATGTGCTTAATGAACTTTACGCGCGCGATATGGCCCGTAAAGAGGTCGAGTTAATGGATAGGGAGGTGCTGGCATGAAACGTATGATCGAAGAGCTGCGGCAATCTGAGTCGATTTATATGCCGGTACCGGCAAGAATCGCCGAAATCAGGCAGCTTACCGAATTGGAAAGTCTTTTTGTCGTTGAGCTTCCCCATGATGTCACGCTGCACCATGTTCCGGGGCAGTTTGTCCAGGTATCGTTGTTGGGAGTCGGCGAGGCGCCAATCAGTATTTCCTCTTCTCCCAGCCGCAGCAATGGCATATTCGAATTATGCGTTCGCCGGGTTGGAGATGTAACAGGCGCGATGCACCGGCTTAAGGCCGGCAATATGGTGGGCATACGTGGCCCGTTCGGCCGGGGATTTCCTGTTCAACAATTTCGCGGCAAAGATATCCTTTTTGTCGCCGGTGGGCTGGGAATGGCTCCGCTGCGCTCATTAATTAACGAAGTCCTTGACGAGCGGGGCAACTACGGCCGTGTCATCATTCTTTACGGCGCTCGCAGCCCAGATGACCTTCTCTTCCGTGAGGAGTTGGGTGAATGGTCTGAACGCGAGGATGTCGAGCTCCACCTGACAGTCGACTGTCCTGATTCGAGATGGGAACACTGCGTCGGCGTGATCACCACGCTCTTTGCCGAAGTTGAAGTTTTCCCGCGCAACACGGCCGCCGTCGTTGTCGGGCCACCGATTATGTATAAATTCGTCATTCGCGAACTGGAAAAAATCCATATTCCCAAGGGCAACATCTGGCTCAGTTTTGAAAGACGGATGAAATGCGGCGTCGGCAAATGCGGTCACTGTCAGCTCAACCATCTCTACACCTGCCAATCAGGACCCTCGTTCGCTTACAGCGAGGTCGAAGGACTTCAGGAGGCGTTTTCATGAGCAACGGACCCAAGCCAAAAGTCGCCTTTTTTGATTTCACATGCTGCGAGGGCTGCCAGTTAACGGTTATCGACTCGCTGCAAACCCATCCCGAACTGCTTGAGGCGGTTGACATCGTCGAATTTCGTGAGGCGATGAGCGAGAAGAGTGATCGTTACTATATCGCCTTCGTCGAAGGATCATGCGTGAGAGAGAGTGATGAAAAGCGTCTCCGGGATATCCGTGAACGCGCCGCGATCGTTGTCGCGCTGGGCGCCTGTGCGCATCTCGGCGGCGTCAATGCCATCCGCAGTCTGCATGATCTGGAAGAAGCCCGGCAGTACGTCTACGGCGATAAGGGACATTGGTTTGAAAATTATGACGTCAAGGCAATCTCGCAGGTGATCGACGTCGATGCCGTGATTCCCGGATGCCCCATTGACAGGGACGAGTTTATTCAGGTCGTGCGTACGCTCTTGCAGGGAAGAGATCCGAAGCTGCCCACATATCCGGTGTGCATCGAATGCAAACTGCACGAAAACGTCTGTATTTATGATCGCGGCGGTGTATGCCTGGGGCCAATCACGCGGGCAGGATGCCAGGCAATATGCCCATCCTACGGCGTAGGCTGCGACGGCTGCCGCGGCCTTATTCCCTTCCCGAAGATCAATTCGCTGAAGAATGTCCTGGCCGAACGGGGTTTATCAGACGAGGAGATTAACGACAAGCTGGCGATATTCCTGACAAACCAGATCGCCCAGTTCGAAGAGATGGAGGATTCTTATGTCTCATAATGTCAATATCGACATCCATCACATAACGCGAGTGGAAGGGCACGGTAATATCGTTGTTGATGTGGTTAATGGTGAACTGAGGAAGTGTGATCTGGAAGTGACGGAGACGCCGCGCTTCTTTGAGCAAATGCTGCTCGGCCGGCCGTACCAGGATGCGTCCACGATCACGTCCCGTATCTGCGGCATCTGCGCCGTCGGGCATGCGACAACGTCGCTGCGGGCAACTGAAGCGGCGCTGGGCGTCGTACCCAGCGAGCAGACAAAACTGCTGCGCCGACTGAATTTCCTCGGTGAAATCCTGGACAGCCATATCCTGCATGTCTATATGCTTGTGGCACCTGATTTCCTGAATGTCGGCAGTGTCATTCCTCTGGCCAACGCGGCACCGGATGTCGTTTTGCGGGCGCTGCGCATGAAGAAGCTGTCTGGCGATCTCTGCAAAATCATCAGCGGCCGTCATACCCACCCGATCGCCATGACCGTGGGCGGATTTACTCACTTCCCGACAACGGCCGAACTTTACGAAATGCGCGACCGTTTCAATGACACATGGGCCGATGTTGAGGCGACACTGGATTTGTTTTCGACGCTGCCAATCCCCGATTTCGAGCGCGAAACGGAGTATATCGCCCTGCGCAATGAGGCTTACTACGGCTTTATCGACGGCGATATCGTCAGCAGCGATGGCGGGAAGTGGCCGCTGCACGATTACAAGACCGTCACCAATGAAAAAGTGCTGCCCCATTCGTCGGCCAAGCACTGTTCCAACCAGCGGGACAGCTACATGGTCGGCGCGCTTTCACGCTATAAGTTGAACCACGATCTGCTACACCCCAGGGCCTTACAGGCGGCCGATGTGTTGGGTCTCGAACCATCCTGTACCAATCCTTATATGAACAGCGTGGCCCAGGTAGTAGAGATCGTTCACTGTATCGCCGAAGGCGAGAAACTGATCGACATGCTCTTGCAGCGCGAGGTTGTCTGGGAAGATCCGGTTGAACCAACCCGGCTGTCCGGTGAAGGCGTGGGTTCCTGTGAGGTACCGCGCGGCGTGCTTTTCCATCACTACAAGATCGAAGACGGCCGTATCAGCGGCGCGAACTGCATCATTCCCACCAATCAAAATGTGGCCAATGTGGAAGCCGATATGCGCGAGCTCGTCCCGACATTGATGGAAATGCCCCAGGATGATATCGCTCACCGGCTGGAGATGCTTGTGCGCGCTTACGATCCCTGTATCTCCTGCTCGACACACCTGCTGGAGGTAAAGTTCGAGTAAAGATTGAGAGATAAAAGGGATACAGAGATACACCGGAGAAGGCACAGAGATTCACAGAGTTGTTATACTAAATTCTCTGTGTAACTCGGTGTTGTCTCTGTGTTTCTCTGTGTAAAAAAGTGCCTTGTGGATAAGGTTCTTATTCTGGGACTAGGAAATAGGTTGCGCGGCGATGATGGGGCCGGACCGGCCGTCATCGCCGCGTTGTCGTTAATGGATCTACCGCGACACGTCGACCTGCTCGATGGCGGCACGCCTGGGCTGGAGACGGTGCTCTCGCTGCAAGGGTATAAGCAGGTGATCATCGTCGATGCGGCCGATATGGGAGTGGCGCCCGGAGAATGGCGCCGCTTCACTCCGGATTCGGCCGAGATCAGGGGCAGCGAGGAAAATCTGCAGGGTACATTACACAATGCCGGCCTGGCCGAAGCCCTGGCCCTGGCCAGCGCCCTCGATCTCCTGCCACCTGCTCTAATTATCTATGGTATCCAACCTGAGAGTCTCGACTGGTCCCAGGAACTAACAGAGCCGCTCACAGCGGCTCTGTCAGAAATGATAAAAACGATTGCTGCTGAGGTCAGTTAAGCTAAATCAAGTTTTGCTGCCGGTAGTCGGCGATATGGCGGCGGATTTCATCGCGCGTGAGTTTCGCCGTGGCGATAGGCTGGGCCAGCTCGGTATGATAGACGGAATGGACCTGCTGAGCGCGGCTGACGGTAATATCCGCTTCGACCAGTACCTGGTCGCGGATCGGTTTGATCAGCGTCTGCCGCAAGACGGGTTCATCGTCTACGCGGGCCAGCCAGGCATCGAGCGGCTGGATCATATAGTCGTTCAGACCGGCGACCGTGTGTGGAGTCTCGGCTACGAGATCAGAGAAGGCACTGACTACGCGGGCCGCATTTTCACCGATTCCGAAGGGCAACCACTTATGAACGCCTTCAAACCATTCTTCAACCATATCCAGAAATGAGCCAAAAGATTCAAGCACAGTTTGCAGTGTCAGCTCAATGGTCTGGTAGAAAGCGCCGATCTTGTTGGCCTGGGCATCCAGCCAGTTGCGGCCGTCTTCCAGCACCGGCAGGTGGGCGTCGACATCGGCCAGCGCTTGCTGGCCCATGGCAATGCCCTGGCTCAGTGTCGGCGTGCCGTCGAGCAGGGCGGCAATCGTGTCGGTCACGGAATCCAGGCCGTCCTGGATGGTGTCGGTGACATCAACGGCGTCGAGCTGCTCGTACAGAGCCACCAGCCCGCCGAGAACTCCGATCTGGGCGTTGGCGTCCGCCAACTGCATGGAAAGATCCTGTGTGGCGGCGCTGCCGCTGCTCTGGGCCTGGCGCAGCGAGTCCAGTTCACGCTGGGCGGCGTCCAGGGATGCCTGCAGGCGCATGTTCTCGGCCTGCGCCTCGGCCAGGCGCGCCAGCACCTGGGCAGCGTCTTCGTGAGCCTGCACGGCCGTCTGTGCCGACTGAACCGCCGGGACAGATTGTACGGGTGGGAGCGGCCGGACGATGTCCGGGGGTCCTGATTTAAAGACCACTTCGCCTTTCTGCCGCCCGGCAAGCATTGCTGCTCCTGTACCGGCGGCGGTGGCTGCCAGGGCAGCCAGACTCAAGTTGCGGATGAATGAGCGCCGGTTGACGCCGTCATCCTGATATTCATTTCGTTGTTCAGGCATGCGTTTTCTCCATTTCCCCGCCTGCCAAAAAGGCCGTCTCTGACGTCTCCTTTTCCCCTTTTCGCAGTTTGGTCAAACCTGCTTAAATTATCCTATCAATGACTGCTGTATCCCAATCGTTTAAGTGCGTTCTCATCGCGCCGCCACTGCGGTTCGACTTTAACCCACAGGTCGAGGAATACCTTATCGTCCAGCATTGTTTCAATTTCTTCACGGGCGGCGGAGCCGATATTCTTGAGCTGCGCCCCTTTCTTGCCGATGATGATGCCCTTATGGGAATCGCGTTCCACGAAAATATTGGCGCTGATGTAAGTAGGTTCTCCGGGCTGCTCTTTGAAGTCTACAACCTGCACCGCCGTGCCGTAGGGAACTTCATCGCGCAATTGCAGCATCAACTGCTCGCGGATCATCTCGGCGGCAATGTCGCGCAGGAACACATCGGTGATCTGATCCGCTGGGTAGTACATTGGCCCTTCCGGCAGCCCATCTACCAGCATTTGCAGCAGCTCCGGCAGCCCGGCGCCTGTGGCGGCCGAGAACATGATCCAATCCGCGTCGGGCACCAGCTCACGAAAGGCTTCCGAACGCGGGAGGACCAGGTCGGCCGGCAGCGCGTCAAGCTTATTGATGCCCAGAATAACCTTGTGCCCTTCGGGCAGCGCCCGCAGCTTTTCGGCGATCGCCTCGTCTTCGGGGCCGGGCGCTTCCGTGCTGTCTACCAGCCAGAGGACGACATCGGCGTCCGTCAACATCTCCTCGGCGGCGGAGACCATGAATTCATCCAGCTTGTGGCGCGGATCCTTGATGATGCCCGGCGTATCCACAAAAATCATCTGGTAGTCCGGTTCGGTAATGATGCCGAGCTGTCGCGTGCGCGTGGTTTGCGGTCGCGGTGTGACGATGGCGATCTTCTGCTGCATAAATGCATTCATCAAGGTGCTTTTGCCAACATTCGGCCGTCCGGCCAGGGCTACAAATCCTGATTTATGTCCTTCCGGTGTTTCGATATCGTCGTTCATATTATCCAGATGACAGATGGGTGGGGCCGGTTTCTTCCGCGGAGGCGTACTTTACGATACCGGCTGCAGCCCATCTACTAACTTAATACGCAAAATATCTTCATAAGTTGCTGGTTCCTTCCAGCGGCGGCATCCGGCCGCGGCGGAGAACCAGGGATCGCTAGTAATTTTCTTGTGCATCATATGGGAGACAAATTGCGTTCTTTGCCTCTCAATCGCCAATGGTATTGTAGCATCAGAAGTGATACGGCGATCAAAATGGCGTCAATAAGCACGTCAAGACGCAGCGGGCCGGCGCTGAAGACCGGGTCGCCGCGCAGGAGGCCGGGAATCAGATGGGCGGTGGAAAGCAGCAGCACGGCCGACCAGAATGTCACCGCTGCGCTGACGCGCCTGAACAGCCACAGTATCAGGAAGAAAGCGGCAAGGGAGAACAATAGACCGATAAGCTGTGTCTGGTAGCGCAGCGCGAAGACGCCGAATTCATCCGCCAGATCGGCCGACAGCGGACCGATCACGGTTTCACGGCCGTAGGCGCAGCCGTCGAACCAGCACGCCGCCCAGCCGAAAGCCGTAACCAGCGCCAGGCCAGGCGAAAAGAGCGCGGCGTAGGGATAGAAAGAACGGCCGTAGGCGCGCGTCCAGAGAAACAGCGCAGCCAGCCCGGCGAGTAGCGCGCCATAATAAGAGAGGCCGCCCTGCGTGAACTGCAGAATTTGGCCTGGATATTCCCGAAAATAGCTCCACTGGCCGATCACGTATCCAAGACGTGCGCCAACTAACGCCGCCGCAAAGCTGACCAGCAGCGCGTCAAACCAGGCGGACGCAGGATGTGCACGCGCCAGCCGCGCGGTCAGCAGCACCGCCAGAATAACGCCAAGCGCCAGGATAACCGTGAAGCTGTAAATAAAAATCGAGCCGTAGCGTCCCAGGATTGGATACATCGAAAACGATCATAGACGCCGTCTCCCTGAAAGGCAATTCCACCTATATAGGATCTGTCTGTCTGGCATGAGACAGATGCCCTTTTGTGAAGTAGTTTCGAAGCCGAACGGCTTGAGTTGGCGATCGCAACCCAATTGAGGACAATATGTTGAGGGAGAATAACCGGATCACCAGTGACCGCGTAAGGTCACAAAGGATGATACTTTGATGGAATCAGATGTGCTGCCGCCACGCAAAAGAATCGCACTTGTAGCCCATGATAATCGCAAGGATGAGCTGTTGGAATGGGTTCGTGAAAACAGCGAAAAATTGGCTGGCCACGAACTCTACGGCACGGGCACGACCGGCTGGCTCTTGCAGCAAGAATTAGGCCTGGAAGTGAATAAATTCCAAAGCGGACCATTAGGCGGCGACCAGCAGCTAGGGGCACGTATCTCGGAACGTGGTATAGACGTAATGGTCTTCTTCTGGGACCCGCTTGAGGCCCAGCCGCATGACCCGGATGTGAAAGCGCTGCTGCGTATTGCCGTCCTGTGGAATATCCCCGTGGCTTCAAACCGGTCGACAGCCGATTTCCTGTTTACGTCCCCTTACATGGCAGGTGAATATGAACGGCTGCTCACGGATTTCGAAAATTATCGCAAGCGTCTTGACTGGCGCTTGAGTGACCAGGCAAAGCATTTACTGCAAGACCGCAAGGCTGAATGAGTCGCTTGGCGGGATCAACAAAATAATAAACCCTCATTCCCACAATTTATTGGAGGATACCGTGGATATTAAAATCGTCCCCCTGGACCCGGAACAGATGAAAGAGGCGCCGACCGAAGATTTTGGTTTTGGCAATCTCTTTGTGAACCGTATGTTCACGCAGTACTATGACAGGGGCGAAGGTTGGCACGACGCGCAAATTGGCCCGTATCAAAATTTCTCTCTGCCTCCGGCGACGGCTGTGCTGCATTACGCCCAGGAGATATTCGAAGGCACCAAAGCCTACCGCAGGCCCGATGGCGACATCAATCTCTTCCGTCCCTGGGAAAACATGAAGCGTTTCAACCGCTCGGCGAAACGCATGGCGATGCCTGTCGTGGATGAAGAAGAGCATCTTTCTGCCATCGTCAGGCTCATTGAGCTGGAGCAGGAATGGGTGCCGGCGGCGCCGGGTGCAACCCTCTATATACGACCGGCGATGTTCGCCACCGAACCATTCCTTGGCGTGCACGCAAGCACTTCTTATGTGCATTTTGTGATCGCCGGACCGGTGGGCGCCTATTTCAAAGAAGGATTCAATCCTGTTCCCGTTTATATATCCGATAAATACCGGCGTGCGGTGCGCGGTGGCGTTGGCGCGGCGAAAACTGGCGGCAATTACGCAGCCAGCCTGTTTGTAAGTGAAGAGGCCGCGGCCAAAGGATATTCCCAGGTGCTCTGGTTGGATGCGATAGACGGCCGTTTTATTGAAGAAGTCGGCGCGATGAATATTTGTTTTGTCTACGAGGACAAACAAATTGTCACCCCGCCTCTTAGCGACAGTATCTTGGCCGGCGTGACGCGCGATTCGGTCCTGACGCTGGCCCCGGATCTTGGCTACGAGGTGGTTGAAGAGCAGGTAGAAGTGCATGAAATGCTGGCTGATGTACGGTCTGGCAAGATCAGTGAGATCTTCGGCTGCGGCACGGCGGCCGTGATTGCGCCGGTCGGCATCTTTGAGTATGAAAGCGAAATCTTTAAGATCAATGATAACCGGTCTGGCCCGGTGGCTGCGCGATTATTTGAGGCCTTGACCGATATCCAGTACGGACGCGCCGATGACCCTTATGGCTGGACCCTGCAAATCAAAGTAACCTGAGAATTGATAGTTTTCGGCAAGGCCCTGATAGTTTCTGACGGGGATCTTGAGTAGACTAAAGAAAAAACCTCCGAGGTTTGCGCCTGGCTTGCAACGAAGTTGGGATAGGAAATCTCGGATTTTTAGTTGAGGAGGTGCAAATGCACCAGGTAGCAATTCTGGGCGTCGGCCAGACGCCTGTCCGCGAACATTGGGATCTATCTATCCGTGACCTGGCGGTCAATGCCTGCCGCGCGGCAATGGAAGACGCGGGCGTAGAACGAGTTGATGCCATTTATGTAGGCAATATGACCAGCGGCGAACTCAGCCAACAGCGGCATCTGGGCGCGCTGGTTGCTGATTTCTTGGGCCAGTGGGGCGTTGAAGCGGTTAAGATGGAAGCCGCCTGCGGCTCCGCCGCCTCGGCCATGAGAATGGGAATTCTGGCCGTGACCAGCGGCGAGATGGAGTCTGTCCTCGTCGTTGGTGTCGAAAAATTGACTGAGTCATTGGGCGGCCAAACAACGTCGGCTCTGGCCACGGCGGCCGACGCCGACTATGAGGTTATCCAGGGCGTCTCCTTCGTTGGGCTCAATGCCCTGGTCATGCAGCGCTATATGCACGTCTACGGCTACGACCGGCACGACTTTGCTCCGTTTGCTTTGAATGCCCATGCCAACGGCGCCAAGAACCCCAATGCGCTCTTCCGTACGCCGATCAGCCAGAAGACTTTTGACAACGGCCGTATCGTTGCCGATCCGATCAGCCTGTTTGATGCGTCCCCCATCGGAGACGGCGCGGCAGCTCTGCTGCTTGTGCCGGCATCGAAAGCGCCTGATGCTGTCCGGGTCATCGGTTCCGCGTCGGCAATCGATACCCTGGCTATCCACGACCGTGAAGACCCGCTGTGGCTGAAAGCGGCTGAACAGTCGGCGAACAAGGCTTACGAGCAGGCGGGCATTGGCCCGGATGATGTCGATCTATTTGAACTGCACGACGCCTTCAGCATCATGGCTGCGCTCTCCCTCGAAGCCTGCGGATTTGCCGAGCGCGGACAGGGCGTGCGCATGGGACAGGAGGGCGCGATCCTGCCCACGGGCCGCCTTCCGATTGCCACCATGGGCGGACTTAAGGCGCGCGGCCATCCGGTTGGCGCGACCGGACTTTACCAGCTTGCGGAAGCGACCTTACAGCTTCGGGGCCAGGCGGGTGAGGCGCAGATCGAAGGCGCCAAAATCGCTATGACGCAAAATATCGGCGGCAGCGGGGCGACGATCGTGACGCATATCCTGGAACGGCCGTAATTTGCAGCACAACGTCTTAGCGTTTGATAAATTGATACGGATACTCCAAGAGGCCAAACGGTTCAAAGTGCTGACCTCAATCCGCCCGGCGAGCAATCATTCGCCTACGACGAACGGGCTCGTTTGTGTCCTGATTATTTAGTCAAAATTTGACACGTTGTGAACAATTCGACTTGATACAAAGCGCTGAAAAGGAGCGGAGGAAAACGATGGAATATCGACGGCTGGGAAGGACCGGATTGAAGGTCTCAACGATTTGCCTGGGAACGATGCAGTTCGGCTGGTCTACGGGAGAAGCACAGGCGCATAAAATTATGAGCGAGGCCGTAGCCCTGGGCTGCAACTTCCTGGATACGGCCGACGTCTATTCAAGCTGGGTTGAAGGCAACCCGGGAGGCGTCAGCGAGCAGATGATCGGTAACTGGCTGGCGTCAGGCAGCGTGCGCCGCGATGATGTCGTTATCGCTACCAAAGTGCGCAGCAAGATGGGGGATGGGCCCAATGACGAGGGCCTGTCGCGCCTGCATATCCTCAACAGCGTGCGTGACAGCCTGCGGCGTCTGCAGACTGACTACATAGACCTCTACCAGGTACACTGGCCGGACGATGAGACGCCGCTGGATGAGACACTCAGAGTCATGGACGATCTGATTCGTACCGGTCTGGTGCGCTATATCGGCTGTTCCAATTTCCCGGCCTGGCTGCTTGCCAAGTCTTTATGGGTCAGTGATGTGCGCAACCTGGCGCGCTTCGACAGTTTGCAGCCCCATTACAATCTAGTCCATCGCGCCGAATTTGAGCGTGAACTGCAGCCCCTATGCATCGACCAACAGATTGGCGTGATTCCCTACAGCCCACTGGCCGGCGGTTTCCTGACCGGCAAATACCGCCGTGCGAGCGAGGTGCCTGATTCAGCGCGAGCGAACGGCATTCGCCAGCGCTATATGAACGAACAGGGTTTTACGGCCGTTGACAGGCTGGAGGAGATTGGCTTGCAGCAAGGAGCGACAATCGCCCAGACAGCCATCGCCTGGATCCTGGCCAATCCGGCCGTCACGTCGGCCATCATCGGGGCTAATTCGCTGGACCAACTGCATGATACGATGAAAGGCGCGGAGTTTACACTGAGCGCCGAAGAGAAATCCACGCTGGACAGCATCACTGCCTGGGAGTAGCTCGATTCGCTGTTTGTCGATTGGCAATCCTTTCCGCTTGTCCAAAATAGCAAAGCCTATTTCCGCGCCTGTAATAGGAAGCGGTGTGCTTTGGCTTTGAAAGCGCCGGTTTCTTCGATATGGCGGTGCATTGCCAGCAGCCGCTCATGATATCGCTCAGGCGAAAAGTCAGGTATCTGCCATTCGATTATCTTCAGATAGAAGACGACAGCCCCAATGTCATAGAAGATGCTGTCCAGTAGCGCCTCCTCCGCGCGCTCGACGTGAAATCCTGCCTGCCTGAATGCTTTGATTTCATCTTCAAGTTTCCAGGATTCAGAATAAGTACCTGGCGGTGCATTCAGGAAGTCGTTAAGCTGAATGCAGTCCTGGCTGCCTACTTGCTGAGTGAGAAATCGGCCGCCCGGTTTCAGCAGTCGATAGAGCTCCGCCGGCGAATAGGAGTCGTGACGGTTGATGATTAAGTCGAACTGGTTATCCTGCAAGGGCAGTGCGTTGTCATTTGTAAAGGAGACGACCCGGACGCCCAACGGCTCCAGTCTTGAGCGCGCCACGGGGATATTAGGCGGGTAGCTCTCGGTGGCCACCGTAAAAGGCGGCAACGGCGCCAGCGAGGCCAGGAATTCCCCTCCACCGGTGCCCATGTCGAGCAGAGCAGCGGAGCGCTCGATTTCCCAGGCGACGATCTCCTCATAGGCCCAGGGAGGGTCCTCTTCACACCAGCGACCTTGCAGCCAGGAAAAATCCCAGCCGGAAAAATCCTGCGCCATCGCTTCCGCTATCAATTGTTCAAAGTCTGGATCGCTCATATGCTGAAGCTATAGCAGCAGTCCTTGTCGGAGTGACTGCCCTATGGCTGGAATATTGGCTGCCCTTTTCCTAATCTTTCTGTTGTGATGGGGTGGTGGACCCAGATATTGGGCTCCACATAACGGCCGAGATTCATTTCGCGGTCGATCTGCACGGGAGCCAGCGCACCAGGCACAATGTAGTCGCCGCTTTCCGGGAACTTCATGCCGGTCCATTTTTCCCACTCATCCGCGCTCGCCTCGACCAACATGGAGGGATGGGCCACTTTAAGGATTTCGCCGCCGATGCGCCAGTGCACGCGCAGCCAGGGATCGAACGGCGCGCCGTCTTCCTGCTGCCAGCGCACATAGCGTTCCATGGGCGTCAGCGGGTAGTTCATTTTCCATATTGGCCTTACGGCCGCAATCAGCGCCTTCAGCCCGCGCTCCGCTGCCAGCCCACGCATCGCCTTAATCATGCGGTAGCTGATGCCCTGCCCGTGATATTCTGATTGGATGGTTATCTCGATGGCTGCCAACGTGTCGGGCTTGATCCCCGCTTCGAAATTCGCCGCAGCACGTATCAGACAATCGTTCCAGCCGATTGGCAGCCCACTCATTGTACCGTCCCATGTCAGCGGTATGGAATGAGCAACGGCGATGGGTTCACTCTCTTTGTTAAGCAAATAGAGCTGGTAATCAGCGAAGATATCGGTCAAATATGGCCGCCACAGTTTGCCGGAATATACGTCATGGAACATGAACTCCGGCCAAATACGCGCCTTTTGCGGGTAAAACCTGTCGGGCAGTTCCGGCTCCTCACTGCTGGAGCGAATCGTCCACTCATTCGAGTCTATTGCCATGATAAAAATCCTCAATTAGTCAGGCGGCGCGAATGCTTTCCGCCAACATCACCCATTCCTGTCCCATCTTTCCCTCATCTTCGTAAGACCACCAGGCCGACAGGACAGCCTGTGCGACAGCCCACTCTTGCAGTCTGCGGCGGGCAAGATTAAGTTCTTCAGCCAGGATGTCCAGGCGCATGCTTTGAATTGCCGTCAGGTCGGGCCATTCTAACATGCTGTAAATGGGATTACGAAGCAGCGCGCCTGCGTCGTAGGCGGGATCGCCAACGATACCCTTAGGATCGATAGCCAGCCAGGGTTCCCGTCCGGCCGAGAGGATATTGTAGTGATGCAGGTCCCCGTGCAGCAGGACACTTTGTTTGCTGTCCGCCAGGTAGCGCCTGTAAATCTCTTCCGCCTCCGCTACCAGGCCGGGAGGAAAAGGACCTGTCCCTCCCTGAAAGCGGTCGCGCAGCCGTTTAAAGCCCAACGCCCACTCGGCGACGGTCTTAAACGGGTGATCGGTTGATACCGGCCGCCATAGTTTTTTCATGACTCGTGCCGCAATGCGCGTGGCCTCTGGGTCTCGCTTCCAGCCAAACTCAGAGAGCATACTGCCGGGTGATAATCTTTCCAGCAGAAGCACGCCTGCACTGGCATCGGCATCTATCAGACGTACGCTCCCTCGCCCTTTGTAATTTTGCAGGGCCAGGATTTCGCGTGTCAGTTCGGCGCGCGGCACGCCCAATTTTAGCATGATATGCCGCCCGTCTTCCATTTCCGCAGCGGCGACATAGTTGTAAGTGAGGCTGTCAACAGGTGGTCCGATTTGCAGCCGCCAGCGTACACTGCAGCGATCGAGAAGTTCGGGAAGGTCTTCCAGCCAGCGACGGCCGTCCTCGCCAAACGACGCTATCCGCCGCCGGAAACCCGCGTTCACTGCTAGCACTGTATTGTTACTCCCCGTAGGTTGTTCCATCTGGCAGTGTCGCGCCCGCCAGCGATGCCGCCGTGGCCAACTGCATCTCAGATACAAGCGCGCCGGTGAGGTCGGCATGGCTCAAATCCGCCTCGTTTAGATTAGCCTTCAACATATCGGCGCCGCGCAGATCGGCTTCTGTCAGAACGGCATCCCTCAAATCGGCGTCCCGCAAGCTGGCGCCGCGCAGATCGGCTTCGCCGAGGTAAGCGCCCTGTAAATTGGCGCCGCGCAGGACTGCCTGCGCCAGTTGCGCGCCGCGCAGGTCGCGATTGCTGAGATCGCGGTAGGATAGATCCTGGCGCTGTGACCCCGGGAGTTGAACCGCCTGTTCGATATCGGCAGTCGGCTCATATAGCTGCCCGTTGGGCAGTGTCGCGCCGTCAAGGGAGGCGGCTGCTGCAAGCTGTATGGCCGTGACCGTGGCGCCCGTGAGCTGTGCGCCACGAAGATCGGCGTCTATCAGGCGCGCGCCGCTGAGATCCGCCGCCAGCAGGTTGGCATCTCGCAAATTCGTATTGCTCAAATCGCTGCGGATGAGATTCGCTTCCCGCAAATTGGCGCCGCTCAAATCAGCCCCACGCAGGTCCAGGAAGCTGAGATCGGAATGCGCAAGCTGTTGTTTTCGCGGCTGCACGTAGAGCGAAAGATAGAGGCGCTGGCGAATCGCTAAATGCGCCTTAATCAGATACAGGTACGCGCGGTAAGAAAAACTGCTTTCTTCTTCCATCGTTGGTCTGTTATTCCGCCGCGCCGGCGGAACGCGGGACGAACTCCGACATGGGAGCGATACTCTTGCGCAGCAGATATTCCCCGTGACCGGGCACGATGTAATCGTCTAAGAGGCCGATGACTTTATATCCCAATCGCTCATAAAGTCGCTTTGCGTCCGGGTTAAATGTAGAAACACAAAGGAAGACATTCGGTTGTTCGCTGAAGATACGTTTTTCGGCAAACTCGATCAGGCGGCGTCCCAGACCGCGATTCCGGAAGGCAGGGGCCACGGCGAGGGACTTGATGTAGCCTGCAAACGCGCCCCTCATGACGATGACGATAAATCCGGCCCGCTCACCTTCGGCCGTGGCTATGTACCCTTCATTGCCCACGTCGTCGAATATCTCCAGCGCAGACTGGTAATCGCGGCCTATAGTGAGCCAGGGCTCGGAATCGGCCATCAGTCTGGCGCACCAACGGGCATCCTCCTCTCCCCGCAGCGGATCTATCGTGACCTCCTGACTCAGCATAAGGCCGTGATCATTGGGGATCGTTGACCAGCCACTCGCCGACGACTGTGGCCAGACCAATTCCCTGCTCTGTAAAACCGAGTGCATAGTACAATGACCGCGCCCCGCCGGCATCATCGGTGAACAGGTAGACATGCTGGCCCGGGAGTTTTGCCAGCAGGTTCTCCATCATTTGCCGTGCGATGCCCTGGCGCCTGTAGGGGCTGAACGTCCAGACATCCACAACGTAAGCGTTGCATACGCCGTCGGACAGCGCGCGCGCCGTACCGATGAGCTTCGGGCCATCATAGGCGATGTTGAAAACGGCGCTGTTGGCGAACGACTCGCGCAGTTGTTCGGGAGTTCGTCCGTTGTCGAAACTATCCTCCACCAGGATTGACTTCATTTGCCCCCAGTCAACCCCGGCAAGGTCATTCTTGTAAACGATGGTCATCTGGCGTACCGGCTATTTCTTCTTATTGCCCTTCTTCTTGGATTTTTTGCTTTTCTTATCCTTCTTATCCTTCTTATCCTTCTTGTCCTTCTTATCCTTTTTCTTTTTTTTGTCTTTCTTCCCCTTCTTCTCTTTCTTATTTTCGCCGGATTTCTTTTTCTTTTTGCCCTTGCTTTCTTTACCTTTCTTGCTCTTCTTTTTCTTCGATTTGGTGGCGGCAGGCGCTCCCGCCGCGGACATCCCTGCGAGTGCGGCGGACACAGCTTCAGGTGCGTCTATGACATCGGGTAACTCGGCGGCGATATGCGGCGCATCCAGCAGTGGTGCTTCTTCTGGGGCATCGAGCAAGAGTGTTTCATCCACAGCTTCCAGTAGTGTGGGCTCTTCCGCCGCTTCTTCGCCTGCATCTTCTGCGGCCAGGAGTTCTTCGGGGAATATGGATAGGCGGCCGGTGCCAAAACGGCCGAGCCAGTGGCGTACCTGGTTGGCGGATAAGCCCGCGGTGTCCCCGGCACCGGCCAGATCTTTTCCTTCAGCAACTGCCAGCAGCGCCTGAGCGCGCTGGCTGTGAGGCGCTTCAGTGGAGGCGACTCGCTCCAGACCCGCGCGCTCTTCGGCCGTCAGGTCCATTCCTCTGTTGACTTCTTTGTCTGTCATTGTTCAGCCTCCTCTGCGGCTCAATCGAAAATAGACGGCTACCTGCAATTATCTGTCTGATCTTATTCTAACATGCTCAAACAGTGTGTGTGAAGTTGAGATCGGCCGGCACGGCCGTCGCTGCTCGAAATGGCGCTGCAGGCTGATACTGTTTTAATCCAGGCCCGTGGCCTTGCGCAGCACCCGATCTAGCTCGCCGGACTTCTTCATACCGCGGGCGACGAAGTGACCCGACTCAGATCGAATATAGAGGCGCACATTGTCCAGATTGGCTAAATGCTGCGCATGGATGACATCCTTTTCATTTCTGGTCGAATAGTAAACGTGATACGATGTCTGCTCCCCGCAATCCCTCAGCAGTGGTTTTAGATCAAAGTACTTGCGATCCAGGGAACGGTCTGCAATCAGCTCCCAATGTTTTCTCAAGACAGGCCACTTTCTTTTCCACGCGGCCTTTGCCAATAGTCGACCGCGGCGGGTGGGCAAGAAAGTCTGCCCGGCAAACGCGTGCGCCTCGTTTGCTCCCATGAGGCAGCCAAACAAGAGCGCCGCGTAGCCGCCCATCGAACCACCCATGGTCACAATGCGATGGATGCCCTGCTGGCCTATCAGCTGGCACAGGTAATCACTTACACCCTGCGGCGAATCGGCAATGCCCGGCAGTCCTTTCAGGTACCAGATTTGGTAGATATCGCGCACATATATCTTGGCTACTGGCAGAGATTCCAGGGTTCTGGTCCACTCAAAAGGAATGCTGTCTTTGTATGCGTGCCGGCTGCCAAAGGCAACTACGACAGCCTGGGCATCCGGCGGGAAATCAACCTTGATTGGCTGGTTAGAATCTAAACCGGTTGTAGACATCAATGGAAATTGGTCTCCGCTCACCCCATTAATTGTTGTTATTCCGTTTGATACGAAATGCTCTACCGTACAAGATAAGCTCAGCCTTCGTTCCAGTATACTTTGCGCATCTGGCAGCAGCAACAGAAAAAGAACCACAAATGCAGCCGTTTGCTATTCCAATTATCATAAGCTTTGTAGTTGAAGTACAGCTATAATGTCTGCTGGCAGCAAACAAATGGAGAAAACCTGATGCAACCAAGATTGGAATTAATTGACGGTCATGCACTCGCTTATCGCATGTTTTTCGCCCTGCCGCTCGATGCTTTTACGACGGCCGAAGGGGAACCAACGAATGCTACATTCGGCTTCACCAGAACAGTTATAGACCAGCTTCTTGCAGATGATCCTCCTGAATACTTTGCCGTAAGCTTCGATCTCGGCCGTACTTTTCGCGATGATCTCTTTGAAGAATACAAAGGCACGCGTGAAAAAATGCCTGACGAACTGAGTGTGCAAATAGACCGCATCAAAGAAGTCGTAAGCGCCTTCAATATTCCCATTTTGGAGCTGGAAGGATACGAGGCGGACGATGTTCTGGGAACGATAGCCGCGCAGGCCAACGCGCAGGACGTTCATGCCTATATTATCACCGGCGACCGGGATTTGCTGCAGCTTGTCAACGAGAACACGACGGTCCAACTGCCTCCGCGACGCGGCAGCCAGGAACCGGAGGTGTTTGAAGTGGCAGGAGTTGTGGATTACTTCGGCGTTTCCCCTTCCCAGGTAGTCGACTGGAAAGCGCTCGTTGGCGACAAAAGCGACAATATTCCCGGTGTGCGAGGCGTGGGCGAAAAGACCGCCACGCGGCTGCTGCAGCAGTATGGAAATCTGGATAACATTTACGAGAATATCGACGAAATAAAGGGTGCTCTTCAGCAGAAATTGCTTGATGGCAAAGACGATGCCTACCTGAGCCGGGAGTTGGCGCGAATTGTGACCGATGCCCCGATTACGCTCGATCTCGCAGCCTGCAAGGCGCAAGATTATGATCTCTCAGTCGTGTTGGACATATTTCGCGATCTCGAATTCCGTACGTTGACGCGCCAGCTCCTGGACCGAAGCCCAGATGTACCCGAAAGCATAGAACCGGAGGGGCAGCCTCCCACGGAGACCGTGATCGTAAGTTCACGAGAGGAACTGCAAGAACTTGTAGAACAGTTGGAAAATGCAAAGGCGATTAGCTTTGATGTGGAAACCACCAGTCTCGACAAAATGACGGCCGAGCTTGTTGGTTTTTGTCTGGCGGTTGAATCGCCCGTCAGTTACTATATTCCCGTTGGCCATCTTGATCAGGCCGCACAAAACTCTCAAGGTCAGATGTCCCTGTTTGCCGGCGAAGCGACGTTGGCTCCGGATCAGCTGCCCCTGGAAACAGTGCTTTCGGCAATTCGTCCGGCGATGACCAATCCTGATATCGCCAAGATCGCTCACAATGCAAAATATGATTACACCGTCCTCGACCAGCACGGTCTGCGCGTTTCACCAATCAGCTTTGATACGATGATCGGCGAATGGCTGACCAATCCAGCCACCAAACACAAGGGGCTGAAAGATCTGGCGCGCCAGCGGCTGGGCATCGAGATGACCGAAATCAGTGAGCTGATCGGCAAAGGACGTTCGCAGAAAACCTTTGCCGAGGTGCCTATCGACGAGGCCGCGCCCTACGGCGCCGCCGACGCCGATATCACGCTGCGCCTGGTTAAGCCGCTGAAGGCGGAAATCAAAGCCAAGAATCAGGAAGACATTCTAGATCTGGAGATGCCGCTGGTTGAGGTCCTGTCGGCCATGGAGCAGGCAGGTGTCAGGCTCGATGTGGCCTTTTTTCAGCAGATGTCTCGTGAGCTAACGGATGAGCTGGCAGCCCTGGAAATGAAAATTTATGAGATTGCCGGCGAACCTTTCAACGTCAATTCGACGCAGCAGTTGAGCGATATACTATTTAAGAAATTGCAGCTGCCGCATGAAGGCTTAAAACGAACGAAAAGCGGTCACTATTCAACCTCCGCCAGCGTGCTCGACTCTCTCAAACAAAATGATACCAGCGGCATCATTGACGCTATCATATCCTATCGCGAGCTTGGCAAGCTGAAAAGCACTTACGTGGATGCACTGCCGGCGATGGTTAATCCGAATACCGGGCGTATTCATACCAGCTTTAACCAGACCGGGGCAATCACCGGTCGCATTGCCAGCAATTCGCCCAACCTGCAAAATATCCCCATTCGTAGTGAGGTTGGTCAGCAGATCAGGCGCGGGTTTATCACGGATGAGGGCTGGCTTTTCCTGGCAGCGGATTATTCGCAGGTCGAGCTCAGGGTGCTGGCGCACATCAGCCAGGACAAAGCCTTGATCGATGCCTTCTTGCAGGATCAGGATATTCACCGCACGACGGCCGCGGCTGTTTATGGCGTGCCCATTGAGGAAGTGACCTTCAATCAGCGCCGCTTTGCCAAGGCGGTCAATTTCGGCCTGATTTATGGTATGGGCGCCTATCGTCTGGCGCGCGATTCTGAGCTGACGTTGGCTGAGGCTGAGGATTACATTGCCGGCTACTTTGAACGTTTTCCCGGCATTCGCCTCTATTTGGACCAGACCAAAGAATTGGCAAGGACGCAGGGCTATGTGGAAACACTGCTCGGACGGCGGCGCTATTTTCCGATCTTTAAGATGCCTGCCAGCGGCAGCAATCGCCAGGCCATGATGCGCGCCGAACGCGAAGCAGTGAACCATCCCATTCAGGGTACGGCTGCCGACATAATTAAGATCGCTATGAAGCAACTGCATGAGGCGCTCGCCGATTACCGGGCGCGCATGGTCCTGCAGGTTCATGACGAACTGGTGCTTGAAGTCCCGCAGGAGGAACTGGTGGAAGTGAAGCAGCTCGTACTGGATATTATGTCCGGGGCATTGAAGCTGGATGTGCCCTTGAAAGTTGATGCCAGCACGGGTATAAATTGGCTAGAGCTTAAGTCATAATGGGACTTGCGGAACGGATCAAACTGCCTGAACTGCCGCCCTCAGTTCCTCATCGCGGCAACCGGCTGTCGCACTTTATCGGCCGTTTGTCCATGGCCGCCTCTGGCTGGACTTACAAAGGTAATTTCCCGGACGAGCCAAAATTCATCATTATCGTCGTGCCACATACGTCGAATATCGATTTCCCGGTCGGAGTAAATGTGCTTCTGTCATTGGGTTTGCGACTTGATTTTATGGGCAAAGAGACATTATTTTGGGAACCGCTTGGTACGGTCCTCCGCTGGCTCGGCGGTGTGCCGATCGATCGTAACGCGGCTGGAGGCATTGTCGGCAGCGCTGTGGAAACGTTTAATGAGCGCGATCAATTTGTCCTCGTTATCACACCGGAAGGCACCCGCGGCAAAGTGGACCGGTGGAAGACGGGATTCTATCGCATTGCCGACGGGGCGAGAGTACCAATTGTGCCTGTGGGATTTGACTATGCAACGAAGACGATCAAGATCGGGCCGCCGCTGATGCCCAGCGGCGACATGGAAGCTGATTTAGCCAAACTGGCCGCCTTTTTTTCTGATGTTAAGGGCAAATATCCGCAGAATGCTTATTTAGGTTGATTGTCCGCCTCTCAGGGTTGGAAGTGAATCCGCCATACAGTCCATTCAAAGGAGTCCGGAGATGCGCCCTGCCGCGTTGAAACCACTGCTGTTGATTTTACTTATTGGGCTGCTTCCGCTGATTGGATTTGCGAAGCAAGAAGTGAGCGCTGACGACGGCCGTCCCCCCAACATTATCTTGATCGTAG
Organism: Promineifilaceae bacterium (SeqCode); assembly: GCA_046259725.1. Classification (GTDB taxonomy): domain Bacteria; phylum Chloroflexota; class Anaerolineae; order Promineifilales; family Promineifilaceae; genus JAACFF01. The sequence continues at coordinate 4,106 of JBJYWZ010000232.1, read as the reverse complement.
TCGATGCGCTGCGCGCCGATCATTTGCAGTCCTACGGCTATACACGGCCGACCGCGCCGGTTGTGGAGGCGCGCCTGGTTAATGAGGGCGTGCTCTTCTCCGAGGCCACGGCCGTGTCATCGTGGACCAATCCCTCCAATGGGGCCCTGCTCAGCGGGCGCCTTCCTTCCGACGTCGACACCGTATGGTCCGACATGACTCGCCGCATACCGGATAGTGAAACGCTCCTGGCCGAGTATTTGCGGGCCAGCGGCTATGTCACGGCCGGTTTTGTCGACAACTGGTGGGTAAGCGCGCAGTTCGGCTATAGTCAGGGGTTCGATCATTATGCCCAGACCGAGGGCGACGATCGTTACAAGGCCGCTTCTGTCAACAAACTGGCCCAGGCGTGGCTCAATGCCAACAGTACAGCGCTGGCTGCGAGCGACAAGCCGCTGTTCCTATTCCTCTACTATTTCGATCCCCACTCCTGGTACGATCCGCCGTCTCCCTTCGATACAAAGTTTGACCCGGATTACACTGGCTTTCTGACGCCGGAAATATTTGGGCATGGGCAGGATGTCGTCTCCGGTAAGATCACCCTCGGCCCCCGCGATCTTGAGCATCTGATCGCGCTCTATGATGGGGAGATTGCCTATTGGGACCAGCAGCTTGGCCTGATGTTGGACGATCTGGAAGGCCGGGGTTTGCTGGAAAACAGCCTGATCGTATTGACCAGCGATCACGGGCAGATGTTCGGCGAACACGGCAAATGGGTGCATCGAAATTCGCTGTATGAAGAAGTCCTGCGCGTGCCGCTCATCTTTCGTTACAGCGGCACGCTGCCACAGGGCCGCGTCTTCGATGAGCCGGTTGATCATCTCGATGTGACTCCCACGATACTACAGTTTGCAGGCATCAACATACCACCGCAGATGCGCGGGCGCAGTCTGGCGCCGCTGATGAAGGGAGTTGGACCATTGCAGAGCCGCCCAATTTATGCTGAGATGGCCGGCGAAACAGATCCCAATGGCGACGCTTATTGGATAGCGCCGCGTACCAACCTTTTCTCGATTAAAAATGATGGATATAAGCTGATTCACGCGCAACAGGTACCGCAGCAAGACCAGCTCTACAGGATAGAAGCGAGTTCGATCTACGAGGGCGACAATTTGATCGACACCAATCCAGATATGGCGGAAACGCTCTGGCTCAAGCTGCAAAATCACTTTGCAATTCCCACCGAATTTCTATATTTACCGGCCCTTCAACGGCCGTAGCCGCTCAACTGAGATCTCGTTGGATAAAATTTCTTGAGCATGGTTGTATGCGGCGGCTGTTCCCAATGAACCGACCGACATTGATTATTCGGGAAGGTGGTCGCAAAATTTAGGCTGCGCTATGTCATGGCGCGCGGTTCTGGTTTGTGCACCAGCGAATTGGAATATGTAACGGCCGCTCAAACCCTGGGCAATGCGGAGCAGGCGATCATGCCGAGCCATATCCCCAATATGTGCCCGCCGCCGCTTTTCCTGTCGTCGCTGGGCGTGCAGCCGCCTGATTCTGAATGGGATAATGCTGAGAACGGGGCAAGACTATGTGCGCGCAGGTTAGAAGATTAACTTCGAAGAAATAGGTATTACACCGCGGCTGATGGGCAGAGATCGTTCAGTGAGCAGTTGGCGCAGTCCGGATTTCTGGCGGAGCAGACGCGACGGCCGTGGAAAATAAGCAGGTGAGAGATTTCGATCCAGCTTTCCTGCGGAATAATGGCCATCAGATCCTTTTCGACTTTCGCTGGGTCTGTCTGGCTGGACAGACCAAGTCGTTTGGCCAGCCGCTTGACGTGTGTATCAACCGTGATGCCGTCTGCGACATGGTAAATCTCTCCCAGAACCACGTTGGCCGTTTTTCGCGCCACGCCGTTTAGGGTCAGCAGGTCATCCATGGTGTCAGGCACTTCACCGTTGTAGCGCTGCAGGATCGCCTGGCTTGACTCCTGAATATATCTCGCTTTCTGGCGAAAAAATCCGGTGGGGCGGACTGCTTCTTCAAGTTCGGCGCGATCGGCCGCGGCGAAATCGGTCACGTCCGGGTACAGGGCAAATAAATCCGGCGTGACTTTGTTGACACGTTCATCGGTGCACTGCGCCGAAAGAATGGTCGCCACGAGGAGCTGATGCGGCGTCTCATAATTCAGCTCACAATGAGCATCGGGGTAAAGTTCTCTCAGTCGGGTGATAATGGCTTCAATATAAGCGGGTGAAGCAGTCTGCATCGGTTCAGTTCGATCTCTGGCGCATTACAAAGTGGCGGCCGGCATCATTCGACTAGCCAGCTTTGGTAGATTGAGGGAAAATGTAACGGCATTCCCACTAATGAGCAAGGTGAATTTGAAAATTCTTACGAACCTTCGCAGCATAAGGCACATTCACAACCGCGACCATATCTTTGCCGAGCTTAACTTCTGGAGTAATCGACTATGTTGATTGATTTCGGCCGCGACCTGTGCGGCGATTTAGCAATTGCTGGAAAACGGGAATGGTTGGTCACAAATGGCATTGGCGGATTTGCAGCGGGGACCATTGCCAACATGCTTACCAGGCGCTACCACGGGCTGCTGATGGCGGCCTTAAACCCGCCTTTGGGCCGCACCCTGCTGGTAGCCAAACTGGACGAAACAGCCGAATATAACGGCGTTCACGCAGAAAGCGGTCATTACTATCCCCTATTCGTCAATAATTGGAGCGACGGCACGCCGCTTGTTGAACCGAACGGCCACCACCACATCAACCGTTTTCACCTGGAAGGCACGTCCCCTGTCTGGACCTTCGCCCTGGCCAACGCGCTGCTTGAAAAGCGAATCTGGATGCAGCCCGGCGCCAATACGACTTATGTGCATTATCATCTGGCGCGCGCCACGGCGCCGCTCTTGCTGCAGGCCAAACTGTTCGCCAACTATCGCGACTACCATAGTACGACCATAATCAATGATTGGCAGCCCGAGATCCTGCCCATTGAACGAGGGCTGCGCATTTCCATGTTTCCCGGAGCCGAACCCTTCTATCTGTTCAGCGACAAAGCTCAGATTCAGCCGCGCTTTGAATGGTATGAAGATTTTCTCCTGAGCGAAGAAGAGTTACGCGGACAGAGTGACGTCGAAGAAGACCATGTTTACGCGGCTCATTTGCGCGCCATTTTGCAGCCCGGTGAATCTTTGACGATCGCCGCCACGACTCAAAGTCATGTCAATTTGAACGGGGGTGAGGCGTTTGCCGAACGCATTGCTTATGAGAATGAAAAACTAAAACTTGCGAGGTCGGTGTTCACAGTGTCGCTGCCTGAGCCGATCCAGCAGCTTGTGCTCGCTGCCGATCAGTTCATTGTGCAAAGGTCCACACCGGACGATCCCGACGGTTGTACCGTCATCGCCGGGTATCCCTGGTTCGGGGATTGGGGCCGCGACACAATGATTGCCCTGCCAGGTCTGACATTGGATACAGGCCGACCGCAAATCGCGGCCAGTATCCTGCGCACTTACGCCGGCTATGTCAGCGAGGGCATGATTCCCAATCGCTTTCCCGATGGAGGGGAGGTTCCTGAATACAACACGGTCGATGCTTCGCTGTGGTACGTTGAAGCGATCCGCAAATACCTGGCCGCAACCGGTGATATTTTGCTGATGGCGGAGCTTTATCCGGTGTTGCTTGATATCCTCGACTGGTACAAAAACGGCACGCGCTACCACATTGGCATGGATGTGGAAGACGCCTTGCTCTATGCCGGGGAAGAGGGCGTGCAGCTGACCTGGATGGATGCCAAAGTAGATGATTGGGTGGTGACGCCGCGAACCGGTAAGCCGGTGGAGGTCAATGCATTATGGTACAACGCCCTGCTGGTGGTAGCCGAGGTTGGCCGGGAACTGGGTGAAGATCCAGCGGAATACGAGGCGCTTGCCGGGCGGGTAAAAATAGGCTTCCAGCGATTCTGGAATGAAGAATATGGCTACTGCTACGATGTACTGGACATGCCACACGGTGTGGATGACGCCAGTTTGCGGCCTAATCAGCTCCTGGCCGTTTCCCTGGCGCACAGCCCGCTCGATTACAGGCAGCAGCGTTCTATCG
>JBJYWZ010000231.1:0-2176 GCA_046259725.1 Promineifilaceae bacterium (SeqCode) | reverse complement strand
CCGCCCACGCACGGCGCACGTGTTCGGCCGTCAGGCGGAAATTCGCGCCCGAGGCCACGGCGATGCTGTTTTGCCCCTGCGCATCGACGGCGATCATGGCCACGCCGGAAGCTGCCTTCTCATCACGCCCCACGCGGGTCACGTCGATGCCGTCAGCCCGCGCGCTGGCCAGAAGCTGGTCGCCGAACGCATCCTTGCCGACGCGGCCGATCATGGAGACGCGCGCGCCCAGCCGCGCCGCAGCCACCGCCTGGTTGGCGCCCTTGCCGCCCGGAAAGGTGGCGAAGTTCTTGCCCAGCACGGTCTCGCCCGGCCGTGGAATGACCGGCACTTCCACCACCAGGTCCATATTCAGACTACCGACAACGACGATATGAGGCGTGTGGTTCATGGTTCAGTTTTCAGTTCTCAGTTTTCAGCCACCGGTACTGGTTACCATTTACTGATCACAGTTCCTTCCACTTGATGTTGCAGCCGATACTGGGCCTTTGTTCCGCGGGGACAGGCTCGCCGGCTAAGATTGCATCTAACGCGGCGCGCACATCTTCTCCTGTCAGGGGCACATCATTACGCGGGCGCGAGCCGTCTAATTGACCGCGATAGGCCAGCTTCATTTGATCGTCAAACACATAAAAATCAGGCGTGCAGGCAGCCTGATAGGCCCTGGCCACGCTTTGATCTTCGTCGTAGAGATAGGGGAAGGGATAGCCAAGCTCCGCGGCCGCTTCTTTCATCCGTTCAGGGGAATCCGCGGGATAAGCCTCCACGTCATTAGAGCTGATCGCCACAAAGGACACTCCCCGGGACTTGTAATCCCCGGCCAGTCTCACCAGCTCCTTGTTTACATGCTGCACATAGGGACAGTGATTACAAATGAACATGATCACCGTCGCCCGATCAGATTGAATATCCGCCAGCGCAATCTCATCGCCGGAAACCGTGTCCGGCAGGGAAAAGTCGGGGGCAAGCGTGCCGAGAGGTAACATGTTGGATTCGGTTGCGGCCATATATGAACTCCTCTCCAGGTTTATGGGAACCCGGGATATTAACGTGTTTTGGAAAAGAACAGGCAGCATGAGCCGGCCTGGTGCAGCTAATCTGTATGACGGGGAGCGGCCGTCGTACGCCTGACAACCAGCTCCGTATCAAGCTGTTCAATACGTACCGGACTGTCGATATCGTTGATGCGCTCCATGAGCAGTTCCAGCGCCAACGTCCCGATCTGCCGCATCGGCTGGGACACCGTCGTCAAAGGCGGGTTGGTGAATGAGGCCAGCCTGACGTTGTCAAAACCAACAACAGACAGGTCCTGCGGCACACGCAGCCCTCGTTCGGCGGCGGCGCTGATGCAGCCGACGGCCATCAGGTCATTGCAGGCAAAAACGGCCGTTGGCGGTTCCGGCAGGTCCAACAGCGTGTGGACGGCTTTGTAACCACTCTCGTACTGAAAATCACCGTGCATAATTAACTTTTTATTGACGGGCATATTATTTTCCCACAGCGTCTCCATATAGCCGGTCACGCGATCGGCGCTGGGCGAAAGCCCCGATCCCGCGGAAATGCAGGCGATACGGCGATGCCCCAGATCAATCAGGTGCTGCGTCGCCAGCCGGCCACCCTGGTTGTGGTTGGTCATGACCGAGTTCACCTCGACGCGCGGCACGGCGCGATCGACGACAACGAGCGGCACCTCTCTGTGCTGCAGATCTTCTACCAGTTCTGTGCTCACACCGGCGGCGACAAAAACGATGCCGGCCACCTGGTTCTGAATCAGCAAGTTGGTATAGGCGACCTGCTTTTCCAGGTCGCCTTCGCTGTTGCAGAGAATGATGCTGTAATTTTGCTGGAAAGAGGAATCTTCGATGCCGCGCGCAATTTCGGCAAAAAAGGGGTTGGCAATGTCGGGGACGATCATGCCGATGCTCTGCGTCTGCTGGCGGCGCAGGCTGCGCGCCAGGGTATTGGGCTGGTAGTCTAACTCGGCCATCGCCTCTTCCACGCGCTGGCGCGACTCCTCGCTGACCGCGCGTGAATTGTTGATGACATGCGAAACGGTCGATATGGAAACCCCCGCCCGATTCGCCACATCCTTGATAGTCGTCATGACTTCCTGAAGCCCCTTGCAAGCCGTCTGAAAAAACGTTTGCGCAAACGTTTTACGAAGTATATTCAGGGC
>JBJYWZ010000230.1:0-2252 GCA_046259725.1 Promineifilaceae bacterium (SeqCode) | reverse complement strand
TCAAGCATCCTCGTCGTAGACATCGCCGGCATCGACTCGTTTGGAAAATTCTGTTTGTCCTCCGGCAGCCAAAACCTTCGCCTGTTCGACCCAGTTGTCGCGTGTGACTCGGCCCTTGAACCTTTCAAGATTGGCATCGACCCAGGCGACCTCATCTTCTGTCCAGGTGGCGATCTGGTCGAAATGCCAGAAGCCGAGACGATTGCAAAGCTGCTCAAGTTGCGGCCCCACGCCTTTAATCTTTTTCAGATTGTCGGCTTTACCCGCCCGCGGTGCGGCCAGCGTGACTGGTTTGATGCCCTCGTTCACGCCCTCGATTACCCCGTCACGATCAAAATCGAGATCAGCGGTGCTACTAAGCCGCGCTTCGAGACGACCGATGGCTGCGTCTTTCTCCTTGCAAGTGTCGCGACAGTTATCCAGATCTGCGCGCAGCCGCACAACCTCGCTGCTGTCCGGTCCGCCAAAACGGCGGCCGCCCCAGATGAGCCAGCCGGCAAATAACCCCAGTAGCGTCGCCAACAGGATCACGCCCCACATCTCGCCCAGTAGGAAGCCCCAATTCTTAAACATCTCAAATTCTCCTTACTGTGCCGCTCCGGCTGGTTTTTGCGTAAAGACTAACGCCACGCGCCGGTTAGCAGCACGCCCCGCTTCCGTATCATTATCTGCGATGGGTCTGGTTTCGCCGTACCCAGCTGCGGCGATGGCCGCTTCGGGAACACCACGCTCAATCAGCGCCTTCACCACAGCGAGGGCTCGGTCTTCACTTAGCTTCTGGTTGAAGTCGGTGTCACCTTGATTGTCCGTATGGCCCTCTACTTCGACCTTCAACGCACCAGCCTGCACGCATTTCCGAACCAATGCAGTGATCGCATTGATCACCCGCAGCGACTTGGCATCGAGGCGCGCCGATGCAGTGACGAAATTGACGTGGCGCGAGCTTAAGAGCGCATCTGCCTGGCCCTGGCATTGGTCATAGTCTGCCGTGAAGTCCAACTGCGGCAACCAGTGCCCGCCAGTCATGACCTCCGTTTCGCCCGTCGCAGCATTGACTCGGGTCGTCCCCTCCGGTGGCAAGTCGCTGGCGAAATTGACGGCGATCGAGACATTTTCGCCCATGGCATCTGCCATTTCGCCTTTGAGAAGCTCTAGATCTGTGCCGGGCACCGCTCCAATTACAAGCTCATAGCCTTTGTCCAAGGAGCGCAACGTCAGGTTCTCGACCTCTGGCAGCCACTCGGCCAGTTTGTCCAAAGCCGCAAGAGCCCGTTTCGGATCGCCCCACGAGCCTGGCTCAGCATCACCCGAGACCTTATCGAGGCGGAGCGCGTCAGCAACTTTCTCAAGGGTCAGCCCTGCGGGTATCTGGCCGTTCACCGTCGCCCCCTCGGACGCCGAATATTGCAGCTTGAAGTTGGGCTGGCCCTCGGCGAGGTACGTCAGCGATGATTTGAGCGTGTAGGCCTCAGGCAGATCATCTAGCTCGGCCAGCGCCTTCTCACCCTCGGCTGTCGTCTTCGCAATCCCCGATAGAGTGACCGTCTTATCCGACATGGCCAGCTTTCCCTCTTCCAGAGCCGCTAGCGCCGCCAGGCCGTCTACCGCCACGCTGCTCCAGCCGTCGGGTGCACCCGAAGCCAGTTTCAAGTCTGGCGCGCTTCCTTTTAATTCGGTACTTAGCCGCCGCCGCGCGTCATCGGTTGGCACATAGCCAGACGCACTTATCCCCTCAGCAGTCTTTTCAGCGGAGAAAACGTATGGTGACGCAACAGGTAGGATCTCCATCTTGTCGCGCACCACTCGGCGCCCCTCGACCTTATCCAGCGCGTCGAGGATTGCATCCCGCTCAGTCGCGCTGCTGACAACGCCGCTGACTTCGATATCACGCCCTGAAACCCATGTTTTCGCATCGTTAGCCGCCCCCCGCGCGCCTTCGGTCACGGTTTGCTCCATCTCCCGACCGTTGTGCCCGGCCGCATACCAGCAAAGAGCGGGCACGCCTAGAATGAGCGCCAAAACTCCCAGTGCCTTACGCAACGAAATTCTCCCTCAGTTGGTCTTGACCCGAGCTCATCATTTTTCCTCAACTCGATCAGTTAAGCTGAGCCTGACATAGCATTCGCGGCTGGCTCCGGTAAGACAATAGGACGTCTCATCATCCACGAGAGTTCGGGCGGCGGCGGGGTGGGTACACTCATTCATTTGGGTCAAATTCCCCGATTTGGTCAAAGAAGAGAGTGACTTGGGCC
>JBJYWZ010000229.1:0-10433 GCA_046259725.1 Promineifilaceae bacterium (SeqCode) | reverse complement strand
GTGACATGGCCGTCGCCAACGCCGTCGGCTCCAACGTCTTTGATATCCTGATCGGACTGGGTCTCCCCTGGGTGCTGGTGCTGCTTATTGAAGGCGGGACGATACCCGTAGGCACGGCCGATCTTTTCACCTCCACGATTCTGCTCCTGGGAACGGTCGTGCTGCTCTTCGTTTTCCTGACAACAGGTCACAGGCTCAGCCGCCTCGAAGGCGCGATCTTGATAGCCGTCTATGCGGCGTACGTGCTGTGGGTCTGGTTCGCGAATTGATTTTGTCATCATCCCGGAAACCAGCAACGAGGATTCCGGGATAATCTCTCTAACTGAAGACGGCGTTGGTGGTGATCTTCGTGGGCGAGATCTTTACGATCACCCTCGTTTCTTGCTCCCGCCGCTCCTCCGGGTAAATATCGCCATAGAAGTGCTGCTGTTTCTCTTCAGAGTACAGACGAGTTTGTTTGTCCGCATGGGCGACAGCTCCCTCCTGGGTGATTTCGGCGACCTCGCCGCGCACCTCCAGGAAACGGTTGCCGTCGTGGGGATCGATCACAAGCACATTAACTTTAGGATTGGCCAGCATATTCTGGGTCTTCTGGCGTTCAAGTATAGTGTTGATCAGAAGATAACGGCCGTCGTAGTCGACCCACACCATACTCATTTGTGGCTGGCCGTCAGACATCATCGTTGTCAGCACGCCGTACACCGGGTCGAGCAGTAAATCCTGGTGCGATTCGGGAATTGTGTGCGAACTTCGTTCGGCATCCATGATCAGCCCTCCACACGCACCCTGTCAGGGCGAATGCGAATTTTGACGGGATCAAACTTATGCCGCAGCTCCGCGTCCACCGAATCGCCAAAAAACTCAGAACCACTGCCATACATCGCGGTCAACACATTGAGATGATCCAGCGCCCCTTCCTCGCTCATCTCCACCACACGGCCGCGCACTTCGATGTTGCGAAATGGCTGGTCCAGGCGGTAGGCCAGCAGTGTCACCCGTGGATTCAGGCACATATTCTTGTACTTTTGGAACTGCTTCATCGTGTTGATCAATACCTCGTCGCCATCCAGATTACACCAGACGGGCGTAGTCTGCGGTTGGCCGTCGGGCATCACCGTCGTCAGGACGGCATTCACCGGCCCGGCGAGCAGATCTCGATGAGATACTGGGATTTCGACTGAACTGCCTTTGGCACTCATTGCCTGATACCCCTGTCCTGATCAAACACCAACTGGCGCGCGGCCGCGCGCCAGTTTTGGATCGCGCATCTGCATCAGCGAAACGCCAATGCCATAGGTAATAAAGTCCTTCTCCGGCGTTACCTCGATCACGGAAGTGCTGGCAAGCCGCTCCTGGTCCTCGGTCATGCCGCGGAATAACGCCTCAAAAATATCCTGTGATACATCAGAAGGATTCAGGATCTTTGCCTCTCCGCAGAAAGTAATCGTAGCCGCAGGAATTTTTACCCAGGGCATGAGCGGCACGCTCTTGTGGACGGGAATAGTCAGCGAAACATGCGGGTTCTCCTTGATGTGCCGGACCTTCCAGGCATCGCTATCGCTGGCGATATACAGGCGCCCGTCGCGAACAACGTAGACAATGCCCACTGTACGCGCTTCATTGTCCTTCGTCACCATGCCGATGACCGCAAACACATTTTGTTCAATCTCTTCCCATACCTGGTCTGGAGTTAAGTCAACTGTCATTTTAAATGCTCCTATTCTGCTTGGTCAGATTGCCGGTTTTTTCGCTTACCAGATGACTACTGAACAAGTGAAACCCGAATAACTGAAAAACTCGTCCACTTGAACATCAAGGCGCTTCGCCCTCTTTTGGCGCAAAGTCGGGATAGTTTTGATAAAACACGACCTTCACATCATCCGGCACGCGGTTAACCGGACAGGAAAGATGGTAGCAGCGGCTGCACTGCGTGCGCTGTACCGTCCACGCAGCGGCTGTAAGGGCCCAGCCGGTAATGATCAGCAGCAGCCACTGCTGGCTGATGATGAAGAAGGGAATGAAATAGAGGAGAAGGCCCCCTGCGTAAAGCAGCCACGTCACTTTCTCCCAGGTATGTAACGGCCGTGGATCATAGGCCGGTATTTTTGGCAGCCCGGCATTGGCGTGACACTTGAGCACTGAACCTGATTCGGCGTAATGGGGGCAGTGCCGGCAGAGAACCACTGCTTCCACATAAACAAAGAAGACAACTGCCAAACCAAACCAGATAGCCAGCGCCCACCAGAACTGTCCAATGATCATGCCCGCCAAAAACGGAATGACCCACATAACAAATAACACGCCAAAATCCATCAAGTCCTTTTTTGTATGGATGCAGAGCAGCTGGCCTTGAATCTCGCAGCCGTCACAGCTTGGCCGGATGCAGGCAGCTGCCGTTTGGTCTAGACTGGGATCCATCATCACCTTATCTCCTGTGCGCTTAAGAAATAGACGGTTATTAATGAAAGGTTTTCCAAAACGTAACCTATTTCTTTGCTGCCGGTCAAGTTACAAATGTCACCTCTTTTGGATGTAAAAAAACACGAATCGCTTGCTAAATTCAGGCGGAACTACCCTGGCGCCATTGGCCTGGCCTGTTTTGTAACGGCAGCACCCATGTCCAGGAACTCCACACAACCAGCCAGGGATTTCGGCGGCTTACGCGTCCGCGAAGCTTCTATCTGGAATGTCGGCCGGCATTACTGTCTGCCCGCCGTTAGCAAGAGCGGCGGCAGCGAATAAGCCCAGGCGCGAATCGCGTGCCAGTCGCGATGGTCGCCCTCTGACCAGACCCCCATTAAGACACTCAGGCGAAAACCGAGTCGCGTGCGGAAATTGGGCACGGTGCTGATGTCCAGCGCGCCGGCAAACAAACCCTCGCTGACTGGTGTGACAATGGCGCGCACCGGATCTAAGAAAGTGGCCACCATCTCACGGTACCGTTCGCCATCAGACATCGCCAGCGTCATACAAACCAAAAAGACAGCAACGGGTACCTTTTGTAGTGCCGCTCGATTGGCTTGCATGAATTCCATCGCTTCCGGCAGCCACTGCTTGCCCTGAATGGCGCTGCCGGCAACCACCGCGCTGTATGGTGTCAGGTCTTTTACTTCGCTCATTGGCAGGACGTTCACCGCCAAACCATTCTCAGCCAGTGTCTTGCCGATAAATTCGGCAGCACCTGCCGTGGAGCCGGCTCTGGTAGCATAAGTAACAAGTATTCGCTGCGTCACGGGAATTCCCGTCTGTTTAACTTTGTAGTTCTTTCAATTTGCTCAACTGCCGCATTTCTTGAACAGTGCGGTAGAGGCAAAGCTGGTTATGTGTTATTGCTGTTAATGCCGCGCCACCGGCAACGGCCGTCACAGCTAATAGGCCCCCGATAGCTAACAAACTGGGCTCGACCGACGCTGTTAGCAGCAGCAGTCCCACGATAAGCAGCATGACAAAGATCATCAGTCTCTGTTCGTATTTCTGCCTGAGGCGTTCTATTCGCCCCGGGATATCATCAATCGGGTCTTCAAATAATCGATACCATCCATCTTCTTTCATGACTTTCTCCAATCTGGTTATTTATGAATCAGCGACATACTGCCTTTCTTTATAAGCCCAGGCGGGCGGCTCTGCCCCGGTGATCAAGGCTTTCCACTCCAGGAAGCCCATGAAGAATACCATTCCCAGGTGCGTCAGGAACATCGTTAACGGCCGTCCTGCGTATACTTTACTGAGCGGGACAAAGTGCACCTTACCCGGCTCATTCTCCACGCGTCCCGCACACACATCCCGCGTCTCCTCCTCGATCGTGACGCGCAGCCAGGTGTGGCCCATTCTCCATGCCTCATTGTCGAGGATACGTACCTTAGGGGCGAAAACGGCCGTTGTCTCAAACCCCAGCCGGTCCAGAATATGTTTCAGCGCCAGATTATACTGCGTGCAGTAGCCGGTGCCGCAAATAAAAGCGCGGCCCGGCGGATCCCACACATTGAGCGTGGAATAGGTGGCGAACTTGCGCGCCGTTAGCTGCTGGGCAAATTTAACCAGGTCCCACCCCTGAAGTCCCGTCCTCCGGCAAGCCTGCACGGCATCTTTCATATTGACAACGCCGCCGACGGCCGTGCGCCCATATTTAAGCCTTCTCAGCCGCAGCGCGCCCGGAAGCATTAACAGGCCGGTGCCGGCTGCGGCAAGAAATGGCAGCATCCGCAGGTTAACGGCTTTGTTCAAACCAGGGCCACGACCCATAATCAAAGGCTCCTTCGATTCATTGCAGCTTCCAATGCACAAAAAACTTCCTCATCAATCAACCCGAAATTGCCATACCGCCAGGATCAGCAGCACGGCCGTGTAAATCAGCAGGGCCAGCAGGGCCGGGCTCACGGCCACCACCCCCTGCCCGCGCACCAGGATATCCAGATAACCTTCCATCACCCAGGCCAGCGGTGTTAATGAAGCGATGCGCTGGTATGCTTCCGGCGTAAACTCAAGTGGAACCCATGCCCCACCCAGTGCGGCAAGGACAAACATGGGCACCAGAGAGAGCACGACAACCTGCTCTTGCGATTTAGCAGCCGCCCCAATGAGCATGCCCAGGCTGGCCGTAAAAAAGGCTGTGGCGATCGTGACCAGCATCGTTGCCAGGGGCTGGCTCAAATAGGGCAATCCGAGGAATATCTGCCCGAAGAGGATCAGCACCGAAAGCTGCAAGAAGATCAAAACAAACATGGCCAGGAAGTGGCCGGCCATAATCTGGTCTTTCGACATATTCGTGGTCAGCAATCTTTGCAAGGACTTTGTCTTCTTTTCCACGACCAGAATGCCCGCGGCGCCCATCAGGCCGGCAATAGCGAATTGGGCCATCATGCCCGGTGATGAGTGGGCAAAGACGCTGTACCGGCTGTTTTCTTCCTCTTCTTCATCAGTCAAAGCGCTCGATACATCGTGGAGAATTGTGACTGGCGGCTGCTCCCAGGCCGCGAGCGCTTCGGCGAAGGCATCATCAAAATAGGCCTGGCGGCTGGACCCTTCCGGCAGCAGATCATGGCTAACGGTCGTTTCCAAGCTCTGGCTCGCCGCCTGAACGGCACTTTTCAGGCGGGCCGCGCCGGCCTGTACTTCCGCCTCTGCTGTAAACCCGGTCTGCCCACCACCAATGATCGTAACAGGCAGCGGCGCTGAGCCCGTCGAAGGAGCCTGCAGCATCGCCTCGCCAAACCCGGCCGGTATCACTATCGCGGCCGCGATCTGTTCATCGGCAACCTGCTCTTGTAGAACGGAAACGGCCGCATCATCCACTTGAATGCGCACTATTTCCGAAGCGGCGAGCATGGCCGCCAGCTGCCGGCTCAGCTCGCTGCCGTCTTCATCGGCCAGGCCAATTGGCAGCCGCGGATCGGCCGTGCTGTTCCCGCCAAAGGCATAGCCGAACAGCAGCGTGAAGACGATAGGCATAGCCAGCAGAAAAATAAAGGATTTGCGGTCACGCGTGATCTGGCGTAAATCTTTCAGAGCTAAATCAATAATTCGCATAAGGTAACTGGTCAGCTGTCAATCGTCAGCGGTCAGACTGACAGCTGACGGCTAACAGCTCATACTCAATCAAACCGTTTCCGTAGTCTATATTGGCCGACGAAGAAGAAGACGGCGCTCCATAGTAAGATAACGGCAAAAGTGAGGGCGATATTGGGCAGGGCGTCCCCCTCAATTGCCTGGCGGAACGGCCGCATCGCCCATCCCTGCGGCACCAGCAGCGAAACGGTGTCCAGCGCTTGCGGCGTATTGGGCGACCCGACCGTGAATACAGTGAAAAGCCCCACCATGCCCGTGAGCGTCAGCAGCCCACCGAAAATAATGCCGCCCTGGCGCGTGTCTTTAAGCAGTGACACCAGGAACAGGCCCGTGGTAGCGGCGATAATCACCAGGCCGGCGGCGGCGATAACCACCGGCAGCGGATCACCCCACTCGATATGAAAAACGAGATATCCAAATAAAAGCAGGACAGCGATCTGCACGGTCAGAATGATCAGCGCGGCGATGAATTTGCCGCTGAATAGGGTCAGATGACTCGTAGGCGTGGTAAATAAACGCTGCAGTGTGCCGTTTTCCTGTTCGGTGAGGATCGTATTCAGCACATTGGCGCCGGTAAAAAAGGCGTAGAAGACCATCATGCCGCCCAGGATATAGGCCAGCAGCTCGGCCATTTCACCGCCTGATCCGGAATCGGCCCCCGGCGGCGCTTGCATGCGCGTGAGCGCGGATGACTGCTGCGGCGAGGCTGCGACCGTATAAGAATCAATAATCTCCTGCACGATCTCCGGCGTAATTTCTGCATTCGCTGCCTCCAGCCGTTCGATCGTGACGCCGACGCCGATGGTGGTCGAGGCCATGCCGTCCACAATTTGGCCGACGATGCTGCTGACAATAGCCGGGCCGATGGTCAGCGTGGGATCGCTGTACAATTCCACCTCCGCCGGTTCGCCCTGCCCTGCCAGGGCGTCAGAAAAACCGGCCGGGATAATCACGGCGATACCCGCTTCCTGGTTGTCCACGGCTGTCCGCGCCGCAGCGGCGCTGCTCATCTCCGTCACCTTGACCAGGTCACCAAGATCCTCCCCCCGCAGCACATCCGCCAGAAAAGCGCCCATCGAGCCGATGCCCGGCGCCTCACCTTCGTCCAGGTTGGCCAGAGCAACGACCGTTTGCGGCACTTCAAAAGAATCCTCTCCGCCGGCAATACGGCCAAACATGAAATAAAAGAGGACCGTGATCAGAATAGGGATCACGAACATGAAAATAATCGCCCCCTTGCTGCGGAAGGATTGGCGCATATCTTTGAGGGCGATGTCAAGCGCTTTCATGCTCTAATCCCTCAAAGCGCGCCCAGTCAGGTGCAGGAAGACGCTTTCCAGGTTGGGTTCCTGAATGTCGACGGCCGTGATACGCAATTCATGTTCATTCGCTTTTTCAAATAGCTGCGGCAGGACAATGTTGCTGTCATCGGCAAGGACGGTTACGACACCATTCTCAGAGGCGACCTGGGACACGCCGGGGATTTCTCGCCACTGCGCCGCCAGTTCTGCAGACGGCGCCGTTAGCTGCAGGTCGATGCGATCGTGCCGGCCGATCATGCGCACTAACTCCTCGTGCGTGCCGTTGGCGATGATCCTGCCCTCGTCCATGATGGCAATGTGATCCGAAAGCTCCTGCGCCTCCTCCATATAGTGCGTGGTATAGAGGATAGTCGCCCCCTGCTTCTGCAGGTCCTTGACGCCATCCAAGATGTGCCGCCGGCTCTGTGGATCGATGCCCACCGTGGGCTCGTCCATGATGATGATCGCTGGTTTGTGCAGCAGGGCCACACCGATATTGACGCGCCGTTTCATCCCGCCGGAATACGTTTCCACGCGATCTTTTTGCCGTTCCACCAGGCCGATCATCTCCAGCACTTCATCGACGCGGCTTTTCAGCTTCTCCCCGCGCAGCCCGTACATTTTGCCCCAGAATTCCAGGTTCTCGCGCGCCGTCAGATCTTCATAGAGGGCGATTTCCTGGGGTACAACACCGGTACATGCTTTGGCCTCGGCCGCGTTTCGAGTGATGGAATGTCCAAGAAGCAGCGCATCTCCCTCATCAGGCGGGAGCAGTCCGCAAATCATGGAGATCGTCGTGCTTTTCCCCGCGCCGTTGGGGCCTAGCAAGCTGAAAATCTCCCCTTGTCGGACGTCAAAAGACACATGATTGACAGCATGAATGTCGCCAAACCATTTATCCAGGTTTTCAGCCGTAATAGCGGGTTCTTGCATGCAATAGTCTCTTATTAATTTTCCCTTCTGGATTGTAGTGGTCCGTCATCAACATCTCGCTCTTCACTGCTTACCAGTTCAATACGCAGCAAAACGCAGCGCTGCGCGGCCCGCTGTATGTCGTCCCAGTTGGGTTCGCCGTCATCGTCAAATCTAACCTGATAGAACCTGGCGTCAAAGCGTACCGTGCGCAGGAAGTTCTGTAATGCTTTGGCAATTGTTTCTTTGTCTTCTACCACGACGGCAGCCTGGCCCTGGTACTCCTGATTCTTGATCATGAGCGTTACCGGCGCGCCGCCGGTCAGGTTTTTCCACCAGCGAGCGCCGGTGAAAGCCGTGACCCAATCGCCTTCGCGCAGGTAACTGATAGGCGTGGTATAGATTTTTCCGCTCTTGCGTCCGCGGAAGGTGATCAGCATCACGGAGCGGCTGGCTATCCCATGCAGAGGAGATCGCAACACGACGCCCATGACGCGGTTGAGAAGTGGTGGCATGGTTGATGATTGTTGTTCAGACATAATTATTCTCTTTAATGAATAATTGTGCTCCATCCGCTCATTCTATGCTCCTCGCCGTCAGCAAGATCCCGATCAACAGTGGTTCAGATCAGCCTGAAAGGCGCGGAGAGGGCCATCGGAAGCCAGGCAGCTTACATATCAGGCAGTCGATTCCTGCAGCGTCCCGGCCACGGCCGTCGCCCACGCCGTGATCATGTCCCAGTCGCGAAAATCACCGGTCGGCACCTTGATATTCTTGATCATGGTGCGCTCGATGAAGTTCATCTTCTCCGGATCAAGGTCGCCGTGGAATACGGCGATGTCGTGCGGCTGGATGCGCTCGGCCACCGGCTCTAATTTCTCCGGCAGCGTCCACCCTTTCACCAATTCAACGGGATCACCCTCATCTGTCGGCCCGCTGGAGAAGATCCAAACGTCGCGCGCAGCGAGCGCTTCTTCATTGTCCTCCATGAATTTGACGGCCTCTTTGCGCCAACGGCCGATATAAACCGCGCTGCCCAGCACGACGGCCGAATAGGGCGCCAAATCCTTTACCTTCTTCACATCCATGACGTCCGTGGACAGGTCGTTTGCCCGCAGCACCTCGGCGATCTTTTCGGCGATTTCGGCCGTTGCCCCGTATTTAGTGGCGTAGGTAACCAAAACTTTTTCGCTCATGTTGTTGCTCCTGAAAAGTATTTCAATTTTTTAGTAAATCAGGGCTTCGTTGTGCCGCTGTGCATCCTGGGCCTTTCCCATCCTCACGATTTCAGCACCCCACGCACAAAAAACCCAAAGGGGATGAAACAAATCAGGCCCATGGTCAGCAGAAGGGCGACATCTACCAGGGGGAATGGCGCCCCGCTCTGAACTGCCTGCAAGAGCACGATGCCGATCACGCCGATGAATAACATACTGGCGCTGAAAAGCAGCCCCGTACCGCCCACGTAGCCCACTGGTTCGCGCCGCCACAGCAGCACGCCGCCGATTACCCAGGCCGGGGCCATGAAGAAATCGGCCACAAACACCGCCAGTTCTGATTGGGCAAGGGATGCCTGAGCGTTTAGATTGCTCACGATCGTGACGGTAGCGAGCAAGGCGTAAGCGGCGCCCAAAAGAATAAGAACCGCACCGCCAGGCTTTTCAGGCACGTGCCCGGCAAGACGATGCCTGACCGCTGCTCCGTCTATGACGGTCACGAGGCCGATCAGGGTATAGAGGCTCAGGACGACAATCACTAGGTAAAGGAAAAACATTCCCTGGAAAGGCATGCCGAAGAGATAGGCGGTGTAGTTATAAAGGCCGTAGAAAAGCGCCCCGGGCCAAAAAAGCAGGCCAATCAGGCCAATCTTGATTGGTTTACCGCGCCAGGCCAGCCACATGGAGATAAGCAGAATGGGCAGGCCGAGAACCAGGGTAAAGATGTCGTTTGCCAGGAATGAATGCTGCAGTTCGGCCGTCGGATAGACCCTGCCGGGATAGAGAAGGCCGGCAATGGAAGCAGCTCCCGTCAGCACGGCGATCAGCAGCGAAGAAAGAAATCCCCAACGCAAATCGCGCGTCACAGGAAGATCGCCGTCTGCCACGTGCCTTGCGCCATCAATATGGTGCGTTCCCGAAGACATCATTCACAGCCTCTGATTACAATACATAAGCCTTCCACAGTATAGCTTATGTGTGACGGCCTGTAATCAGGCAAAACTCATGTTCACAATATGACATTCATCACAAATTTGTGACCCACGCCCTACTGCATACCATCGCGACCTGGGCGATACAGATCACGGCCCAGCAAAGGAAACCACAACAGGTAAAAAATCCCGCCAATGGCAGTGAAGGCTCCTCGCGCATGATCAGAACCAGGTGCAGCGCCGGCGGTATATTGCCGGCCAAAGTCCGCAGCACCCTCAAAATAGCCTCATCCTGAATCACGTGAAAATCATCCAGGATCAACAAAAAGCCGCTGCCCCATGTCCAGCCATTCATTTAATCGCTCGACGAGCAGCGGCCGCCGCACATGTCTGGCCGGAGCCGCCCGCCGGTAAAGTCTGGTCAAAAGTAAGATGCTGCTCATCTCGATCCAGGTTTCATAAGACCCGCAGCAAACCAATATCATTGGGATTATTGGTGCTGGGGC
>JBJYWZ010000228.1:0-1728 GCA_046259725.1 Promineifilaceae bacterium (SeqCode) | reverse complement strand
CCAGGTTCAGCAAGCCATTCATATCCGCCTCACGCGCATAGACATAGGCGGGGCCGAACTCAGGACGCCAGTTCGACCAGCGAACCATCAAGGGCAGGTGATCGTGAGAGACAATACCCCCGGCATCCGGATCGATGACAGCCGGGGCAGCGGGATCGACGACGGCTGAATCAGGTGGATCGATAACGGCCGGAGCAGCCGGCTGCGGATTAAGTGCCGCGACAGGCGCAGCAGGATTTCCTCCCGTCAAGGATGTCAGGCCAAAGACAACGAGCGTCACGGCGATTAGAACAAGGACAGCAAAAACTTTCGTATTGACCATTTAATTCCACTGTTGTAGGAAATCTCGTTTCCTGTTGGCCGCAATCATCTGGAGGCCAAATGAGGTGTACAAAAAGAAAAGAATAAATAAAAGAACTCTTTCTTGCGGGCCTCTCGCGTGAAATCAGCTAAAACCCAACAGGATTATAGCACATATGTTCGATTCAGATCAGGTAGATTTCAGGCGATTCTTATCAGAAACCCGGCTCTTTTATGGAACTAATTTTACCAACCAGTTTCAAAAAGCCGGGTTTCATTAATGTTAGCGCTCGCGTGTTACAAACTGCAGAATCAAGCGGCCGTTTGCATCCGTCATTGTGAGGAAACCGGACGACAGGTTGAATGAAGTCGCCATTGGCAGCAGGGACAGGTACTGCTGCTCCTGCTCCATAATGCCTGACGGCGTCTCGCAGAAAACGTTCGTCCCTGCGGGGGTGCTAATCGAAATGCTGTTACCGTCGACTGTATAACCGGCGCCATAGGTATTACAGCCGGAGGAACCGGTCATATTACCGTCGACGCCAAACACGGCCGTTATCGCCGTGCCCTGGACCGGCCGTACCATCGCGCCGACGCCGTCGAAGTAACTATCCAGCACCCAATTTGTACCTTCCAGCGGCGGACCGGTCTGCGCGTCGGAAACGGTCAACGTCTGCTGCGAGAAGGCTATCTGTCCATCTTCGCCGCGGGCATCAATGCGATACGTATACGTTCCGCTTATATCCAGGCAGTCCGTTTCACTGCCCGAATAGGTCGCATTATCAAGGAGCACACTGCCGTTGCGTGAGATCTGGATGCGCACCACGTCTCCGCCGACCTGCCAGGAAATCTGGGTGCATTCACCAGTTTCGATCTCCGTCGGATTCAACGTAAACGAAAGAATAGTTGCCGGGACCGGCGTCGGCGTTACCGTCGCCGCCGGTGATGTCGGTGAGGCAATTGGCGTAGCAGTCGGGTTGGGCGGCGGTTCCGCCACGATAATGCTGCGCTGCAGGCGGCTTGTGCCACCCGGCCCGGTGGCTTCAAGGCTGTAATTGACCTGACCAGAGGAAGGCGGGCAATCTTGCATGGTTCCACTAACCGGGGCGCCATCCCACAATACCAGTTGGTCACGCAGCAGCCTCACACTGCTGACATTACCCGATATTTGCCAGGTGAGATCCACGCACTGACCAAAATTGATCTGCGTCGGGTCCACCGTAAAACGCTCGATAATTGGCGCACCAGGCCTGGGCTGGACGTTGATGGTGATTTGTCTGACCTCCACGGTCCCATCACGCTTAACAACGCGCAGTTCGTACACCGTTGTCTGCGGCGGACACTCCACGCTGCTGCCATTCGATGAAACAAGATGCTGCTGCCAGGGTTGGCCCTGCTGATAGAAGTAAACAGCCTGTACATTGGTCA
>JBJYWZ010000227.1:0-1583 GCA_046259725.1 Promineifilaceae bacterium (SeqCode) | reverse complement strand
CCTTCTAACGCTCTTCAGTTTCCCTGAGCACCTCTAGCGTGATCAAATCGTCCGCTTCCGTGATCAAATCATAAAAAACAACTTATTGATGCTACGATGAGACCTGTCGTTGTGGTGTTGTGTTTTTTGTGATAGCCAGGAGGAGGTGTGGTTGAGATAGAGCGAATCTGATGGTCAAAATGTTCCCGGGGTCCGGCGCCAGAAAGAAGATGTGAGTTTAAACCAACCATGAACAGGGAGAAAATTACGATGAGAATGGATAGTTTCTTGAAATCAGGTCGCGCCGAGATGTGGCTGCGTATCGCTCTGGCGATGATGAGTGTGTTTTCTGTGTTTGCTTTTGTTCGGACCGTAGGCGCTTCGGGAGCGACCCAGTTCTCGGGAACCGCCTATTTCGCCAACGTCGGCGATCCCGGTTGTGAAGATGCCGAGGGCCAGGATGCTGACTTCGCCAACAACATGACAGGGGATCTGCAAGGATGTCTCTATGTATATGTCGATTCCTGGGAATGTTTGCCCAGCGGAACATATATTGAGAGTGGCCACGAGAACTATGTCGGCAGTGGTGAAGAAGGCGATGCGGGAACATTCGAGACGACCTACGTCTTCACCGCGAAATACGAGGACTGTTCAACACTGAGCGGGCCAATCTTCGGGAGCTGCCAGCATCCTGTCGTGGCCGGCAGCGGAACTGGTGATTATAAAGGCGTAACAGGACGGTTCAGAATGATCGACGATGCCGAAGCCGGGAACATCCCTTACAAAGGGCACCTGAAATTTGGGTAGCTAAATACAGGTTTCCCTGGGTACCAGTCGCGACGAACGGCGTGCCGCCTTTTCCCAGGGCGGTGCGCCGCTTGCTCTACTAGTAGACGAAGGGCAGCAGCTTGTGCACGCGCTGCTGGTAGGCGGCGTAGCCGTCGAATTTTTCGCCCAGCCATTGCTCCTCGCGGCGCGATTTGATGTCGAAGAACAGGAAGAGAACGGCCGCCAGCAGGAGAGTGAAAACGCTGTTCATCAGCAGGCCCCAGCCAAAGGCGCCGAGGATGATGCCGCTGTAAATGGGGTGGCGCACGATCTTATACGCGCCATACCCGACGAAGCTGGCGTCGTCTTTGGGATAAGGCACAACGGCCAGGTTGCGGCCCAGACTGGCCAGGCCGGCCAGGGCCAATATGCCCCCAAGAATCACGAGCAGGATGCCCAGGACACGGCCGATCATGTGCCACGGATCAGACCAGCCGCTGGTCTGGCTCGTCAAAAAAGGCGCGAGGAAAATGATGCCGAAAAGGATGAACTGTACGACCACGTACCATTCACCCCGTTCTCCTTTCCACCAGCTGCTGCTCATAAATTTGTACCTCTCGCACTCAGGGCTGACAATCGCCGATTATTGTAATGCGCCGGGTCGCGATGTCGCGAAAATCAAGTACAAACATTCATACGACCGTATTTTTTCACGGAAACCAAACAGCGCTTTTCTTGAGCAAACAGTCCGGCAGTTTCCGCGAAAATCCCTGCTGCCGATGCGCTAACAGCGCTCCAGGATCGCCGACTTAATTGCCGGATTGATCTCGAACCGC
>JBJYWZ010000226.1:0-2196 GCA_046259725.1 Promineifilaceae bacterium (SeqCode) | reverse complement strand
GCCGCGGTCATCTCCTGATTCTTTGCAAGCGGGCGCGGATTTATACTTACGATAGCAGGATGTGTCAACGGCCGTCGCTGGATGCGGCCTGTTTTCTAATACGTGGTTCGAAAACACGCGTGTCGTGTCCGTAACCGGCCTGCTGACACGCACCCTGGACTTGAGTATAATAATATAGTAGTGGCATCTTCTTGACCACTTCATTAACTTCGTTTCTGCCGTGATCGCCTGGAGAATATCAATGGCTGAAAGTGAGATTGAACAAATCCAAAAGGCTATTGACGCCCTGGAAAAGCAGCGTGCGCTGCTTGGGGATGCCGTCGTCGACACGGCCGTCGCCCCGCTGCACGAAAAGCTGGCTGCTTTAGAAGCCACGGAGCGCCCTGATCAGCAGCGAAAGCTTGTCACCACCCTCTTCCTGGACGTGGTTAATTCCACGGCCATCGTGCGCGATATGGACCCGGAGGACCACCTGGCGATCATGGACGGCGCCATGCAGCGCCTGACCGTGCCCGTTGAAGCCAATGGTGGGCGCGTCCTTAAGTATTTGGGCGACGGCCTGATGGCTCTTTTCGGCCACCCCGTTGCCCGCGAAAATGAGCCTGAACTGGCGGTTCGCACCGCGTTGCAGATGCTGGCTGCGGCACACGATTATGCGCGCGAAGTAGAGGATCGGTGGGGCGTCGCTGATTTTGCTGTACGCATCGGCATGAGCACAGGGATGGCGATCATCGGCGGCGGTACAGAGGGAGAAAATACGGTCGCCGGACGCCACGTCAACCTGGCCGCGCGCCTGGAAACGGCCGCCTTACCTGGTGGTCTGTTCATCTCACACAGCACATACCAGCAGGTGCGCGGTCTTTTCGACATTGAGCAACAGGAGCCGATTACGGCCAAAGGGTTTGCTAAACCGCAGGCCGCCTATCTGGTGCTTCGTGCCAGGCCGCGCCGTTTTTCGCAGACGCCGCGAGGTATTGAAGGCGTTGCTACGCGCATGATCGGTCGGGATGCGGAGCTTACCCGGCTGAAAGAATCCTACACCGCCGTGGTCGAGCAGGGTGACGGCCGTTTGATCACCATCGTTGGTGAAGCAGGCATCGGCAAATCGCGCCTGCTCTCCGAATTTGGCGGGTGGCTGGAGGCCCGGGCGCATGAGGTGCGTATTATACAGGGCAAGGCACATCCGCAAATGCAGGGATCGCCCTATGGCCTGCTGCGCGATCTTTTCACGGTCGAATTTAACATTCAGGAGGATGACAGCGTCAACAATGTGCGCCGCAAATTTGAAGAAGGGTTCGCGCAGCAGTTAGGCAGTGTAAAAGAAGCTCTGCCAAAGGCGCATTTGGTTGGCCAATTACTCGGTTTTGATTTTAGTGACAGCCCCTTCCTGGATGAGGCTCTTGATGATCCCCGGCGCCTGCGCGAGCGAGCCCTGACCTTTATATCTGAATATGTGGTCACCGCGGCTCATTCGCACCCCGTAGTCATTCTTCTGGAGGATCTCCATTGGGCGGACAACAGTTCCCTCGATGCTCTGGATGACCTGATCAGCGGCCAATCAAGCCTGCCGGTTTTAATTGTGGCCATAGCCCGGCCCGCTCTTTTTCGCCGTTTTCCGGCGTGGGGAAGCGCCTATGCCTTTCACCAACTCGTTGACCTGGGACCGTTGACCGGCGAAGACGGCCGCATACTCGTTGAAGAAATGCTGCGTAAGCTCAACAATCTGCCTGATGCCCTGCGCGATCTCATTGTTGACAATGCCGAGGGCAATCCCTTTTACGTTGAGGAATTGATCAAAATGCTGATTGAGGAAGGGGTCATTATCAAAAGCGACCCTTATTGGCAGGTCCATGATCAGCGAATTAGCGAGGTAGCTGTTCCGCCCTCGTTGACCGGCGTCATTCAGGCGCGTCTCGATCGCCTGGATCCACAGGATAAGACCGTTGTGCAGCAGGCGTCCGTCATCGGCCGTACCTTCTGGGATGACGCCGTGGCCTACCTCTTCGGCGCTGCGGACATCGAGCATGCCCGTGGCCCGGTTGCCGGCAGCCTGGACGTGTTGCGTGAGCGCGAGCTGGTTTTTCCGCAGCCCAAATCCCGTTTCGCCGGGACGGTGGAACGCCTTTTTAAGCACGCCCTGCTGCGCGATGTTGCCTACGAGACGGTGCTCAAACGCCTGCGCCGTGAATATCACGG
>JBJYWZ010000225.1:0-8563 GCA_046259725.1 Promineifilaceae bacterium (SeqCode) | reverse complement strand
GCAGCCGGTATCGGGCGGGTAATTGCCCTGCTCGGCGACGGCGGCCACGCCCGGCGCGGCCAGCTGCCGCAGGGGGTGCAGACGATCAATGATCTGCGTGATTTCGATAGGACGCTGCTTGAACAATCGGGCAGCGTGAAGTAGTTCTCGCTGGTTTCTCGAGCACTGGCCGGTCCCTTTCTTCGTTCACAGTAATAAGGAAATTTCCGGATAATTATTCGCAGATCAATCAGAGCCGGGTTTCGACCCGGCTCTGATTCAAGGTTCATACCGCGGACAATTTACTCCTCGCCCTCTTCGCATTCACACGGGCCACAATTGCCGACTTGCAGGGCAAAGGCATCGGTTTCTTCTACATCATAATCGCTAACCCTCGTTCGGCCGTTGAACGGCTTCACATAAACGCGCAGTGTAGCCGCGAAGCTGCAGCGCTGATAGCCTCCAAGCAATGTAGCAAAGGACACTGGTCCAGTTTCTCCTACAAAGCTTCCAATATAGATATGGCGCAGTTCACGGCAGAATGTTCCTTAAAATCGGCTTTGACTTGATTGACATGATTTGTAGTATGCTTATACTAATAAGAAGTCGTTTCTTTGTGTGAAGGGTCCTTGTTCCGGGGCTCCCACTTTCTAGCCAGTCTATAACCGTCGATCAGGTGTCAATATGCCGCGTGGTCCTATGATGGTTACTGCCACTCTTTCGCAGTTATATTGCTGCCGCCTCTTTGTTGCCTGGCGGCTGGAGGAATTAGCGGACGTATGGGTGCATACAATATTCACCTCTTCAGAGAATTTGAAGCCACATGTGGCGATCATGTGATCGATAGCCTTGGCTCAAAAAAGGCGTGCGAGCTTTTCTGTTACCTGTTGATCAACCGCGGCCGGCCTTTTACCCGCGAGCGATTGTCTGGACTGCTGTGGCCGGAGACGGCGGAAACTCAGGCCAAACAGTACCTGCGGCAAACGTTATGGCAGCTCCAGTCGGCACTCGACGAAGCGAGCGATGCGCACGATTGTCTGCTTTCCGTAGAATCAGAGTGGATCAGCATCGATCTGAGCGAGCAGGTATGGCTGGACGTCGGCCAGTTTGAACAGGCTTATAGAGAGACGCAGGGAGGGAACGGCCGTCTTCCCGACGCTCACCAGGTTGCCCAGCTTGAAACGGCTGTGGCTCTTTATCGCGGTGATCTATTAGAAAACTGGTACCAGGATTGGTGTGTCTTCGAGCGCGAACGACTGCAGAACATGTACCTGTCCATGCTCGATAAACTGGCCGGATACTATGAAGCGACGATAAATTTTCAGGCGGGACTGGACTGCGCCACGGCCCTGCTGCGCCTTGATATCGCCCATGAACGAACCTACCGCAGGCTGATGCGCCTCTATTACTACGCCGGCGATCGCTCCAGCGCGCTGCGCCAGTACCAGCGTTGTGAGAAGGTGCTGGAACAGGAATTGGACGTGAAGCCCTCGCAGCAAACTTTGCAGCTCCTGGAGCAGATCAAGCAGGACGAGCTGCCTGTAACCGCGCCAACGACTGTCGATCTCGCGGCACCGGATCGCGCCGCGGCAGACGCCATGCTGGCCGGTCTCTCCCTGCTTAACGAACAACTGTCCCAGTCGCAGCGCCACCTCTCGCAGGAGATTGACGCCATGCGCGCAGCGATGGCCGATTTGCTGCATACCCAATAATACGAAGCGCAATACGCAGCGGCATACGCTCCGTCTCACGGGGCCGTGCTACGCTCCTGCTATATGGTGTCATCCGGTGATCGGGTTCGTACGCATGAGTATGCCAGAGCTAGTGATTCAATCGTTTGTAATCAAAATTTGGCTTGAAGAAACGGCCGTTGAGGCCGGAGAGGTCGCCTGGCGCGGGCTTATCACGCGGGTGGCGGGTGGTGAGCGATCCTACTTTACTCGACTCGACGCCATCGCCGAATTCATCGAGCCGTATCTGGATCGTCCTTCCGGGCGAGCCGCCGAAGACGAGTACCAGCCAGGATAGTCCCGGGGCGATGCCTTTCTTTGAGAGGTTGAAGCGACCCTGAGTCTAGACGTCTGTGAACAGAATCGCCTAATCGATGAAACGCCTGTCTGAGGTGCGGCTCGCGATCTCGTCTTTTACGCTTTCCATCCAGCCGCTTCTGGTATTTTCGCTCTCTTCAAAGAGCGGAACATAAGGCTTGATGTCCAGCAGCGGCGAGCCGTCCAGTACGTCCAGAGATTCCACGGTCAGGATATTGTCTTCAACGGCCAACAGCTTAACCAGGGAGAGGCCAATGGGGTTTGGACGGCTGGGCGCGCGGGTCGCGAAAAGGCCGCGCGGCTCGCTGTCCAGGAATGGAGTGACCGTCAGGCTGGAGAAGTGCGCCTCGTGCAGGTGAAAGATGAGATAAATGTGCGAGAAACCTGCGAGATCCTTCAGACCTTCGCTGAATTGCGGAAACACCTCCACGGTGCCGCCAGTCCGCCTTTCGCCAACCGGTTGTATGGGCATGCCTTCGAGGTCGTTGAAGGGAGAATGGATGATGCCGATGGGGTGGTAGAGGATTTGCATGGAAAGGGTATCAGCAGGCCAGTATATCAGCTATCAGGATTTTTGTAAGTCAATGTTTCAGTATGTCAGTACCTCAGTTGGTCAGAAACTTCTGACAAACTGACCACCTGACCAACTCACAGATTGAACTTGATACTTATCACATCACCATCTTGCACAATATAAGTCTTGCCTTCCTGGCGTAGTTTGCCGGCGTGGCGAGCCTGTGCAAGGCCGCCAAGGTCGATGAGTTCGTCGTAAGACACCGTTTCAGCGCGGATGAAGCCCTTGGCCAGGTCGCTGTGAATGGTGGCCGCCGCGTCAACGGCCGTTGCCCCGCGCTGCACGGTCCAGGCCCTTACTTCGTCCTCGCCGACGGTGAAGAAAGACTGCAGGCCCATCAGGTCGTAGCTGAGACGGATAACCTTGTCGAGGCCCAATTCAGAAACGCCGTATTCTTCCATGAACATGGCCAGCGCGTCATCATCCCCGGCCGCGCCAAACTGGGTCAGCTCCATCTCCAGCTTGCCGCGTAAATTGGTGAGCATGCTTGATTCATAGGCGTAATCAAAGCTGACTTCTTCCTGGTCATCGCCGATGTTGATCACAACCATAACCGGTTTGATTGTCAGCAGGCTGTAGCCGCGCAGGCTCTTTAACTCTTCCTCTGTGAGGTCGAGATCGCGCAGCGGCCGTTCGTCGGAAAGCGCCTCATTCAGGCGTTCGAAGAGCGCCAATTCTTTCTGGGCTTCGGCCTTATCATTCTTGAAGGCGCCGCGTTTCAGCCCTTCAGTGAGTTTCTCGATCTTCTTTTCAACCACGACCAGGTCATTCAGCAGCAGCTCCATGTCCAGCGCTTCCAGATCGCGCTGCGGATCCACTGAGCCGTCCGGGTGAGGTGCCAGATCGCTTTCAAAAGCGCGGACGACGTGCACCAGCCCGTCCATCGCCGCCAGGTGATTGAGCAGCGCCCCGTTCATGCCGCCGTTTGCGCCGGCCCCTTTCTGCAGTCCGGCCACATCGGTATAGGTGATGCGTGCGCTGGTCTTTTTCTGCGGATGAAACATCTCCGTCAGAACTTCAACGCGCTCGTCGTTGACGTCGACGATAGCCGTCAGTACGTCAAAACGACCGCCCATACTCTGGCCCGTCGGCGCGTCGCCCCGCGTGAGAGCGTTGAATATCGTCGTTTTGCCTGCTCCCGGCAGGCCGATGATGCCCAGTTTCATGATTCCTTCCTGTTGGCCAAACAAAGACCCCTGGGGCGTGCGCGCCAAGGGTCAAAAAAGTCTACTCTGATAAGTTTTTCAGCAAGCGACCGCCCAGGTCACTGACGCTGCATATTATAACCTGGATAGTCTCAGATTCGTGATTCACATAAATAACGCTAAGCTAGCCGCGCCAGGTTGCTGCTCCGGTCTCTTCCCGATCGGGCGCCACTCGCGTACAATGGTAGTCAAGAAAAAATGCCTCAATTTTCTATTCCTTTTTTTGGCCTTCTTCTGGTTACCAGATGAGCGCGGCCAACAGGACAAGAGGTTTCCAACTACGGTGAAGAATTGGCGAAAATGCCTGCTCCAATGAATAGTAAAACACCACGCCGCTCGCTGCTCTTTACACCGGGCGACAGCCGGCGCAAAATCGAGAAAGTGACCGACCTGGCAGCCGATGTGGTTGTGCTCGACCTGGAGGATGCCGTGGCCGTAAGCGCCAAGAATGAGGCGCGCCAGATTGTCTGCCAGGCGCTGCAAAGCATCGACTTCAACGGCAAAGAACGGCTTGTGCGCATCAATGCGCCGGGGACAACGTTCTTCTACGATGATCTGCAGGCTGTATCCGCCGTTCAGCCGGATGGTCTGGTTATCCCCAAAGTTTCTAACACGGCCGATCTTGTGCGCATTGATGACTCCTTAACGGCCGTGGAGCGCGAACACGACTGGCCGGAAGGGTCGATTCGCCTGATGGCCCTTGTCGAAACGGCCGCCGGTATACTGAACGTCCGCGAGATCGCCGCGGCGACTGGTCGGCTTGACGCCCTGATATTCGGCGGTGAGGATTTTGTAAACGATATCGGCACGGTTCGCACGGGGCCGGGCTGGGAGATCTTCTACGCCCGCAGTGCCCTGGTGGTCGCCGCCGCGGCTTTCAACCTGCAGGCCATCGATACCATCTTCGCCGATACACGGGACGGTGATGGGCTGCGGAAGGATGCGGAGATTGCGCGGGGGTTGGGATATAAAGGCAAGATCGCTATCCATCCCGGCCAGATCGCGACGATTAATGAGATATTTTCCCCCACCGCCGGGGAAATCGCCGCCGCGGCGCGGCTGTTGAAATTGGCCGCACAGCTTCAAGATGCCGGCACGGGTGTATTTATGTTAGAGGGCAAGATGGTCGATGCGCCGCTGATTAAATCAGCAGAACAGCTTCTCGATCGCGCCCGGCTCTGCGGCCTCTGGCCGGCTTAAGCGGCAAGATCAGTGGTAAACAGACAAACAAATCTGGACAGAAAAGGACGGCATTTCGCTTATGAGCTCTGACTATGATGTGATCGTCATTGGATCCGGCGCGGGCGGCCTGACGGCGGCCGTGGCTCTGGCACAGGCAGGCAAACGCGTGCTTGTCCTGGAACAGCATGACGTGGCCGGGGGCTGGACACACTCCTTCACGCTCAACGGCTACCGTTTCAGTCCCGGCGTGCACTACATAGGCGGCCTGCAGCCGGGCGGCCATCTGCGCGCCGTGTACGAGGGACTGGGTGTTTCGCGGGACCTGGAATTCTGCGAACTGAACCCGGATGGATATGATCACGTCGTCATTGGCGAGGAACGATTTGACATACCCAAAGGGAGAAACCGTTTCGCAGCGCGTTTGAAGGAACGCTTCCCGCAGGAAGCAGACGGCATTGACGCTTACCTGGATGCCGTAGAAAACCTGATGGGCAGCCTCTCCAGCCTGGGCCGGGTCAAGGGACCGGGCAGTGCGATTTCTGCCGCCGGCGACGCGTTTTCCGTCCTGCGCATGGCGCGAGCCAGCGGGCAGGACCTGATCGATCGCCATGTCAGCGATCCTTTGCTGAAAGGGATCCTGGCCGCCCAGGCCGGCGACTATGGCACGCCCCCTTCAGACGTGTCGGTTTTTATGCATGCCGGTGTTGTGCAGCATTATCTGGACGGCGGTTACTACCCGCGCGGTGGTGCCTTCGCTATTCCCCGCGCTTTCGTGCGTGCTTTGAAGCGTGCCGGGGGTGAAATTCGCCTGCAGACGCCGGTGGAACGTATCTTGATTGAAGATTCCCGTACTGCCGGCGTGCGCCTGGCCAGTGGCGAAGACGTGCGCGCGCGCACCGTGATCAGCAATGCCGATCCCGGCGTGACGTTTGATAAGCTGGTCGGCCGTGAGTTCCTGCCCAGCAAACTGGCCAAAAAGCTTGATCGTCTGACCTATTCTACCTCCTGCATCAGCCTTTTCTTTGCCACGGATATGGACCTCAAAGCCGCCGGCCTGGACTCCGGCAATTACTGGTTCTACGACCACGAGGATGTGGATGCCCTGTACAGGCAGGGCCAGTCAGCGCACGTGCTGGAAGCGGAGTCCCCGGGCGGGATGTTCTTGACGGTGACGACGCTGAAAGACCCATCCAAGATGCACAAAGGTCACCATACTTGCGAGGCCTTTGCTTTTGTCAGTTATGATGCCTTCGAGCAGTGGGCCGGCGAAAAGAGCGGCGAGCGTTCACCCGATTACGAGGCGTTGAAGGAGGAACTTTCCTGGAAGCTGTTTCAATTCCTGGAGAAGCGCGTGCCCGGTCTCAGCCGCCACATTGTCTTCTGGGACCTGGCCACGCCGTTGACGAACGAGCATTACATCAACGTCACGCGTGGCAATCTTTACGGCATTGATAAGACGCGCACGCAGGTCGGTCCCGGTGCCTTTCCGGTCAAAAGCGCCATCGACGGTCTGTACATGGTCGGGGCCAGCACCTTGAGTCATGGCGTGGCCGGGGCGACCAGCTCCGGGCTGGCCGCGGCGCGCACGATATTAGGCTGCCGCACGCGCGATATCCTCAAGCAGGGCGGGCCGGAACTGCGCATTTACCCGTCTGATGATCCCACAGCATGGCCGGAAGATCTGCAGGAGCGCATCGCCCGCGGCCAGGCATAGCGCGGGAACGGTTCGATCGCCAAGAATTGAAGATTACACAGTTGGCCCGGACAAGCTGTGGGCATCCGAAGCCGGTTGTTCTTCCGTTGTATAATCTTGTGGATGCAGGACGGTAACCAGGAGCAAGCTGTGAGCGCAAACAAAGCGACTGCTTCGGCGATCATCGACGCGCCGGCAGAGGCAGTTTACGCCATCATCTCCGACTACAGGGATCACCATCCCCATATTCTTCCGGACGATTATTTCTTTGGTCTGGAGGTCCTGGAGGGTGGAATAGGTGCGGGCACGCGCATGCTGGTACGCGGTAAGATATTCGGCCGTGAGCAAAGGCTGCAGATGGGTGTGTCAGAACCTGAACCGGGACGCGTGCTCAGCGAAACAGATCTGGATAAGGGTCAGATTACGACCACTTTTGTGGTAGAGCCGCGCGGGACCGAACAGTCAACGATTTCGATCACGACCAAATGGACAATTTCGGGCGGACTTCAAGGGCTTTTCGAACGCTTGTTTTTCCCACGCTATATGAAGGGCATGCTTGAAGCGGAGGTTGAAAAACTCGCAAGGTACGCGGCCGAGGTTAAAAAGGCTTTATGAAGGATTTGATTGTTGATTGTCACCTGTGGTGTGCGCCGCCCTTCGCCGCCAGGAATTCCAGAAACTCAGATTACAACTACCATGGCTTTTGGTAAACATTGGGAATGGCGCGGGTTTGGCGACGTCTCGCAGTCGTTCCTGGACCGATTCGATCGTTTGCAGCATGCCTACGGCCCAGACATTGTGCGTGACTGGTATCTATGGGCGCCGGGCATGCGCACGAACCTCAAGATCCGCGAAGGGGAGATGGGCGGTCTGAAGTTCAAGCGTTTTGTGGCCGCGGACGGCCGTCTGTCGTGCTGGCAAGAAGATCCGGAGGAGCTATTCCCACTGCCCCTGGGCCGCGAAGGCTGGCAGGCGCTGACCGCGGAATTGTACGGTCTGGGGATAATGCTGCCAGGTTATCCCGAGGAGCCGCCGCACAGCGAACGGCTGCTGGCCATGCTGTCCGGCACCGGCCTCAGCCGCATCCTCGTGGAAAAGGAGCGCATGGGACGACAGTGGCCCGGGCCAAACGGCCGTGTGCTGGTTGATTACGCGCGCATCAAAACCCCGCAGCGCCTGACTACCATTGGTCTGGAATCAGAAAATCTGGGCGCGGTAGGGGATGAGCTGACGGATGCCCAGGCGAAGGAAGATTTGCGAGCGGCCATAGAAGCTCTTGCCCTGGCGGGTGAGTCATTGGCTGAAATGGGTTACATGAAGGCTCTGGCTTTGTGGAGCAGTTATCCCGAAAACAAAATTTAGATATCTGGAGATGGCGAAGCCCGGTCTCCGGGATAATGGGAAAAATCACCCATAATTAGTCTTCCCGATCCCCGGCATATTCCTCGCTCCACTCATGCAGCACAACCATACTGAAGATGTCCGACTCGGTGATGATGCCCACCAGACGGCCGTCTACCTCCACCACGGGCAGGCCGCTGATGCGGTTTTCGAGCATGATGCGCGCCGCTTCGCCGATGGTCTGGTCAGGATTCACGGTGATGGGATCGGGCGTCATAATTCGCGCGACGTCCAGGCTGGAGAGCAGGTAGTTCATCTCCCAGATACTCAGCGACGTGGCCGGGGAGGGCTGCGCGCCGCGCACGTCGCCGAGGGTGACGATGCCGATGAGACGGCCGTTATCGTCCACTACCGGCAGGCGGCGGATTTCTTCCGAGACCATGATCTGGTGTACTTCCGGCAGGCTGGTATTCAGCCTGACTGTGATGGGGTCCGGCGTCATCCAGCTTCGTACCAGTTCTTTCTTCATCGCTTGCTCCTG
>JBJYWZ010000224.1:0-3585 GCA_046259725.1 Promineifilaceae bacterium (SeqCode) | reverse complement strand
CCTGACAAAATCAATGGCGGCCTCCATTGAGGATATGGGCACGGGAAAGTTCAGGTAGCGCTGCTGGTCCACCAGCGCCTTCTCCAAATCGTGCACGCTGTAAATGATGATGCGATTACCGGCGATATAGGCAGGTAAGAAAAAGGGAAAGCCTTGAATGTGATCCCAGTGGGGATGGCTGAAGAGGATGTGCACTTCCCCTTCGCCGCGGCCAAAAGGGCCTTTCAACATTTCCAGGCCCAGATCACGGATGCCCGTCCCGGCGTCGATAACGGTTACCGCTTTCGCTGCCGCGCGGCTCTTGTCGCCGGTGCGCACCTCGACGCAGGTCGTATTGCCCCCCGCAGTACCGTAGTTGAGCGCGCCCATGCCCCTGACATAGCGCAAGACGGCCGTTTCATCGATGCCTGCTGAAGACCCCGGCTGGAGACCTAACAGGGCAGGATCAGGCATCTGCATGATCGCCTGAACGATTTTCTCTTCAACTTGACTCGGGGTCAGAGGCGCCGGCACAGACCCTCTACATCCCCAGATTTCAACCTTCATCTTATTCAATCAGCCAATCGGACTTAAAGCATTCGATTAACTATCGGCAGCAATGTTTCTTCAAACCGGCCAAAACAGGTGTATCGTCGATGCACCTGAGGCGTATTATACACTTTAATTACGGTATGGGCTTGAAAGAGCGTTGTGCGGTTGAGAGTAGCCAGTGTTCAGTGTACAGTAAACAGTATTCGTAGTTTGATAAAAAAACTTCACACATTCGTAACTGCAACAGGGATGCCGCCAGGATGGCGGCGCTACCAGAGCCAACTTTGAATGTGTTCAGTTATTTGTTGCCGATTACTTTCAGCATACGGTGTACGGTATACGGTATACGGCACACTATTTCGTTATAATCCTTGCCATGAATGAATTTAGCAGTCCCGTCACGCAAACATTGGATACGCTTGACATCCCCTACCGCATCTTCAGCCATCCCGGGCCGATCAAATCCCTGGAACAGGCGGCGCGCGAACGCGGCCAGGAACCGGGGCAGGTCGTTCGCAGCCTGCTCTTTCGTCTGTCGGCCGATAACTTTGTCATGGCCTTAATGGCCGGGCCCGAGCAGGTAGATTGGAAAACACTGCGCCGTACGCTCGGCGAAAAGCGATTGACGACGGCCGGGGAGGAGGAAATGCTGCGCGTGACCGGCTATCCGCGCGGCGCCGTCTCTCCCCTCGGCCTGCCGCAGCCCCTGCGCATACTGGCCGATCCCTCGGTCTTCGAAGCGGAGGAGATCTCCATCGGCTCCGGCGTACGCGGCATAACGGTGATTCTCAAGTCGGCCGATCTGCACCGCGCCCTGCCGCAAGTGGAGATCGTGCCCCTTGGCGCCCGTGCTGAATAAATAAAAGGCTGCCACCGCCTTGCACGCAAGGTTGGAAAAAGTTGGCAATTTTCTTCCCAAATATTGCAGCCGCCGCCGGCTATCCGTGCCGGTACACCTCCCATCCCAGGTAGTAGTCCAGCGCTTCTTCCAGGATGTCGGCCACGTGGGCGTCGGTCATGGCGCAGTGGTGGGCGAAACCGTTCTTACAGGCGTAGCGCATCAACCCCTGCAGGTCAGGGACTTCAACCACGGCGCTGGTGCCCAGGATACGGTCCATCGGGTCATCTGTGGTGCGGCCCTCGCCGTAGTAAGCCTTGATCAGGCCTTTGCGATCGTCGGTGTCGATGCGCGCGTAGGTGATCGGCCCGGCGGGCGAACGGCCGTAAACAGCGCCCCAGGTAATTTCCGATCCTACATTGTGGCCCAGAATCTCGGCTGTTTCGATGGTCAGTTCCTTGACCAGGCTCTTGGCCCAGTTGCCGCAGTGGAAATAAATGCATTTGTCGGGATCGTCGTCGTAATTGTTGTTCCAATCGACCAGGGCCGACGGCTTGCCGCTGGCCAGCGTCAGCGCGTACATGGACACGGTGCCCGCGATATCCGTCTCGCAGGCGCTGGGCATGAGATCATTGCTCATCATGCTCATCAGCGTGCAGGCGTTGACGCCGTAGTTCATCTGCAAGGAGTCCCAACATTGAATGGCCGTGGCCACCAGGCCGTTGTCGGCCATCCAGGCGCGAATGGTCGCTGCCAGCCTGGCCATCTTGCGCAGTGACTCCGCCGGAATGTGCTCATAGGCGGCGTACTGCTTGATGCGCTCGATTTCGGCCGTTACGCGGGCGTCGCCTTCGTCCAGGCGCGCCACCCAGCCAAAAATGTCGGACAGGTCCACCGTGGCCACGCTGATACCCACCGACTCGAACAGCTTCTCACTGTAGCGCACCGTCTTAAAATCGCCGGGCCGCGCGCCGATCGCCCCGATGCGCGCGCTGGTCAATCCTTTCACGGTACGGCAAATCGCGGCAAATTTATCGATTTCAGCGATGAATTCTTCGCTGTCCGGGTTCAGCGTGTGGGAGTTCGTGAGGCTGAAGGGAATGCCATACTGGTAGAGGTTATTCGTCACCGACAGTTTGCCGCAGAACGCATCGCGCCGGTTGGCGAACTTCAGCGCATCTTTGCTGTCCGGAAAGGCGTGAACCAATACGGGCACGTTGAGGCGTGATAAACGGATGGCGTCGGCCACGGTCTGTTCATCGCCAAAGTTGGGCAGCGTCACGAGAATGCCGTCGATCTCATCCTGATGTTTGCGGAACAAGGCGCCGCAGGCCTGTGCGTCGCTCCAGGACGTGACCGCCCCCATGGGCGTGGTCTCTTCGTCAAGGACGATGGTATTTATCTCCCGTTCCGCCAGGCGGTCCAGGATCTTGCGGCGCCCGTCGGCCACCAGTTGGTCAGCAAAAAAAGCACGATTTGCGGCAATTACGCCAAATGTAGTCATTAGGTCCTCCCGGAGAGATAGGGAGTGTAGATAGAGTGTAGAGACAGAGTTAGAGGGGTCTATCTCTTGTCTGGATCTCCTGTCACTATCTCTCGTCTCTTTTTTGTAAAATCAAATCCACTTCTTCGCGCGTGGGCATCGATGGCTGCGCGCCATGTTTGGTTACGGACAAGGAGGCGGCCGCATTGGCAAAGCGTGCTGCCTGGACCAGGGTTTTACCCTCCCCCAAAGCGACGGCCAGCCCGCCCATAAAAGTGTCGCCGGCAGCCGTCGTATCCACTACCTCGACCGGGTGCGCGGGAACAAGGGTGAAATGCGCGTTCGCGCCGCCATCCTCAGAAGGCGCTCCATCGAGCACCAGCGCGCCGCGGCTGCCCAGGGTGAGGACGACGCTGCCCACGCCCAACTGCAGCAGCTTCTTCGCCGCCGCGCGGCTTTCTTCGCCGGTGCCGACAGGCATGCCTGTCAACAGCGCTGTTTCCGGCTCGTTGGGCGCGAGGACGTCAATGCCGGCCAGCAAATCGAGCGGCAGATCGCGCGCCGGGGCAGGATTGAGGATGACTTTCACGCCCGATTCCCTGGCCAGGGAAACGGCTGCGGCGATCGTTTCCAGCGGCGTCTCCAGGGGCATAACCAGCACGTCGAGCTGGCCAAGCCCCGCCCACGCACGGCGCACGTGTTCGGCCGTCAGGCGGAAATTCGCGCCCGAGGC
>JBJYWZ010000223.1:0-2457 GCA_046259725.1 Promineifilaceae bacterium (SeqCode) | reverse complement strand
TCGCCGCTTCCATCGCCGCGCTGCCCGTGCCGCTGATCGCCAGCGTAAAGCCGTCCTTAATCTGCCAGACATAGCGCAGCAGATCCTGCACATCGTCCATCACCTGGATGAATGAGGGGTCAAGGTGCCCCACCTGGCGCATGGCGATCGCCTGCAGCACGCGCGGGTGCGCATTTGAAGGCCCGGGTCCAAGCAGCAGGCGCGGCGGCATATCCAACTGCCCGATATCCGGCAGCAGATGTTCGTTCACAACAATGGTCTCGATACTCATCCTTCGTACTCCTCTGAAAACGTAGCGCTTGCTTTAGCTTGCGCGCGATCTGACGGCTGCGCTACAAGAATTCGCTATTTATTTGTGAAACTGATTGCCAGGGGAATCATAAAACCGCAGGCGGATTTATTCAAGAAAAAATACCTCCATTTTTTCTTTTCTTTCTTGTACACGTCATTTGGCCTCTAGATGATTGCGGCCAACAGAAAACGAGGTTTCTTACAACACTATCTGCGGTCACAAAGATTGCAGATAGGTGATAATGGCGTTAAAGATCGATTCCGGCGTCCACGGCAGAGCCCCGCTCAAGAATCTGCTTGTCGCCAGGCTTAATACCGCGATAAGCAGGAGCAGGATAAGGATGAGCCAGATTGAAATCAGCGGTCTTACTTTTACATGGCCTACCAGCACATCCCACTCGCGCAAATCAGTATTGATGTGCATGGTGAATGGGTAGGACTGGCGACGGCCGATAAACGGACGCCTGCCTTCCAGGTAAAAATCAACCACGCCCTTCTGGTCGGAACCAATCGTCACCTGCTTGGTCGGTGCGTCGACCATCAAACGGCCGCTCGGGTCGCCCACAGCCACCATGACCAACGTCGCCCCGTGCCCGTGATTCAAAATCATCACCCGGCAGATACCCCGCTGCTTCAACTCTGTCGGCCGTATATCCGCCGTGATAAGCTCTGACGGCGGCGCAACAGGCATCGCCGGCGGCAGCGGCGCGATTGTTTCCGCATATCCCCCCTGCACAAACGAACTATCTATCAAATCAAGCGCCTTTTCCCTGCGGCCCGTTCCCGGCTGCAGATAGATATCAAAAGGGCCGATATGGACCACCTGTCCCCAGCGCCAGGGATAAGCCTTTTCCCGTTCCAACCGCGTTTTATCCAGGTAGGTGCCATTCGTGCTGCCAGCGTCAATGATATGCCAGCCTTCATTCATATACTCCAGACGCGCATGCCAGCGCGAGACATTGCTGCCCACGAGCACAATATCATTTCCCTCGCTGCGGCCAAGGGTAAAGCTCCGCTTCTGCAGGGCGTACCATTCCGGCTCCTCTCCTTCCTGCACAACCCGCAGCACATCGTAAACGGGCGGCAGCGCCTGAGTATCTCCGATCCAGCGTGAGGTATCCGCCAGATTAGGATCTTCATCCAGGGCCACGACCATACTGGCCATGCTTTCCTGATTGGCACCGCCCACCGGATCGCTTTCCCCATCCCCCATTTCCTCAGCCACCTGAAGCAGCGCCGCCGCCATCTCATCCCCCGTCTGGTACCGTTCATTTGGCTCTTTAGCCATCGCTTTCAAAATCACCTGGCTGAGCGATTCAGGCACATCGGCGTAAACGGCTTGCGGGTTAGGAGGCAGCTCATGGACATGGCTCTGCACGGCGTCGGCCAGCGTCTCGATCTGGTAAGGAAGGCGGCCTGTTGCCAGTTGGAAAAGAACTACGCCGAGCGAATAGATATCCGACCGGCCGTCCATCGGCTGACCCAGGAGCCTTTCCGGCGAAATATAGTCCAGTGTGCCCAACACATCGCCGTCGTCCAGCACAAAGTCGCCGCCTTTCAACCTCGCCAAACCGAAATCGGTCAGCACGGCTCGCAGCAGCGGCTCGTCTGGCCGTTCCGCCCGTTCTAATTCCTTGACCAGGATGTTATCGGGTTTAATATCCTGGTGGATCACACCTTTGCGGTGGGCATATCCCAGCGCCTCGGCCACCTGCCTGACCAGCAGCAGCGTCTCGTCCGGCCGGATAACCTGGCCGCTGGCCGCAAGCTGCTTGATATAGGTTCCCAGGCTGAGGCCGGGAACCAGTTCCATGGCGATGTACTGCGATCCCTGATCACGGCCGAAGTGATAGATGCGCACAATCGACGGGTGATCCAGCCGCGCGGCTGCCTGCGCTTCGCTCTGAAACCGCTCCTGAAAGCTGGTTTCGGAGGTCAGCTCCTCATTCATGACCTTAACGGCCACCGGGCGCGCCAGGTTCAGGTCGACCCCGCGGTAAACAGCGCCCATTCCGCCCCGGCCGATCAACTCTTCCAGGCGGTAATATTCAAGCGTTTGGTTGGTCAAGTCTTCAGGCATCACCTAAACCGCCTTGCGTGGCCTACTCGGTAAATCATCCGGCCCAGCCAGGCAAAATCCTGCGGCAAGCATAGCCCGAACGCCCC
>JBJYWZ010000222.1:3386-6667 GCA_046259725.1 Promineifilaceae bacterium (SeqCode) | reverse complement strand
TGAACGCTGATGACTGAACACTGAAAACTATGATCAGAAAGATCCTTGTTCCCCTGTTGTTACTGATAATCACCCTGGCCGGCTGCGGGCAGGCGGAGCCGACGCCTACGACCGAGGCAGTGGACCTGCCGGCTGAAGCGGCCGTGGAAGAAGCGACGGAAACGCCGACGCGCGCGGCCCTGGCTGCCGCGCCGGTTTCGCAAGAGCAAATGACGGCCGAAGCGGCCGAATCGCCCATGCCCGGGCAAACCGCGGAAACACAGCCCGAGGTCGAGGCGCAGGAAACGCCCGAAGCTGAGGAAACGGTTGAACCCGAGACGGATGCCGCTGAAATCTTGCCTGCCGACATGCTGGCTAACATGACTTACAGCAGCGAATTTACGGCCGGCGGCACGGCGCCGCTGGTTGACGGCGAGTACAGCGAAGCGCCAGCACCCGGTTCGGCCACGGAAACGACGGTCTGGCTCACCGACCACATCGCTCACGGCGAGTTGAACGGTCAGCCGGTGGCTGCAGTGGTCTTGATCAGCGATCCCGGCGGCAGCGGCACTTTTTACAGCCTGCATGTCGTCGGCCTGGAAGCGGGCGAGCCGGTGGAACTGGCGGCCACGCCCCTGGGCGACCGCGTGATCATCGACTCGCTGGCAATCTCTGGCGATCAGATCACGCTGGAGATGGTCACGGCCGGGCCGGATGATCCCCTTTGCTGCCCCACGCAGCAGGTGGTGCAGGTCTACGAGCTGGGCGGCGGCGAGCTGTTGAAGACGGCCGATGAAGTCGTCGGCAGCGCGGCCGAATCGGCGGCCGGCGGCCTTGTCAACCGCATCTGGGGCTGGCAGGAGCGCCAGGGAGCGGCCGGCGACGACGTCTCGATTGATGATCCCGGGCAGTATACGCTGATTTTCCAGGAAGACGGCACCTACCAGTATATAGCAGACTGCAGTCCGGGCGGCGGTATCTATACCATCGACGGAGACGGCGGCATTACGCTGCTGGCGAGCATTGAGTCCCTGGCCAACTGCGGCCCGGACTCCCATGCCGCGGCCATGAAAGAGGGGCTGCGCCAGGCGCAATTTTACCGGCGAGAAAACGACCATCTTTTGCTGACCTCGACCAACCCGGAGAACGCGGACGGCGAGATCGTGGACACCTATGTCGATCTGGGATCGGCTGTGCCCGAAACAAGCGGCCTGGCAATCGCTTCTGACCAGATCAGCCTGGATACGCAGGGCCTCTTTGAGACGTGGACGGCCGTGGAAGTGCCGGGCCGCGCCGTGGACAGCAGCAGCCCGCCGGGGCCGCGCGGCCTGCCCGATCACGTCGAGATCTATTTTGATTACGTCGACCCGGCGGAGCGTGACGGCCGGGCGATCATGTACATTATCCCCGTCGACGCCTACAGTGAGCTCTACAACATCGCCGGCTACGATTGGGTCGAAAAGAACATCAACGCCATCTACGAGTTCGCTGTAGCGCCCCAGGATCCGCCGCCAACCAGCGGCGTGCCCATGCTGCCCAATGAAGAGCTGGCCGGCATCAACGATTTCGCCGTGCATGTGGGCGGAACGAACGCCGGCCTGGAAAGCGCCAGCCAGACCGGATACCGCTTTGTCGGCCGTACCGTGCAGGACCCAAACCTGGTGACCAACGAGAATCTGCGCTACATCTACCAGGGATTTACAAATGACGGCAAGTATCTCGTCGCCTTTTTCAGCCCTATCAACAGCAGCGAGCTTCCTCAGAGCGCCGGCGAAGCATCGCAGGAGTCGGTGGACGCACTCAACAACGATGCCGCTGCTTACCTGGAGCAGGAAGCGCAGCGGTTGAATGCGATCCCGCCTGAGGATTGGCTGCCGGACCTGATCACGCTGGACGCGATAATCAATTCGCTGCGTATCGAGTATATGGTTCCCGCCGGGCTGCAAAACTCCGTCTGGCAGTGGACCGGCCAGATCAATGATCCGACCGGCGGCGAAGTGACCGAGAACGACCTGGCAGGACACTACTCGGCCGAGTACAGCAGTGACCTGGTGCTCAGTTTTGTGGCCGACTGCAACCTGGGCAGCAGCACCTACGAGCTGACCGCCGGTGGAATGGCCGGCCGCGTGTTGGCCGAGCCCGCGGAGACTGTCTTTGTCGACTGCGATGCCGGTTCATTCTCACAAGAGTTCGCCGCGCTGCTGGTGGAGGCGGAAGCGTACCGCGTTTTGCCCGGCGGCGAGGAGATGATCCTGGCGCTGCCGAACGGCCGTGGCGATTATGTATTCAGCGCCAGCGACGATCTTTCCGGCGGCAGCGGCCTGGATGTTGAATCAAGCAGCAGGAACAACGCGCCGGCCGTTTCTTCCGGCTCCGTGTCCGAACTGGTTGACAGCGGGATCACGCTCGATGTAACCGGACTGGCCAAGACTTATGCCTGGGAAGTGCGCCCTGAAACGCCAATCCCCGCGCAGCCGGGCGGTCACGGCCTGCCGGAACATGTGCTGTTGACGTTTGACGGCGAGCAGCCCGCGGACGCGCTGGCCAATGACGGCCGCCGCCTCTACGTTATCCCCGCGCAGCAGTATGTCGACTTGTACGAAACAGCCGGGCGCGACGTGGTCAGCAACCAGATTAACCGCCTGCGCGATTTAATTTCCTCGGGACAGGGGCGGGAGACCCCGCCCGATGGCTGGATGCCCCTGCTGCCGCCGCCTGACAGCCTGATGGATCATTGGGTGCAGTTCCGCGATTATGATTTTAGCAACGGCATGGGCGTGCGCTATGTAGCAGAGTCCCCGCTGCGGCAGTCCGGCGATGTCTGGAGCAGCGACTCGACGGGCTATTATTACCAGGGCCTGACCGAAAACGGCCGTTTTTATGTCTCGCTTTGGTGGCCGGTTTCCACAGAAGCGCTTCCGGCGACGTCCGAAGAAGCCCTGCCCGACGTGCGTCAGATGGCCGAAAACCCGGAAACGCAGGCGAGCTATATCCAGGATACAAGACAGGCGCTGAATGACCTGCCGCCCAACGCCTTTTTGCCCTCCCTGGCCCAGTTGGATGTGATGGTGAATTCGCTGGCCGTGGGGCAGGAGTAAGCAAGAATCATATTCAGCATACAGTATTCCGTATTCTGTTCTACTGTTCACTGAACGCTGTTCACTGAACACCGTTCACGGTATACTGTACGCGGTTTACTGTATTCTTCGCGCGGCCCGCCGCCCACAAAACAGGGCCGGATGGGTCATGATTTTGAAGCGAATACTTATCACACTCCTCCTTATTGCCTTCCTGGCATCCTG
>JBJYWZ010000222.1:1864-3286 GCA_046259725.1 Promineifilaceae bacterium (SeqCode) | reverse complement strand
GCGCCGCTGACCAGATCCAGATCGCCTTGCTGTCCAATCTCACCTACAGCGGCCTGGTGGACGGCGAGTCGGTCCCCTTGCGCAGCGGGCACTACCGTACCGCGCTGGGGTCACCTATCGAGATCACGATGTCTGGTAAAGTCGCCTTCGGCTACATCGCCGAACGGCCGATTGCGGCGGTGGTGTTGGTCAGCGAAAACGAAGAAATCGGCGTGCAGTACTCCCTGCATATCGTGGGCCTGGAAAATGGCCAACCGGTGGAGATTGCCTATGCGCCGCTTGAAGACGCTGGCCGGGTGGATTCGGTGATGATCGCCTTCGACCAGATCGCCGTCGAATTGGTGACAGCCGGCCCGCTGGACAGCAGCTGCTGTCCAAGCCAACTGGTCGTGCAGCTGTTCCAGCTTGAAGGAAACAGCCTCAAGCGCACGGCGAACGAGGTCGTCGGCGAGATGTCGGAATCGGATCAGAAGGTGTTGATTGCCACAGCCACCGCCGCGGCGGTCGAGACGCGCAGGCAAATGAATAGCGCTGCCGCTTCTGAGGAAGGCCTGCTTGAAGCTACACCGGAGGCAGGGCCCACGCTGGAATCAGAGCCCGTACCGGAGGCAGGGCCAACACCGGAGGAAGTCTCCTCGCCGCAGGCCGAAGCGACGTCAACTGCCGCGAGCACGCCGCAGGTGGAAGCGACGCCTGGCGTGGCGGGTGCCGCTGGTGGCGCCGAAACAGCGGCTGTAACGGCCGCTTCCACATCCTCAGGCATCGAAGCAGCCCTGGATCTATCGCTGCCGGCCGGCGTGCAGCCGGGCAGCGTATTGGAACTGGTTGGCGGCGATATCAGCATGAAATCAACGGGATTGGCTCCAACCTGGTACTGGCGTGCGCGGCCGGAGCGCACGACCCCGCGTGAGCCGGAAACGCAGATCTACCCCGCGCATCTGATGATCGTCTTCGGCGACGACAACATCGTCGACGTCGCGTCCCAAAATGGCCGCCGTATGCTCATCTTGCCGCTGCACAATTACCTGGAATTCAGTGCTGAAAACGGGCTCAGTGGGGCAGACGAGCAGGTCGCGCGCCTGCAGGCATTGATCGCCGGGGCCGGCATGCGGGGCGGGGAGCCGCAGGGCGAGATGCCCCTGCTGCCGCAGCAGGACACCCCAATCGAGGCCTGGTCGCACTTCAGCGATCTCAACTTCGCCAGCGGCCGCGGCGTGCGCTATATCTGGGAAGCGGACGTAGA
Source organism: Promineifilaceae bacterium (SeqCode) (assembly GCA_046259725.1). Taxonomy (GTDB): domain Bacteria; phylum Chloroflexota; class Anaerolineae; order Promineifilales; family Promineifilaceae; genus JAACFF01. Next base: position 2,043 of record JBJYWZ010000222.1, on the reverse strand, counting down.
TCGCTACATCTACCAGGGACTGACCGAAGACGGCCGTTATTATGTATCCCTTTTCTGGCCCCTGGACGCCGGCTATGATGAGTCACTGATCGAGCAGCTGGATGGAATGGTGGCCACGTTGGATTTAGGGTTATAGTCGTTGCAGGTTGCAGGGGGCAAGATGCAGGATACAGGTTGCA
>JBJYWZ010000222.1:0-1764 GCA_046259725.1 Promineifilaceae bacterium (SeqCode) | reverse complement strand
GTCTTGCAGGTAGGCCAGCGTTTCCAGCATCGTCTGCGGCTCTGTGATGGGGATCAGCCAGCGATCGTTTTCATCCACCCCGTGCTCCTCCACCCATTTCTCATAGCTGGGCCAGAGCCTTTCCTGCGTCTCCGCGTAATCGGCGGCGATTTCGTCATCTTCCACGCCGGCCAGGCTCAGCAGGAGCGCGGCGGTGGTGCCCGTGCGATCCTTGCCCGAATGGCAGTGGATGACGACGCCGCCCTCGGCCGCGCCGGCGATGGCGCGCATGATGCGCACGTTGTTGGCCGCGTATTGAGCGAGGGAAATCTTGTAGAGTTCGGCGCGCGTCTCTGCCTGTTTGAACAGCGCCATGACCTGCGGCGTGCGCGTTTCAGCAGCTACAACCAGATAGTCCGGCGCGTGGTCACCGGAGGCGAAAACGGCCGAAGGATCTTTTTCCACTTCGTCAGGTGAGCGCAGGTCGATGATCGTGCGCACGCCGTAGTCGAGAAGCTGCTGTTTGCCACGCGGCGTCAGCCGGCCGAGCAGATCAGATCGGACCAGCGCGCGGCGGCGCGTGTAACGGCCGTCCACCGTTGCCAGCCCGCCAAGATCGCGAACATTCCAGCAGCCATCCCAGTCGAGCGTACGGTCGAAGGAGTTCATGAGGCTATTGTAGCAAAGAAGCGGCGTGACCGGGTACCGCGGGGTCAGGCGCGGATTTCCTGGCGCTGAAACATCACGGATGCCAGTGCGAACAATAAGACGGTCACTGCGATCAGGCCGGTGAGGTGCGGCCAGGTGAGAATGATGCCTTCAGCCAGCGGCAGCGGCGCTCCAATAATCGCTTCCTGTCTCCCTTTAAAGAACGTATTTTTTCAATCTGATTGTAAATCCGGGCTTCACCAGCGACGTCTGCTAGTTTGAAAGCTCACCCAGGGTCAGAAGTATCTCCTGCTCACTGCCATCGCGCAGAATGGTGAGGTGGACCTGGTCTCCCGGTGCGCCCTGATCGACGAAACTCCGTAGATCATCAAAATTATGAATGGCCTCGCCGTTGGCTGCGATAATGAGGTCTCCACCAATAAGCGCCTGCTCACCGTTAATGGTTGCCGGCCTGGTGCTGCCCTGCAGACCGGCGAGATCCGCCGGGCTGCCCGATTGGACTTGTTGAACCATGACACCATCTTGATCCGGGCGAAGACCCATTAATACTGCCAGGTCGCTGGTTACGTCGATTCCAGTTATCCCCATGTAGGCGCGGGGCTCATTACTATTATCGTTCGCAGTCGATTGGCTGGCTGGTTGGCTTTCAGCCTGTGGCCTTGCCTGCAGGGTGACTGTCAGCGTTTGTTCACTTCCATCTCGCAATATCTTGATGCTCAGATCGTTTCCTACCTGACCGTTACGATAAAGATACGCAATGAGGTCATCAATTCTCTGTACGGGTTGCTCGTTCACGGCAGTGATCACATCGCCGCCGACCTGCACCTGCTCTCCATCGATTTCAGCCTGCTGGTCGCTGCCCAGAAGGCCCGCCTGTGCGGCAGGACTATCTGGCATGACCAATATCACCAATGCGCCGCGCTGGTCGCTTGGAAGGTTCATTGCCTCTGCCAGATCAGGCGTGAGCGATGTGCCGCTGATGCCGATATAAGGATGGTCAAAGTGACCGTCTGTGATTAAGGCCGGCACAACCTCCTGCACAATCGACGAAGGTATGGCGAATCCTACGCCTGATGAGCTGCGTACTGCTGAAATTATGGCGGAGGTTACACCCAC
>JBJYWZ010000221.1:0-3878 GCA_046259725.1 Promineifilaceae bacterium (SeqCode) | reverse complement strand
GCGAGCCCTTAATGTGGCAGGCCGTGCCTGTGCATACGGAGCAGACGTGATCCCCTTGCGGGCGCAACTGGAAGAAATGGTAGAACGTGGCTACCCCATGAACCTGGCTTGGCGCCACATTAAGTGAATCAGATACATAAGTTAGCGCTTGCCGGTCCAAATATCCAAACGCTTCCTGTACAGTGTGCAGAGTTTCAATGAGCGCATCGCTCTGATACCCATTGCGCCGCATGGTAGCCAAAACCATTTTCCATCGAACATCGTCTGATGGCAGATCAGGCTTTGTTTGCTCTAACATAGCTGCAGGCTCCTTAGCTTAAGATAGATACAGACAATGTAAAACGGCATGCGCGGTGAAATACCGTGTGCCGTGCTGTCATTAAAGCAGAAAGTTGCCACGCGTTATAGTGACAAAGATCATGACTTTCAGTGACAAACGCAACTATCGAACGCTATGCTGAACAGGAAGACGGAGCAATGCACCCTGGCGGCACGGAAGCGAGATGCCCGGCTGGAACACGGGATGTCGATCTACATCTGCTGGCGCTCTCCTCGACGCCTCAAGAACCACTTCTCGATCTCAATGGCCCAGAAAGCGGCGCTGCCAAGGACCGCCGCCAGCAGTAATTCGTCTGCGCTTAGCGGCACAACTTCAAAGAACTGGTCCAGGAAAGGTATGTAGATCACCAGTAGCTGCAGGACGATGCTCAGAAGGACCATCCCCAGAAGGACAGGATTGGTTGTTAACCCCAACGTAAAGAAAGACTCGCGGCTGGAACGTGAGGCCAGGGCCTGCCCCACCTGCAGGAAGGCCAGCGTGGTGAAAATCATCGTCTGCCATGTATCATCCGGCCGGCCCAGGGTCAGCCAGCCCGCCAGCAGGGCCACCGCGCCGATCAGCAGCCCCACCCACAGCACGTGCACGCCCAGCCCTTCGCTGAATATGCCTGCCTGCGGATCGCGCGGAGGACGGCGCATGGTGCCCTTTTCCGCCGGTTCGACTCCCAGACCCAGCCCTAATAAGCCGTCAGTCATCAGGTTCAGCCACAGCAGCTGCAAGGGCAGCAAAGCCACGGCCGTGCCCAGGACCAGTGGAGCCAGCAGCATGACGATCACCTTACCGACGTTGCCTGCAATAGAAAACTTCACAAAGCGCCGGATGTTATCGTAAATGACGCGCCCCTCTTCCACTGCAGACACGATCGTGGCGAAGTTGTCGTCCAGCAGCACCATATCTGAGGCTTCCTTGGTAACATCCGTGCCCGCGACGCCCATGGCGATGCCGATATCCGCCTTTTTCAGCGCCGGGGAATCATTGACGCCATCACCCGTCATAGCCACGATATGCCCTTTCTTCTGCAGGATATCCACGATTTCCAGCTTGTTCGCCGGGGTGACGCGCGCGTAGATGGAGACTTCGTCAACCACCTCTGCGAACTCTTCGTCGTTCATGCCATCGAGCATTAGACCTGTCTTCACCCGGCCGTTCTGCGAGATGCCCAGATCGTGGGCGATGAAGCGCGCCGTCAGCGGGTGGTCGCCAGTGATCATGATCGGGCGAATGCCCGCCGTGGCGCAGGTCGCGACTGCCGCTTTGACTTCCGGGCGCGGCGGGTCAATCATCCCCATCAGGCCGACCAGCACCAGAGCCTCTTCGGCTACATCCTCCGGCGCTTCGAGCCAGCGATAACCCAGCCCGAGCACGCGTATGCCGTTTTGCGCCATCTGCTCGTTCGCCTGCTGGATACGGCCGTGCCAGACGTCATCCAGCGGTAGCACTCCCTCCGCGGTCCAGATATAGCGGCTGATCTCCAGCAGGCCGTCTACTGAACCCTTGGTGATCGAAACATAAGGCCCTTCTGGCCGCAGCGCACGCAGCGTTGGGCTGATCAGCGAAGGGTCGCCCGGCAGGCTGTGTACCGTGGTCATGCGCTTGCGTTCCGAATCGAACGGCAGTTCGCCCACACGCGGCAGAGCGGCATCCAGTATTTCTAAATCCAGCCCGGCCTGCACCGCGGCCACCAGCAGCGCCCCTTCCGTCGGGTCACCGATAACCGCGTAGCGCCCCGTTTCCGGGTCCGGGCGCAGAGCGGCATCGTTGCACAGCGCGCCTCCTGCCAGAGTCAGACCGATGGCCGGCGGCTGGCTGTCGATTTGTGGTGCGCCGCCATTTTGGCTGAGCGAGGGCGCCGGGTGCGCGCCACTGGTGCCGCCTAGTTCAACGTAATGTCCGGCCACATCGATCACTGTGACCGTCATGCGATTCTCCGTCAGGGTTCCGGTCTTGTCGGAACAGATCACCGTGACCGCCCCGAGCGTTTCCACGGCCGGCAGCTTTCGGATCAGCGCGTTGCGGCGCAGCATGCGCTGCGCGCCCAGGGCCAGTGTCACCGTGACCACCGCCGGCAGTCCTTCGGGCACCACGGCCACGGCCACGCTGACGGCCGTCAAGAACATCTCGTCCAGCGGTTCGTTGAGATAGACGCCGATAACCAGCACCAGCAGCGCAGCGATGATGCCCACGCCCGCCAACAGCTTACCCACCTGATCCAACCGCCTCTGCAGCGGCGTCTCCCCTGAGTCCACGTCCTGGATCAGATCAGCAATCTTGCCCAGTTCGCTGCGCATGCCCGTTTCCACGACGATGCCCGTGCCACGGCCGTAAGTGGCCACGGTGCCCATGTAGGCCATGTTGTGGCGGTCTCCCAGGGGCATGATTGCCGCTTCGTAGGCGTCGGTCTCCTTCTCCACAGGTTCTGACTCGCCGGTCAGGATCGCTTCCTGGATGCGTAAGTTGATGCTTTCGGCCAGCCGCAGATCGGCCGGGACAGCATTGCCCGCTTCTAAAAGCACCACGTCGCCCGGCACAAGCTCGCTGGCCGAGATTTCACGCCGTACTCCGCCGCGGATCACGCGCACGATGGGAACTGCCAGTTTGCGCAGCGCGGCCATCGCCTGTTCGGCGCGGAACTCCTGGAAAAAGCCCAGCACGGTAAACAGGATCACAATGCTGGCAATGGCAATAGTCTCCGTCGTTTTCCCCAAGAAGGCGGAGACGACCGCTGCAGCGATGAGGATCAACACCATCACGCTGCTGATCTGGTCCCACAGGATCGCCCAGGGGCTCCTGCCGGCCCGTTCTTCTAGTTCGTTCGGCCCGAACTGCTGCAGCCGCTGTTGAACCTGCTGCTCGGAGAGTCCCTGCGCGACATCCGTCTGAAGAGTGGCTGCCGTCTCTTTAACGGTCAATGTATGCCAGGGCGTTTGATCGGCTTCTGCCATGTACGTTTATCGCCTACCCTTAATAAAAAGATAGTGGCCGAGACGCGCTGCGCATCGACCGCTGCATATTATACTGAGTTCGGCAAGATGCTGTGCGAAACACTCACTCAGCGTTCTGCTGATCCGTTAGGAGTTCTTGACTGTACGGCCGGCAGGTATTTCAGGTATACTTTTAGTGGTGGGAACAAATCGAGAGCTGAAAATGGGGAGTCATTATGCACAAGCGATATCTGGTTTTTGGTTTAATTATCCTGGTTTTCCTGGGCCTGCTGCTGGCCGGCTGCGCGCGATTTGCAGGTGAAGGGACGCCGCCTGTGCCAACGGCCGAACCACAGGATGAAGGCTCACCCACGCCGCCGGAAGTGCTCGCGGCCCGCCGCGCCGTGCTCAACTTCTTGCGCACGAGCGCCAACGAATGCGTGCCCCCGCCGGGCGTGATCTGGGAAGAATTGCCGGGCACGGCGCCCGACGGCTTTGACGTCTATCGCTATGACAGTGAAGACTGCCGGATGACCATTTCCTACCCGCTGCCGCAGGAGGTGGAGACACTCTACCACGTCACGCTGCACAATGCGGTCAGCGGTTTTTGCTGGCAG
>JBJYWZ010000220.1:0-6889 GCA_046259725.1 Promineifilaceae bacterium (SeqCode) | reverse complement strand
GCTGGGATAGCCGGTATCCACCAGGCCGGCCACGGTAAAGACGCCGTCCTGGCCGATGCCATTGGCGTCGCTGATGGCCACGCCCACGCGATCGCCGACGTTCACTTCCATTTGTTTGGCCAGGCCGCTGCCCATCAAAATGCGGTCGCGGTCTTCGCTGGTCAGATAGTCACCGGCGACGATACCATCGCGAATCGGCGCGTGAAAGGCGTCTTCCGGCCGGATGCCCACGACCTGTATGCCAAAGGATTCCTGCGGCGTAGCCACGAAGCCGCTCAGCCATAGAACCGGCGCCGCCGTGGCCACTTCGGGCAGCGCTTCCACCTGTTCGGTCAGATGGTCCGCGTTACTGAGCAAGTCCTTGGCCAGCAGGCTCCCTTTATCGGCGTCGTAACTCTCTTCCCGGATCTGCAGGTGGCCGGTGCTCAGGCGTATATTGTCGGCCAGCATGCTCTGCAGCATCCCTTCCAGCAGCCCGCTGAAGGACATTACGACGGTCAGCCCCAGGGCGACGGCCAGGGCTGTGAGCGCGGTGCGACGGCCGTTGCGGACCAGGTCACGAAAAGCGATGCTCAGGAATTTCGAAAAGGTCATCGCGGCACGCTCAGATAAAATGCAGGGATTCGGCCGGCTCCTTGCGAGCCGCCTGCCAGGCAGGGATCAGGGCGGCCAGCGCGGCGACGATCACGCCGGCGATGCCGTAATTGATAATTGTAGAGGCGGAAATGGCAGGATAGAGCACAGTGCCCATCATGGCGTACAGTTCGCCAGCGTTGTCCAGGTCGCTGACGATAGACGAAAAATCAATCCCGCTGCGGTTGACCCAGGCCACAAGCAGCCAGGCAAGGATGCAGCCGATGACGGAGCCGACCAGACCGATAAAGGCCCCTTCCATGACGAACAGGCTCATCACCTGCCGCCCTTTCATGCCCAATGCCGCCAGGACGCCCATTTCGCGCGTGCGTTCAAACACGGCCATAAGCATGATATTGAGAATGCCGATGCCGCCCATCAGCAGCAAAATGCCGCCCATCAGCAGCCCCATGGCGCGGTCGGTGGCCATGGCCTCGCCAAATTCGGGTCGCAGCGTGTTGATGGAATCCACCTCGTAGCCGGGCAGCATTGGCGCGATGGTGTCTATGAGTTCCTGTTCCTGGCCGATATCATCGAGGATGACGGCCACTTCTGTCTCCTGATCGCGGAGATTATATAGGGTCTGGGCGGTGGCCAGATTCATAAAGACGAAGCTTTTCTCGGCATCCCCCAGGCCGAGATCGAAGATTCCGACGATGTCCATGGAGCGCTGGCGCATGGTATCCCCTTGCTGCCGTCCCAGCAGGGAGACGCGGTCACCGACGGTGGCCTCGAGATGATCGGCCAGCGCCCTGCCGATGACGATACTGTCGCGGTCCTCCGGCTCGAGAAAGCGGCCGGCGACAATGTTCTCGGCCACCAGGCTGACGGGCGCTTCAACCTGCGGTTCGATGGCCGTGATATTGACCGCCTGCGAGGCATCGCGGTTACTGATCAGCCCGCCGGTGTTGATGCGCCGGGATACGGCGCGCACATTAGGCTGGGAAGCGACGAGGGTCACGACGGATTCGGCATCTTGCAGCGGCAGCATGGGCAGCCTGGCCGATTTTTCACGATAGCCAGGCGCATGGATAAAGACGTTGCCGCCGTAGAGCCGCACGATGTTGCCGTAGATGGCCTGGTCTGTGCCGTCCATAAAGGCTTCGAAGAAGATGAGCAGGATCATGCTCAGGATGATGGCCACGGTAGCGATAAGCGAGCGCCGCCAGTTACGCCACGTATTGAGCCAGGCCATTTTGATGTATTTGATCATTTCATTGTGCCGTTCCCTTCATAAAGCGGTAGCGTTAATGCTTAATCGGCCGTTTGCAGGATATCCAGCGCCGCATTGGCGTTGGCGATAGTCCCGTCGTGCATCTGTACAACGCGCCGGGCATAGTCGACGACGCGTGGGTCGTGCGTGGCGAAGACAAACGCCGTACCCGTCTCTTCGTTTAATTTCAGCATGATGTCCATGGCCTGCTTGCCGTTCTCCGTATCGAGGTTGGCAGTCGGCTCATCGGCCAGCACAATGAGGGGGTCCGTCACAAGGGCGCGGGCGATGGCCACGCGCTGCTGCTCGCCGCCGCTGAGCTGGTCGGGACGGTGATCGACGCGATGGCCGAGACCGACGGCGTCCAGCAGGTACATGACACGCTCTTTGCGCTCCTTTTCGCCGACATTGTTGAGGATCAGCGGCAGCTCCACATTTTCGTAGGCGCTGAGCACCGGAACGAGGGCGAAAAACTGGAAAATAAAGCCAATCATCGATTTGCGCAGGTCGGCCCGTGCATTCTTTTTCAGCCCGGTCACGTCGCGATTTTCAATGAACACCTTGCCCTTGTCCGGCAGGTCCAGGCAGCCCATGATTTGCAGCAGCGTCGTCTTGCCCGAACCGGACGGCCCGACCAATGTGGTGAATTCACCATTCGCAAACTGCAGCGAGACGTCGTCGAGGGCGCGTGTGGTCACCTCCCCGATGGTGTAATCCTTGGTAACGTTTTCTAGACGAATAATTTCCATTTTTATGATCCCAGATTTGCAGGTCCCGGCATCACGCCTGCGCGTAGAGCCGTGATCAGTACGATTGCTAAAACGCGTGCAGCGCCTCCACAGGCTCCATGCGCGCGGCGACCCAGGCCGGATAGACCGATACCAGAGTGACGATGGCCAGCATGAGCAGCGAGAGAATCAAAAACTGGTCCGGAGCCATGGCCGGATATAGCCTGCTGCCCATGGCCATATTTTCCATCAGACCGGCCGTGTCCTCACCGAGGTTGAAGCCAACGCTGGATAGATAGGCGACGCTGCCCAGTCCCAGGACCAGTCCGATGGCGATGCCGATCAGGGAGAGGATGACGGCTTCCAGCAGCACCATGAGCATGATCTGGCGCTGCTTCATGCCCAGCGAAGCCAGAATGCCCATTTCGCGCGTGCGCTCGAAGACGGACATGAGCAGCGTGTTGGCAATGAGGACAGCCACAACCAGGATGACGATGATGTAGATGATGTAGTAAAAAGCGCCGCCGGTCTCCATCAAGGTGAGCAAGAGCTGGTTCAAATCTTCCCAGGTGAGAATGGTGTATCCCGGCGCGGCGAGTTGCGCGGCGACCGCGGCCGTATCGTCGCGATCGTGCAGAGTGACGATGATGGTGCTCGCGCGGTCGCCGGTGCGCGTCAATGACTGCGCCTGCGCGATGGGCATGATGACAGAGCTCTGGTCGTAGCTGGCAAAGCCGGTATTGAATATGCCGGCGACCGTGAACAGGGCGTCACCAATGGCGCCGTTCGAATCACCCGTTGCCAGACTGACGCGCTGGCCGACGCTGATATCTATTTCATCGGCCAGCCGCTTGCCGAGCAGGATTTCACCGCGGGAATCGGCCGTTAAGTAGGATCCTTCGACCAGGCCCAGGCGCAGAGGTTCGTGAAAGGGGCTGGCGGGATCGATGCCCCAGATTTGCAGCCCGGCCGATTCGCGCGCCGTGCTCAGTACGGTGCTCGCCCAGAGCACGGGAGCCGCGGATGTGGTCTCAGGCAGCATTTCAATCTGAGCAGCCAATGCTTGCGGCTGCTCCAGCAGGTCCCGCGCCAGCAGGCTCATTTTTTCGACCTCGTAGGATTCATCGCGAAGCTGCAGGTGACCGGTATAAATGCGAATATTATCTCGCAAACCGCTGTCCACCATGCCCTTGAGCATGCCGGCCATGAGCATGATAACCATCAGGCCAAGAGCCACTGCCACAATCGTGGCAATTGTGCGCCGCCGGTTGCGCACCAGATCGCGAAATCCAATCGTCCAAAAGGTTTTAATAGCCACGCTTTACTCCGATAAAAAAGGCGTATACAGGCCGGCACATAAAAGCGCCCGGCCCATATGCAATCGTGATCTACACATGATGCAGCGATTCAGCCGGTTCGCTGCGAACCGCCTGCAAGGCGGGGACGAGCGAGGCCACAGCGGCGATAATGATGACGGCAACACCGTAGTAAATGATATTTACCAGGGGAATGCTGGGGTAAAGGACATCGCCGACTAACGCGTAGACATCCCCCGCCCCACTGGTGTCCACCAGTGCGCCCCAGTTGAGGCCCACACTGGCGACGGCCCGCACCAGCAGCCAGCTCAGTGTGCAGCCAAGGATGGCACTAAAGAGGCCGATGAACGTGCCCTCGAGCATAAACAGGCTCATCAACTGCCGCCCCTTCATGCCCAGCGCACCGAGAACGCCCATTTCGCGCGTCCTCTCATAGACGGCCATGAGCATGATATTGAAGATGCCGATGCTGGCCATGAGCAGAACGATAAAACCCAGGCCCGCGGTAAAGGAACTCTTTGTTGCCAGAGCCTGCTGAATTTCCGGCTGCAGGGTATAGAAGGAATCAATTTCATAGCCGCTCAACTCAGGCTCCAGGCTGGCGATCAGTTCGTCCTCCTGGCCAATCTGCTCCAGCGTGACGGCCACTTCCGTCTCTTCATCGCGCAAATCATACAATGTCTGGGCGGCGGGCAGGTTGATGTAGACCAGGCCTCTTTCCGCTTCGCCCATACCCAGGTCGAAAATGCCAACGATGTCCATTGTCCGCTGGCGCATCGATTGGTCCATTCGCCTGCCCATAAGCGTGATGCGGTCATTGACGCTCACATCGAGTAGATCGGCCAGCTCCTGGCTGATCAGGATACTGTCGCGATCTTCGGCCGTGAGGAAGCGCCCCAGAGTAATATTCTCGGCGACCAGACTCACGGCGGACTCGCTTTCCGGCTCAATGGCCGTGATATTAACGGGCTGCGCCCCTTCGCGGCTGCTGACCATGCCGCCGGTGTTGATGCGCTTGGAGGCATTGAGGACGTTAGGCTGTTCGCTGACTTTTTCGACAACAAAGTCTCCGTCCGCCAGCGGCAGCAGCGGCAGGCGCTTGGCCATATCACGATAGCCAGGCGCGTGGACCTGCACATTGCCGCCATAAAGACGTACGGCGTTGCCGTAAATCGCCTGGTCGGACCCCCTGATCAGAGAATCCATAAAAATTAGCAGGATGAGGCCGAGCACAATAGCCACGGAGGCGATGAGCGTGCGCCGCCAGTTTCGCCACATATTGCGCCAGGCAAGTTTAAAATATTTGATCATAGCATCTTCTCCGGGGCCGATTCCCCAGGTTTGTCAAACCAGACGTACGCCAAATCGGGGTCCATCATTGGCAGCGACCCTTCCTCAGCGCCAAGAATTCGTTCGATGGCTGACTGTACGGCGGCGACTTTCTGCTGCAGGTCGGCCGCGGGATTCTCATAATTTTGCGGGTTTAATATCAGATCGGTCACCGAATTGGAAAGCGTCAGAGAGCTTGAGAGGGCGATTTCGGCCGCGGATTCGGCGAACTCCGTATCGAACACGCCCTCTTCAACACCTTGCAGGGCAATTTTGCCCAGTTCCGGGGCGATGGTTTCCACGGTCTTGTTCTGAACTTTGTAATACAGCAGCGCATTTTCATCTGACTGCATCATGCGCATCAGGGCGATCAGCTCCTCTTTGTGATCGGCTTTCCAACTGCCAACCGCCCCGAGGGCCATCTTCCATTTCTCGGTGGCATTGAGGGACGGATCGCTGGCGATTTCCTGTATGAGCGTGGCGGAGTGAACAATTAATTCGTCGACCACGGCTTCCAATATCGCCTGCTTGGAGTCGAAATAATAGTAGAAAGTACCCTTGGCCACTCCTGCCGCGTCAACGATGTCACGGACAGACGTGCTCTCATATCCCTTTCTATAAAAGAGCTTCTGCGCGCAGCCGATTAACTCGCTGCGCCGGACATCGGGATGCTTGACAGTACGTGCCATCGTTACTGACTGACGGTCAGTCAATCAAAGTAATCATAGCCTTTGAGGGGATTTCTGTCAAGATATTTCGAGGTTGTCAGAGGATAGTCAGAAGAAATGAAGTGGACACCGAGGGCACGGAGAAAGCACAAAGTACGCAGAGGTTTTGGAGAAGGCGCGGGCATGCGAAGCAGACGCGGCAGCGTTTCGGCGAGCTCAGCACAAACCCTGCCGTGCTATCACGTAAAGGACTGCGCGGCTACAGGATGTTGATCATCATTGACCAGCTCGTCGGGTCGGGAACGTCAATGAACAGCAATTGACGCGTTGCAGATCATGCGTGACAATAGGATATCCTGCGCCTGTATCTATTTGGTTGGTGCAGGCCGGCCGGGAAAAACGTATGAACGAACAAGACGAGAACGAATTTGTTTCCGAGGGCTATACAGTCGTGATCGAGGGTGAACAGCCCGATCGAGTTTACGGGCCGGGCGACCCACTTCCGGCAGAAGCAGCGGCCGCGGCGGACAGTGATGCGGCGCGTGAAGAAGGATCGACAACGGAAATGACCAGCGGCCCGTCCGCGCTCAGCGCGCGGGACGAGGCAATCTATACTGTACGTCTGTTGACGGCCGTCGCCGTGGGCTCGGTAGTGGAAGGTGCGGACCAGCTTCTGATCCGCCTTAAGCAGTACCAGCAGGACCTGCAGGAGGCGATTGAGGAGCCGGATGAAGGCGCCGAGGCTGAAGTCGACGAGGATGAGCTGGACCGACTTCGCTACGCGACGATCGGGCTGCTCTTTGAAACGCAAAACATGATCGGCCGCAGCCTGGAACTGGCCTTTAAGACCATGGAGACATCGGTTGACGTCGCCGACAAGGTGACAAAGCCTTTTCGTAATTTTTTCCTTTTCCGGCCGATCACGAAACGGGTGGAGAAACGGTTTGACGGCATGGCCGAGCGTGGGCAGGGCAGCCTCTCGCACTGGGTCGATCTCGGCCG
>JBJYWZ010000219.1:0-7783 GCA_046259725.1 Promineifilaceae bacterium (SeqCode) | reverse complement strand
CGGGCGCCAATTTCTCCCCCTGGTATGATAGTTACACTAATATCGATTAAATTAACTATGTGATGACGTATTAGAGAATCCCCCTGCCTCTTGGTTTTCCATAGATATCTGCCGGCATTTGTCTATACTTGACACGCTTTGAATCACTTTCGCCATTTCTTGCCCCCGCTAATCTTGCTGCTTTTCCTCCTGGTCCTTCTGCTGCTGGCTGGCTGTGCCGCGCAGACCGGCGGCGCGGCCGTCACAACCGCACCGCAGCCGGCCGAGGAAACAGCCCTGCCCGCGCATAAAGAAACGGCCATTCCCACGCTGACACCCCCAACCTCAACCGCCACAGCCCTCGCACCCTCTCCCTCGCCGGCGGCCGTCGCAGCGGATGAGGAGGTTCCACCTTTCTACTTTCGAGATGTGGTCGCCTGCGGGCAAACACTGCCGCTTGTCTCTACCTACGACGGCCCGCTGGTGACCTCGCTCTCCTATGACCAGGACGCTCTCAACACGCTCATGGAAACGCTGCCCGAGGAGGCGCGCCCGGCACTGGAGCAGCTCTTGAGAGACCCCGGAACGGTCGGTCTCGCCGCTTACCGCATAGGCCGGGAGGCGGACGGCGTCTTTCTCAACGCCAATACGCCCATGCCCCTGGCCTCGGTCGTCAAAGTCCTGCACCTGATCGCCTACGCCAATGCGGTAGAGGATGGCGAGTTGAACCCTCTGGAAACCATCTTTCTGGACGATCTGGAGCGCTTTTACTATCGCATGGACCAGCGCGCCCATCGCAATGCGCTGATGGGACTGGAAGAAGACGGCCGTATTTTTGGCGAGCCCCCCGCCCTGATCCTGGACGAAGTGGCGCACATGATGATTGAATACAGCTCCAATGCGGCCACGGATTATCTGCACATGCGCCTTGGCCAGGAAAGGATCGAGCAAACGGCGCGCGACCTGGGCCTGACGACCCAGACCGCGCCCTGCCCCTTCGCCGGCCAGTTCATGATTATGGCCAACCACACGCGCCCCCAGGTCTCAGATCAGGCCGCTCTGCAGTTCTACACGAAAAATCCGGCGCGTTATGGCGAGGACGTGATGCAGTTAACGGCCGCTTTTAGCGAAGATGAAGCCTTCCACGAGCAGGCCCTCGCCTGGCGGCAGAGCGCTCGCCGCCCGGAACTGCTCACCCAGGCCGACTTCAGCGAGCAGTTCAACGCCCGAGGCGCGGCCGCGGAATATGCCGCCCTGATAGCCCGCGTCGCCCTCAACGACATGGGCAGCCCGGACAGCAGTTTTATGGTGCGCCGCCACCTGGAATGGCCGATGCAGTATGTCGAAAATCAGGAGCTTTTCAGCAATGTGGCCTACAAAGGGGGCGCGCTGCCCGGCATCCTGACCACCCTCTATTACGCCTACCCGCTTGGCGAGACATCGCCCATCGTCGTGGCCCTCTTCTACCACGATCTCGACAACAACACCTACCAGCAGTGGCGCACCTCGCTGGCCCACGACGAATTCGCGCGTTGGCTCCTCTACGAACCCACCGCCATCCCCGCCCTGCGCGAGCTTATTCAGTGAACAGGGAGCAGTAACCAGTTTTCAGTTTTTACTTCAGTCGCGCTGCTTTCTGATTACTGACCGGCTGGTTACTGAACACTGACCTATCGATCACCAAACCCTACTCACACACTTTTCACCCCCGATTCACTCACATTTTATGTCACCCTGCTGCCCGGTGCGGTATCCTCCAACGGAGCACACCGGAACTCGTTCAAGTTACCTTACACGTTTGTTAGCCAGATCTTGAGCACGTGAACCGTGATAGGACTGGCAAAAGCCGATCGATGCGGACACCTTCAGTTTTGGTCTGTTCTTGTCCGTGACCTTTTGCCGAGGCTGGTGGGAACTTGCGTTGTCGTTAAAAAGGAGAAAAAAGATGATTACATTGTCCAGGACCCTATTCCCGCGCGCCGCGCTTCTTGCCTCGCTTGTTGCCCTGATCTACCTCTTCTGGGCAGCGAGCGCGATGGCACAGGAAGACGCCCCCGGCGGCGTGACGCAGGCGCCAGAGGCCGACAACGCTACTTGTGGCATCATCGTCTATGACTGGAATGGACCGGTGGAGACAAACGATCACGGCTTTCCCAGTGAAAAACCGCCGCGCGAAAACTTTAACTGGGAGAAATCGCCTAACTACGCCGGCGGTGAGCTTTTCTACCGGGCGGAGATTTTCAGCCAGCCCAAAGCGCAGAACATGCGCCTGCAGCTTTGCTTCTGGCAGCCGGAGAACGGGGTCGGGAACCAGTATAAACTGGAAACCTGCGGTCCGACGAATACAGTCATCGGTGAAAAGGGCCAGATCGTCACCTGGAGCCGTGAGTTCGATCGCCTCTGGAACAAGGACGGCATCGGCGTCGATTGGAGCGAACCCCGCTCGCGCGCCTCGGTCGCCGTCAAGAACAGCAGCGGTAAGCCGGTGAGTAACTACAACAATTGGGACTGGTATGGCGAGAATCCCGATCACTGGTACCCGCTGAACATGCGCTTTACGGCCGTTGCCGTGCCTGAAGGCGGCGAGTTCTGCGGCTGGGATTATTATTTCACGCCGACGGCACTGAATCTAACCGCATTTGGTGCTTCCGCGCCTGCCGCCACATGGCTTCTGCCCGCCCTGCTGGCCATCATCGCTGCCCTGATTGCCGGCAGCGTTCTGCTGTTTACGAAAAGCGGCTCAGCCGGTCAGTGATCCGTTTTCAGCAGGTCAATGTGCATACTGAAAACTGACCTGCTGATTACTCTCTTGCCCTGCGCTGCGCGGCACGGTAATCTTCTTTTTCAAGCAAAGGAGTTATACGTGATAGCAGATAAGAAACCAAAACTAGGGCTTGCCCTGGGCGGCGGGGGCATGCGCGGGCTGTCCCACGTTGGCGTGCTGAAAGTATTGGATCGCGCCGGCGTCAACATCGACATGCTGGCAGGTACCAGTATGGGCGGCGTGATAGGCGCCCTGTACGCGGCCGGTCTCACCGTGGCGGAGATTGAGGAGGAAGCCCTCTCTCTGGCGAACCGCGCTTCTGTGCGCCGCCTGATTGATTTACGGCCGTCTTTCCGCGGCCTCGTGCGCGGCGAGCGTATCTATAACCACGTAGCCGGGGCCATCGGCGAAGACACTAGCTTCGAAGACCTTAAATGGCCGTTGGCCATGGTCTCCGTCGATGCCCGCTCAGGTTGTGAGGTGCTGTTGGACAAGGGCAAGGTCGTCGATGCCGTTCGCGCCACCATCTCCATCCCCATTATCTTTGAGCCGGTTGAGCGGGACAATATGATACTCGTCGACGGCGGCATTTTGAACAACGTTCCTGCGGACGTCGCTCGCAGCATGGGCGCCGATGTGGTCGTCGCCGTCGACGTCATGCCCGACTTCAGCCGCAACACGCCGGGCCAGCCGCTGGTAGAACCGCCAATCGATCCCCCCTCCCTGCCCGACTTCCTGCAGGAAGCCTTTCACATCGAATACCTGATGATCAGCGCCATGACCAGGCTTAAGCTGGCCGGCAACCCGCCCGACATACTCATCCGCCCGGACATTCACCAGGCGATCGATCTGTTGATCGGCTACGAACGTGCCGAGGAGATCATAGGCATCGGCGAGGAAGCAGCCGAAGCAGCCCTGCCGGCCATACTGGAAAAGCTTCAATGAGCCTTCCGCAATTGAATCGGCAGTTAATGCAGCTGCGCACAATGGCAGTTTGCTTCAGAATGTTCCAGCAACCCCGGCAAAAAAGCAGGGCCCGCTGCGTAACAGCAGCAGGCCCTGTTCCTATTATTGACTGCTCAACTCAAATTCTCTTCCCGGTTGAGCAGGTCACAAACCACTAGTTCGTCGGCCACGAGGCGTCGATTTCCTCAAGCGCCGTATCCAGGTCGGTGGAGCCGCTGATCCAGTCCGTGGTCGCCTTCCAGAAGGAACCCGCGCCGACTTCACCGGGCATCAGGTCAGAGGCGTCAAAACGTACGCTGTCCGCCTCCAGAAGAACCTGCGCGACCTTGCGGTCCATATCCGTCGTGTACCAGTCCAGGCTGGAATCCTTGTGCGGCGAAATCGCCCCACCCAGCTTCACCCACTCCTCGACGCCTGCACCAGTGCTGAAGAAGGCCATCAGCGCCTCGGCCTCCGGCGTGTCATTGAACATGGCCATGATGTCGCCGGCGACGAGCACGGGCTTGCCGTATGCTTCGTCAATAAAGCCCAAATCTATCGAAAAAAACCAAGATCTTACGCATTCTTCTTCAATCCTATTTGTGATCGAGTACCTGCCAGGGAAAAGGCACCTGGATTATCGAACGCCAAAAAAGCTAACATAACCGCGCCCCAGCGGGCGACATCAGCCTCTTTGGGAGCGGCGACCACCTTGTCGGCGGCCAGCATCCGCTCGGCCAGAGGAGACTGTGCGCGCATTTCGGCCAGCGCGGCGTAGATAGGTTCCAGAAAGACGTCGCCGGCGTTCATGACGCCGCCTCCCAGAACCACCCTATCAACATCATAGGCCATGACCAGCAGTTGTACTGCGCGGGCAACACCCTGAGCGGCCTGCTGGATAACCAGCTGCGCCGCAAGATCACCTTGTTTGGCGGCCGCAAAGACTTCTTCGGCCGTTCCGCCGTTGTGTGCCCACTGCCTGGCTATAGACGGTCCGGCGGAAATCGTTTCCAGGCAGCCGGAAAGGCCGCAGGCGCAGCGATCGCCATCAGGATCGAAAATGACGTGGCCAATCTCACCGGCCATGCCGTGCGCGCCGCGGTATAAACGGCCGTCCGCTACCAGTCCGGCCGAAATACCGGTCCCGATGCTCAGATAAGCCATAAAGCGCTGCGGAGAGATGTTTTTGAGCCAGCGGTAAGCGCCCAAGGAGGCCGCGCGCACATCATTCTCCAGAACCACAGGCACGCCAAAGCGCTCCGATAGGGCCGAACCCAGGGGGAATGTGTGCAAATTGAGATTAACCGCAAGCTGCACAATGCCCGTCTGCGGGTCGACCATGCCCGGCACGCCGGCGCCGACGGCCAACAGGTCATCCGTTGCCAGGCCGCGCGCGGCCAGCACGTCCTCGACCGCCCGGTAAATGCCCTCAACCAGCGCCTGCGGGCTGCTGGTCACGGTCGGAGCCGTGCCCCACCCCAGGACATTCATCGACCGGTCGCTGACCAACACGGCCGTCTTGGTTCCCCCGATATCCAGGCCCACGAACAGACCGGGCGAGGATTTCCATTCCGATAAAGTCTCGATTGTATTGGCGTGCTGATCCGTTGCCGTCATCCCTGCCATTCCATATCGGGGCTAGCTTTGTTAGTTCACTTAACTAACTTAGATTGAGTATATCATTGATCGGCACCCTGTCAAGTTACCATTTTGTCCAGACACCGCCGATTCTTTATCATGGCCCGCGCCGCACGGCTGAAATACAATAGGCCTATGACTCGCAATCAAGTTACCATGCGCAACAGCCCATTCCTCTTTCTGACGCGGCTGGTCGTCATTCAAACATTTTTCGCCTACCTTCCTTTTCTGACCGCCCTCTTCCTCTCGCGTTTTTGGGGCGATGTGAAGACCATCCTCAAAACAGTTATCCATAACCCGGTCCATCTCACTGGAGCTTCTGCTGACCCTCGTCAGCAGCGCCTTGCAGCTCTTGACCTTATTCGCGGCATTTGTTACCTGGTATTGCTCGCGCTGGGCGGCCGACCGCGACCGGATCGTGCCTAAGCGCGGCACCCTGCTGGGCGCCGCTTTGGCAATAACGCACCATAAAGGGATCGAAAAAACATGATCATGAAAACCGATTTTGCAGACACCTTACCAGACGGCTTCTTCTGGCTTAACCCACCCTCTTCCTTCTCCTTCGATGGCGGGCTTCACCTGACGACTGATCCCAACACCGATTTCTGGCAGCGCACGCACTACGGCTTCCGCAACGACAACGGCCACGCGCTGCTTACGCAGCTCGAAGGCGATTTTGCGCTGCAAACTCATGTGCGTTTCCAATATGAAAACCGCTTCGATCAGTGCGGCCTGCTGCTGCGTCTGGACGCCAAGAACTGGATCAAGCTCTCCACCGAATTGGAGACGCCGGATTTGAGCATGCTTGGCTCCGTTGTCACCAATCTCGGCTACTCCGATTGGGCCACCACGGAGCTGGACTATATCCCGCGCGAGATGTGGTACCACATCAGCAAGCAGGGCGCGGATGTGCTGCTGCAGGCGTCGCCAGACGGCCGTTCCTGGCGGCAGTTGCGCATCGCCCACATACACCCCACGTCCACCGTGATCCAGGCCGGCATCTACGCCTGCACGCCCACGGACGGCCGTTTCACCTGCACCTTTACCGGCCTGGAAATCAGCGAAAACCTCTGGTTCCCGGGCGCCTGATCAGAAACCGTCCAAATGCCCGACACGCCCCGTTCTTTGTTCCTTGACGGCGTCCGCGCCGAGCTGCCAATCGTCCTTGGCGTGCTCCCTTTCGGCCTGATTTACGGCGTCCTGGCGGTCTCCGCCGGTCTTTCGCCCACCTTATCCGTTGCCTCTTCCGTGATCGTCTTCGCCGGCTCGGCGCAGTTCATCGGCGCGCAGCTCATCGGTGCAGGCGCCCCGGCGCTCGTCATATGGGCCACGACCTTCATCGTCAATTTGCGGCACCTGCTCTACAGCGCCGCCCTCGCGCCCTATGCCGCCCATCTTTCACGACGCTGGCAGCTCCTGCTCGGCTATCTGCTGACAGACGAAGCTTACGTGGTAACGGCCGTTCACTATGAAGCTGATCACGAGTCGCTGGAAAACCGCCACTATTTCTGGTTAGGCGCGGGATTGACGTTATGGGCATCCTGGCAGCTTTCGACCATCACCGGTGTCCTCTTCGGCACGCAGGTGCCCGCCAGCTGGTCTCTCGACTTTACCCTTGCGCTCACGTTCATCGGCATGGTCGTGCCCCTCTGCCGCTACCGTCCCAACATGGCCGCGGCCATCGTGGCCGGCACGGTCGGAGTGCTGGCAAATGGCCTGCCGTACCGCCTGGGGCTGATGATTGCGGCGCTCAGCGGTATCGCCGCCGGTGTGCTTCTGGAACGGCGCATGGTCCGCGAGGAACGTGCGGCATGAACGACTGGCTTATCATCATCGGCATGGGCCTGATCACACACGCGCTTCGTCTGGTCATGATCCTGTCATCGGGGCGTCTGGTGATTAATGCATCGCTGCGCAGGGCGCTGCGTTTTGCCCCGGCAGCCGTGCTCGCGGCCATCATCCTGCCGGAAATGCTGCAACCCGCGGGCATGCTTGATGTCTCGCCTGGGAACGATAGGCTGCTGGCCGGCCTGGTGGCCATGGCCGTCGCCTGGCGGACGCAAAATATGATCTGGACTGTCGCTGTGGGAATGGTCTTATTGTGGATTCTACAGGCTATCGATTGGACCATTCTCAACGAATGGTCCAATCTTAGCCTATGGCCTATAGGGTGAACCCCAAAATGCGTACGCTCAAACAGGAGGAGTCACTGCCCTGGCACCACATTTGACTCTGACGCCTGTTCTAACAAACACATTCGACAAAGGGTTCGCTTTGCTGCCCTCCGCTAGTATGTAAAGTTATATGACTACTATAGCAGGCCATCGTGACATGAGCGTGACAGATGGCCCGGTTTCTGATTGGTTTTTTGCGAATTCAGCGAAATTTCCCCCTCTGGAAGTGGCCCCTGTGCCTTTCGCCGGCACTGCCAGTTGACGCCGGCCGGTTGTTGGCAGA
>JBJYWZ010000218.1:0-38182 GCA_046259725.1 Promineifilaceae bacterium (SeqCode) | reverse complement strand
AAAAGACGCCAAACGCACGGCCATGATGCAGGCAGCGGTGCGCACATTTGCCGAACAAGGGTACCAGGCGGCCACGGTGCGTGACATTGTCGACGAAGCCGATGTCTCCGTTGGTACCTTTTATTTTTATTTTCCTGATAAAGAAACCCTGTTCGTGCATCTTTATGAGGAAACGGCCGACTTTCTTTTACAAACCCTGCAGCAGGCAATTAACAGCCGGGCCACCTTTCCACAGCGCGTCAAGGCGGCTCTGCAGTCTTATGTCAGTATTGCAATCTACGAACCCGCCGTGGTACAGCTCATGCTGGTGGCCGGCGTCGGGGCGGTGCCCGCTTTGGATGACCGGCGCGTCAAATTTCGTGAAAGCATGGTGTCGCTGTGGGAACGGCCGTTGAAAGATGCCCAGGATAAGCATATGCTTGTGGAACAGAACGTGCGCCTGACGGCCGTGGCCCTGGCCGGGGCTATCGACGACGCGATCCTGGGTCTGCTTTCGCGCGCCGAACGGGCTGAGGAAGCCCCGGTGTTTACGCGCGAGCTAAACCGTTTCGTCGTGCGCGCCGCGGGCTATCTGGGGGAAGCCGAGTAGCAGGCTGACCGCCCGTCAAGAGACCGAAATCTGCGAGCCGTTTAGCTCTTTCTGTACCTCGATGCGCGTGGGGAAAGCCTCGCGAAGCTCTTCAACGTGAGTGATCACCAGGATGCACTCGAAGTCCTCCTGGACCGTGTTGATTGCCTCAACTAGGCGCATGCGCCCCTGTGGGTCCTGGCTGCCGAAGCCTTCATCGATGACCAATGTCTGCAGCCGCGCGCCGGCGCGGTTTGCCAGAAGCTGTGACAGTGCCAGGCGGATGGCGAAGTTAATGCGGAACTGTTCGCCGCCGCTGTAATTATCATACGGCCGTTGGCCCGCGCGATCGGCAATGATGATGTCCAATGTTTCCGCCAGTCCGTCGCGGCTCTTGTACTGCCGCTGGGTTTCAAACCTGATACTCATCTCACCGCCGGTCAGCCGTTCCAGGAGCAGGTTGGCGCTCTCCTCAATTTCCGGCAGCGCATGTTCGATCAGTAAGGCCTGCACCCCTTTGCGGCCGCACGATTTCTCCAGCAGCAGTAGGCGCTGCACGCGGCGCAGGTGCGTCTCTTTCTCATCCAGTAGTTGCCGGCGAAAGCGGCGTACATCGTCGAGAACATCAAGCCTCTGGCGGGCAAGGGCGACCTGCTGAGCGGCCGCAATCTGCTCCTGGCGCAGTTTTCTCACGTCCTTCTGCAAACTATCCATATCAAGGCCGTCCGCTTCCAGCGCCTCCAATTGAACTCGAGCTTCTGCAAGCTGGCGTTCCTGCTCGGCCACATCTTCCTTCTGACGGCCGACTTGTTCCTGCAGGTCGTCTATCCCCTCTTGCAGCGGTTTCAGGGCGGCGTGGGCTTTTTGAAGCTCCTGGTAGCGCTCCGGCGCGCCGGCCACTTCTTGTTTTCTGGACACGGCCTTGCGGTGCGCGGCCGGGTCATAGGCAACAGTATTCAGCTTCTTTTGCAGGGATGCCAACTCGCGGCGCGCTTCCGGAGCAAAATCTTCCTGCGCCAGCTGGGTCCTTGTGGCCTCCAGTTTGGCCACGCCGGCACCGTCCCAATCAGAAATTAGTTTTTCAAGCTGCGCCAGCCGGACCGTATCGGCGGCAAGGCGGCGGTCCAGTTCTTGCAGCCTGTTCTGTCCCTCTTTGAATCCGCCAACTGCTTTCTCGATCTCCGCCAGCTGCGCGCTTTGGTTGTCAAGTTCGCTTTTATCGGCCAGCAATGCAGCCAGTTCGACAAGTCGTTTTTCGCCGTCCGCAGTCCAGCCACTGATCGCTTTCGCAATTTCCTCCAGCCGTGCCTCGGCCTGGAGTAGTTTTTTCTGCTGCTCCTGGCGGTCTCGTTCAAGGGGAGGCGCCTGCCTGAGCGTTTTCTCGACAGCGGGCAGTTCTACGGCCAGCGCCTTGAGCCGCGCGTCGTTTGAACGGTAGCGATCGCCGTCATTCTTGCCATCTTCTCGTAATGACTCCAATACCGCCTGGCGGTGGTCCTCACTCAGCGGCTGGTCGCATAGAGGGCAGGCGCCGCCGGCTTCGGCCGTTTCCAGCGTGTCAATGCGTTCCTTCAACTGCTCCATTTCGCGGCGAAGTGAAGGCTGCTGCGCCAGCAGGGCCTGTTGTTCTATCTGCAGTTGGGCATAATTTTCGCGTTGATCTTCAATGACGGAGATTCTTTCGGCGAGTGACTCAATCGAATCCTGCGCCGCCGTACGTTTCCGCTCGACGTCCGCTTTTTCCTCCGCCAGGGCGTTGATTTTGTCCGCCTGCGCCTTGAGCCCATCCAATTCTTGCTGCCACAGACTCCGCCGGCCTATTAACTGCTGGTGCGCCGCCCTGGCCTCCTCCAGCTTTTTCTGCAGACCGGCATTGCGGTCACGGTCCTGTTGAAGCCCGGCAAGTTCCGCCTCGACATCGGCGATCTCTTTCTTGAGCGCAGCATATTCGCCGCGTGATTTTTCCACACGCTGCGCCTGCTCAATCAGGGCTTCGAGCTGCTGCTCCAGCCGGCTGCGCGCTTCGGCAAGGGCCAGCTCATGTGGCTGCATAGCCTGCAAGATCTCGTTGTATTGTCCGGCAAGAGTCTGGTGCTGCTGCACATCCTGATCGGCGGACTGCCACTCTGTGTATGCGGCGGAGATTTCGTCTTCCTGCTCAAGCAGTACCGCCAGCTTGCCGCGGGCGTCAATCCTATTCTCCAATGTTGCCTGCGCCCGCTGCAAAGCGGACTGAATGCGCTTCTGTCGCTCTTCCATTTCGGTTACGTTTTTTTGCTGCTGGCTGCGTATTTCTTCCTTTCGCAGCGTTTCCTTCAATAGAAGTTCTTTAAGCTCGGTCTGTTCAGTCACTATCTGGTGTTGGGATTCGGACGCTAGCAGCGCTTCACGCCGCTCCGCTTCTTCCTCAAGTTCGGAGGCCGATTCTTCCAGGCGGGCATCCAGCAGGGCGATCTGCCCTTCAACTTCTTTGCGCGCCGCCGCGGCTCGCTCGCGATAGCGCTCCCATACGGTGACGCCAAGCAGTTCGGCGAGGATATCTTTACGCTGGCTGGCCGTCTTTGTGGTGAACTGATCCGCTTTCCCTTGCAGCAGGAAACTGGCGTTGGCGAATGTCTCGTAATTCATGCGCAGCAAGTCTTCAATTGCTGCCTGTGTTTCGCGAAGTTTTCCTTCGCTGAGCTGTTTCCAGCTTCCATCGCCGGCGTCCATCTGCAGCTCCAGGATCATGGTCTTGCCGGGCTGCTTGCGGCGGATGATGCGATAAGAGGTACCCTCCAGTTCAAAGTCAAAGCGCACTTCGGCAGTACCGTCGTCACCGGCGAGGCGGTTGACGAGATCGTCATCGCTGCGCGCGCGGCTTTGACCAAATAATGCCCAGGTCATCGCTTCCATGATGCTGGATTTTCCGGCCCCATTAGGCCCGGAAATGCCGGCCAGGTGAATGCCCTTGAAATCGAGCACAGCCGTGTCGCGGTAGCTAAAGAAGTTCGTTAATTCCAGTCGTTTGGGAATCATGTGTGCTTATTCTTCTGCCGTAAAAAGAATCTCTGCGGCCAGCGTCTTCAGGCCATCTATTTCGTCGTCACCCAGCCCCTCGGCCAGCCAATATTTTTCCAGGAGCTCGATTGGCGAAAGGGATTCAACGTCCAGCGTATCGCCGAGCCGCGCGCGGCGTTCGCTGAGGCGGCGCTTGTGGATCTGCAGGCTGAAAGCGGTGCGAAAACGGTCGATGATCATGTTTTCGTCAAGCAGCGGTTCCCAATTTGCCGGATAGGTCAGGCGTACGCGGCAGATGGCGTTGCGCACCGTTTCCGCTTCCGGAAGCTGCTCCAGGATATCGGCCATAAACGTTTCTTGTGCGGGCGTATCTACGGGGATATCCAGCATCGGCCGTGTTTGCAGTTTGATGAAGGCGCAGTCTGTATGTCCTCTGGAGACGTCGGCCAGGACAAACCCTTTCTTTTCGTTCACTTCGCCGAAGTCGATGCGCTCAATGGAACCGGGATAGACGGCCGGCGGCTGGTTTCCGGCCGGAGAAAGTGTCTGGTGCTTGTGAATATGGCCGAGGGCGACATAGTCAAGCCGTTTATCCGTGATGATTCGGCCACCCAGGACCAGTTCATGCCCCAGCATGACGGAGCGCTCGCTGCCGTAAGTCGCACCGCTGACGCTGGCGTGCGCCGTCAGGATAAGGGGCAATTCGGGATCGGCCTCTTCGATACCCTTTAATATGGCCTTTGTCACACGATCTTCCATGGCCGTCAGGATGCCGTCCAATGACTTGCCGCTGATTTCTTCGCGGGTCATCAGCTTGCTGCGCGAGACCCAGGGCACGGTGAGCACCTGCAGCGGGACGCCTAAATCCTGCGGGGACCACAACTGAATGCGATCGGCGACATAAATATGGGGTACGTGCAGTGTCTTGAACTCCTGCAGGGTGTGCGCACGGCCGGCTGCGGGGGAGATGTCATGATTGCCAATCAAGAGCAGGGTGGGGATACCCGCATTTGATAGACGCATCATGCGCCGTCCCCACTCGCGCTGAAACGTCGGCTGCGGGTTGCGGTCCTTGTAGGCGTCCCCGGCGAAGATGACCAGATCGACCTTTTCTTCAACGGCCGCATCCACGATCTGGTCGAGCGCGTTCAGAAAATCCATCACGCGCACCGGCAGCGCGGTTTCCTGGTCGCGGCGGCCATAATTCGCCATGTCAATGTGCGCGTCGGCAAAATGCAGTATGCGCAGCGGTTTTTCACTCATCTGAAGTTCCAAATTAATACCGGCCGCGGCATAAAGCGCTGGAAAACCGGCTATCGTCAGCCATTATTGGTTCAGCAGTTCAATCTTGTAGTAGGCGCTCTTATCCGGCTGGCCTGCCGGGAAAGCACGCTGCACGACGACGTAATAGCGGCGTGGTTCCAGGCGCAAGAATTGATTATTTATGCCCGGAATCGACTCATCATCGCCATTAAACGGGGTAATGCTCTCTCCTCTCAAAGTTTTGTTTTGCCCATAGAGAAGGAGATCGAAGTCATTGTCGTCCGGCACCTCCAGGTTAATGCGTATGCTCGTTGGCGCGGCAAGGTCAAAGTAATAGAAATCGTAAAAATCACGCTGGTTGGAGAAGTTACGTGACTGTGCCTGGCCAAAGCCGAGCGCACGCGCCTCGTCAAAGTTGTCGTCCGGCCGCAGGTAGTCGTCAAAATTGCCAGCCTGAACAGGCATGTACGATGTATTGCTGGGCAGGAAAAATTCTTCGGTCAGCGGGAGGGCGTTCTCGTCGCTGAACCAGTTGCCGTTGCTGTCATAAGAGACGCTGCCGCCGGTGACGTACAGGCTGCTGCCGACAACACTGCCGCTGACAAAGGCGCGCGCCGACGGCAGGACCTGGCCGCCTAGGTTGAACTCGGGACTGAGGATGGACCAGGTATTAAGGTAAGGGTTGTAGACTTCTGTTTGCAGCACGGCAATGAGCGTTGTCTCATTCAGGGGAGTCAGGCCGCCAAAGACATACCAACGGCCGTCCGGTCCGACAGCGCTGCCGGCTCCGATACGCGGGATATTCATATCCCCGATAAAGCGCCAGCCTCTTGTCGGTGTAAAACACTCGGCGCTGGTGTGAAAAACAAACTCTCCCGTGTCCAGGACACCCAACCCGCCGGCCACGCATGCCCCCAGGTTATTGGCCGACAGCCACGCTCCTGTGTGTGCATAGCGAGCCGTCTGCATCGAGCTGACAGGCAGCCAGGTGTCCTGTTCAACCAGGTAAACAAAAGCTTCCTTGTTGGATACCGTCGCCGTGTCAAAAAGGTCGGTGGAAGAAGTGCCGCCCATTAGGTAGTAGCTGTTACCGCCTGGCTGTGCGGCCGAAGCCGCCCAGGCGAAGTTCTTGCCCCTTACTTTAGGCACGGCAGCGACCGACGTCCAATAGCCGGGATCGTCGCGGTTATTGGGATCAAATGTATAGGCCCAGTGCAGCCCGTCATAGCCCAGGTTATTGCCGTTGTAGCCTGAAGGGATAAAGATCTGATTACCGACCATGGCCGCGGTCGTATTGGAGTAGCCTGCCCCAGGGATTGTCGCCAGATGAGTCTCCCACTGTTTGGTGTAGGTGTTCAATCGCAGGAGCTGATTGGAAACAATAGGAATGCCTGTACCTCCCGTCTGCCCGCCAATTACAAAGAGCATGTCAAATAGCGATGCCGTCGAATGGCGGCTGATAGCGGGCGGTGAGGGTTTTGTTTCCACCGCATTCCAGGCCGAATCAAGCCGCTGCAAGAGAGCCGAGAAGTTCAGAATCTTTTCGTTGCCGATGCCGGGGTCTCTATCGGCGACCTCGATGTAATACGTTTCGCCGGCGGAAACGGCGAAGGTTCTCTCCGATGAAAACCCGTTGACATCGTCACTGCACTTTACGGCCGTCAGATCGCCGCACTCGCCGGTGTAAACGCCCAGCACCGTATCATACTGGCTGCTGAATGTATCGAGCGTGATCCGGCCGCTTGCCGGCACGACGAGCTGATACCAGACGGTGCGAAACCCCTGCCTGCGCGGCGGGGTGCCCCACATACAGGTGAGGATAGGGTCATCGTCGGCTTCGGTAGCATTCTCCACGTTAAAACTGATGCCGTCAGCCGGCGCTTCTGGTAAGAGCGCCAATAGGGGGGCATCCAGGCAGGTGTCGGAGGGCTCAGTCGCCGCGAAAGCCATCGTTCCCATCGTGCTCATGAGCGTCATCTGTGGATCGGCCGTGCCGTCGATCATAGCGCCGGGCTTCCAGACAAGATCCTCAGCGCGAACGGTGACGAGCGGTTTTTCCTCGCCATCCTGGGCGCGGGTAGCAACTGCGAGAACGGCGGTCAATAAAACTGATAGAACCAGAAGAGGTAGCAATCGTCGCATTACGAATTTCCTCGGGTAGTGCGCCGATCCATGAATGGCCTAGTCATGGCACCGATTGTACAGATAGAACAAGTAATTGGCTAAAAAATAAGCCGGCGGATCACTTCATTGTAATCCGCCGGCAGAGGACCTGGAAGAATGTTGCCCTAATCGACGCGGCGTAAACGGATAAGTACGTCGTCTTCACCAACGCTGACAGAGCTCTCATACAGCGCACCGGCCATGGGGCCTGGTTCCAGGCGCACGGCCAGCGTTTCCTGGGCGATATAGTCGCCAAAATCGCGGAAGGCGGTGCCGGCTTCACCGCCGGCTTCATAAGCGACCTCAATGCGATCGGAGATATCAAGACCGGCCTCTTTACGCATATTGTTCAGTGCGCGAACAAGGTCGCGGGCATACCCTTCGCGCAGCAGTTCGGGGGTCAACTCCGTGTCCACGGCGACCGTGACGCCTTTGTCGCTGGCGACGGCCAGTCCACCTCGCGATTCCGTCTGAACCAGGACATCATCGTTGCCCAGCTCAAACGCCTGGCCGTCGACAGTGACCACGATTTCCTCCCCGGCCTGAAGTAGCCGCGCCGCCTGTGCGGGATCGATCTCGTCCAGGGCGGCCTTGACCCTGGGGAACATTTTGCCCAGGCGCGGGCCGAGTACGCGATTGTTGGGAAGCAGTTTGTAATTGACCAGCTCGCCGACTTCGGAGACGACTTCAATCTCTTTGACGTTGATCTCTTCCTTGAGAACGCCAACCAGTTCCAGCAAATCTTCCTGTTCTTGCTGGCTGCCGACGTTCACGCGAGCCGCGGCGAGGGGCTGGCGCAGCTTGATATCGGCCGTTCCGCGCGCCGAGCGCCCCAGACTGGCCGTTGTTATCGCCAGGCGCATTTTATCCAGCAGCCGTTGGTCAAGGTCCTGCACATTCGCACCGGGGTAGAGCGTGTGGTGCACGCTGGCCGGCGCTCCTTCGACCACGCCGGCGACCAGGTTCTGATACATGGCCTCGGTCACAAAGGGGATGAACGGCGCCAGCAGCTTGATGAATTCCACCAGGACGATATACAGCGTCGCGTAGGCGGCTGATTTGTCATCATCCGCTTCGCTCTTCCAGAAGCGGCGTCGCGATCGCCGAACGTACCAGTTGGAAAGATCGTCCAGAAAGGCGTCCAATTCTCTAGTGGCCCGTTCGGCATCATATTTATCCAGGGCGGCGCGTACGGCCAGAGACGTTTCTTTCAGACGCTCCACGATCCATTGATCCATTTGCGCGTGTGCGGGATTCGGTGAGACGGCCGCGGATTCATCCGGCAGCCAGCCGTCGAGACGGGCGTAGGAGACGAAGAAGGCGTAGACGTTCCACAGCGGGATCAGGAACTGGCGGCGCGTTTCGTCGCCGCGATTATAGCCGAACAGCAGGTTCTGTTCTGGCCGCGCGCCAGCATAAAGCCAGCGCATCGTGTCCGCGCCCATCTTTTCCGCCGCCTCGTTGAACTCGATAGCATTGCCCCAGGATTTATGCATTTCACGGCCGTCTTCGGCCAGCAGCGTCGCGTAACCGAATAGATTTCTAAAGGGGGGCTCTTCGGCAAGCACGGTGCTCTGGGCCAAAAGGCTGTAGAACCAGTTGCGGAACTGGCCGGGAAAACTCTCGGAGATCCAGTCGGCCGGATACCACTTTTCCCAATACGCTCTATCCTCGCGATAGTGCAGCGTGCTCAAGCCGACAATGCCCGCGTCCAGCCAGGGATTGCCAACGTCGGCGATGCGGCTCGACAATCCGCCGCATTCAGGGCAGGCGATCTTGACCGCGTCGATGTGCGGGCGGTGCGGCGTGTGTCCCGCGAATTTATCCCATCCTTCAACAGCGCGCTCTTCAAGTTCATCTTCACTGCCGACAACAGTATAGTGCCCGCAGTCGTTGCAGACCCAGATCGGCAGCGCGAGGCCGTAATATCGCTTCTTGCTGATCATCCAGTCCTGCATATTACGCAGCCAATCCATCTCGCGGTCATAGCCGAAACTGGGATACCAGTTGGCCTGATCGACGCGATCCATGATCTGGTAGCGCAGGCTGGCAGCTTTTTCTTGCGGCGTCAGCTCTTCACGCGGCTTATCATAGACCTCGCCCATGCTGATGAACCACTCGTCAACCAGCCGATATACCAGCTCTGACCCGCAGCGCCAGCAGTGAGGATAACGATGCTCGTAACGCTGCTTGCGGTAGTAGATATTCTTCTCGCGCAGGCTGGTAAAGATGTCAGAGGTCACGTCGTGTACGGAACGGCCGGTGAGCCAGTCGAAGCCCTGCAGGTAGATGCCGTCTTCGTTCAGCGGCGCGATCACGGGCAGCTCATTTTCCTTGCTCAGTTGGAAGTCCTCCGCGCCGCATCCAGGGGCGATATGGACGATGCCCGTCCCTTCTTCGGCGCCGACCTCCTTCCAGGCCACGACCCTGTGTGTGTAGTCCCATTCTTCGAAGGCTTCCCGTGCGGCCGGCAGCTCGTCGAACGGCCCGCTGTACTGCCAGCCGACCAGGTCGCTTCCCTTCAGCTTGCCTACCACCTCGTTGTCATTGCCGATAAGCGTGTTTTCCATTGCTCCTTCGGCGAGATAGTAGGTCCAGCCGTCTGGGGCCTGCACTTTGACATAGTCCAGGTCAGGGCCGACGGCGGCAGCGACGTTGCTGGTCAATGTCCACGGAGTTGTGGTCCAGACGAGGAGCGCCTCCTGGTGATCGGAAACATCGACCAGCTGGCCATCATCGCCAACGCGCGCCGTCAGCGGAAAGCGCAGAAAAATGCTGTCATGGGCGACGTCGTGGTAACCATCGGTAACGATCTCGTGCTGGCTGATGCCCGTTCCACAGCGCGCGCACCAGGGCATGACGTCTCTGCCTTTGTACAGCCAGCCGTTTTCATCACATTGTTTGAGGAAGCCCCAGATCTGGTAGTTGTTTTCGTCGCTGAAAGTGAAATAGGAGCCTCCCAGTTCGGGCATACCCAGCCGGGCGACGATCTGTTCGGCCGTTCCCGTCACGGGACCGTCCACGCCCTGAACCGTCACCTGCTGTTCCGCATCCTCCAGCATCAGTTCGCGCAGGCGTCGCAGTTCGCCAACGTCATTCCAGTCCATCCAGTATCCGAGGCGCATCGACTGCTCGGTCTGGATTGCCGAATACTTGAGCACGCGTGCTTTGCAGAGGCGCACAAACTCCGCCAGGCCGTATTCTTCAATGTCGCGCTTATTTGAGAAGCCCAGTTCCTTTTCCACTTCGACTTCAACCCAGAGACCCTGGCAGTCAAAGCCGTTCTGCCAGCGCTGGTTCTTGCCCAGCATCGCCTGGTAGCGCTGGTACAGGTCTTTGTAGGTTCGGCCCCAGCCATGGTGCACGCCGAGAGGGTTATTGGCGGTCGCCGGACCGTCGATGAAGCTGAACGTTCCGTACTCCTGTTCCGATTCTGCTCGCAGCCGTCGCAGTACATTAAAAGCGTCCGTTTCCTCCCAGAACTTCAATATGTCGTTCTCAAGGGCGACGAAATCCACTTTGTTTGATACATCATTAAAACCCATTATCTTCTCCGTAAATTTTTACTGTGGATGAACCTCAATCTTCTAACTCCACGTAGATGCGCTTGTTGATCTTGCCCTTGCTCTTGTAATCGGTGATGCGCATACGGCCGACTTCGCTGGTATTGCGCACGTGCGTCCCGCCGTCGGCCTGCAAATCCAGCCCAACCAGTTCCACGGTGCGCACCTCGGCAATGCCTTCCGGCAAAAGGTTAATCTTGGTGCGGATCAGGTCGGGAATCAAAAAAGCTTCCTCACGCGGCAGGATATTGACGCGGATTGGATGCGCCGCCTCCACTTCTTTGTTGATCGCTTCTTCGATGGAAGCGACCAGCTCCTGCTGCATTCTCTCAAACTCGAAGTCCATGCGCCCTTTGAGCGGTTCCATGTTTCCGCCGGTGACGGACGCGCCGTAGTCGCGCCAGATGACGCCGCAGAGGATGTGCATGGCTGTATGTGTGCGCATTAGCTGGTAGCGCCGCTGCCAATCGAGATGCCCGGAGACGGCCGTGCCAACGGCGGGCGGCTCGCGGTCCAGAAAATGAACCGGACGGCCGTCCACGCGTTTGGTTTTAGTCACATTCCAGGTCTCATCACCGGCGACCATTACGCCGACATCAGCCGGCTGTCCCCCGCCGCCGGGATAAAATGCGGTCTTGTTAAGAACCACACCGTTACCCTCGACGACGTCTTCGACGACGGCCGAGAACTCGCGCAAGTATGCATCTTTCAGGTACAGCAATTCAGTCATATCATTCTCTCTGCTTAAAACAGCAATAAAAAAAGCCTTGTCCCAACTGGGACGAAGGCTGTTGATCTCCGCGGTACCACCCGTATTTCCGGCGTGTGCCGGACACTCATTAAACAACACGATGATTGTTCTATCCCGCTAACGAGGGATGAGGTCGTCTGAGCCTACTCACAGCCGCCGCGCGGGCGGTCATATTTTCAGCTAGCAGCTCCGGAGGGATTTTCGGGAGGGCGGCTGCGTCTGGCTTTCACCATCCCAGACTCGCTTGGCCAACCGGGACATGCCTACTCGTCTCCATCTAAGCCTTTATTTCTATAGTTTGTTAGATTATGCCAAAACGGCTGAACCATGTCAACTCGATTAAGTATGATGTTAAGTCTCGCCCATCTGGCGATCCATCTCAGGACTGCACCAGTGCGAAATACTTTTTTCTGGCCAGCTTTTCTTTCTACCTGACGTTATTTCAAGGCTGATCAATAACTGAAACACTATTGCCGCTGTTAATTGGGCTGACAATCTGCTATACTCCGACAAAACCCTGGATCAGTAGGTGAAGTCCCTATCAATCGGTTTGAGTTAGCTGCGAGGTGATACGCTTGCGCGTACGATTTTGGGGTGTAAGAGGCACACTGCCGACGCCGGGACCGGGTACGGTTAGATTTGGCGGCAACACGCCCTGCATTGACATTTTGACTTCGGATCAGGAGCGCATCATTATTGATGCCGGAACCGGTATCCGGAACCTGGGTGCTGACCTGAGCCGTTCTGCGTCCGGAGACATCAGGGCAACCCTTCTGCTGAGCCATACGCACTGGGACCATATCCAGGGATTGCCATTTTTTGAACCCCTTCTCGGCCGTCGCAACAGCTTCAAGATAGTAGGACCTCGTCGATTCAGTCTTTCGCTTGAAGAGACCGTCGCGCGGCAGTTTCTTGAACCTTATCTGCCTTTTGCCTATCGCTCCCTGGCGGCGGAGATGAAAGTCATCGAAAAAGAGGCCGGTGAGACGTTGAGAATCAGCCGCAATGTCATGGTGCGCACGGCCGGCATGAAGCATCCTGGTGGATGTCTTGGCTTCCGCATAGAGAACAACGGCGTTGTTTTTGCCTACTGTACTGACACGGCCCACGTCGACGATACGTTTACCGAGGGTGTCCTGGAACTGGCCGAAGGGGCTGATCTGCTGATCCATGATGCCCACTTTCGCAATTTGAAGCTCGCTCAGATGTTTGATGATTGGGGGCACAGCAGTTGGGAGCAGGCTGTACAGGTCGCCATCGAGGCAAAGGTGCGGACACTGGCCCTCTTCCATTACGCGCCTGAAGTGAGCGACGAAGAGGTTGATTCGATTGTTGTCGAAGCACGCCGCTTCTTTCCGCGAACGCTGGCTGCGCGGGAAGGCTTGATCCTCGATTTGCCGTTGGGCTGAGCACGATATTTAGAGACTAAAGAATGGGTTTAATGCACACGACGCTCGAAGAAGAAAACCTGACTGACGCTCAGCAGGCTGCGTCCGGGCGCCAATGTGTCCTGGTGGTTGATGACGAAGAAGAAATACGCGAGGTGCTGCGCCTGACGCTGACGTTGGCAGGGTATGACGTTCGCGAAGCGGAAGATGGAAAGCGCGCGCTGGCAAGCGTGGAAGTCGACCCGCCCGATCTGATTATTCTGGACGTATTAATGCCGGGCATGAATGGTTTCGACGTGTGCCGGCAAGTGCGCGGCGATTCGCAGAGCGCGCATATTCCCATCCTCATGCTCAGCGCGAGAACGGACGCAAGGAGCAAAGCGGAAGGGCTGCGCGCCGGGGCCACAGCCTACCTGACAAAGCCGCTGGCCGCTGAACAACTCATTCGCCATGTGGCCGATGCGCTGGACAGCAGCCTGACGTAATCCTCGTTTTTGGCACGAAAGATGCTGCTTTGCTACAATTGCGCGAGTGAATAGTTAGACAAACAGGGTACGGTCAGTATGTGCCGGTTCCTTGTTTGCAAAGTCGTGGAGGTCCGTTTTTATGCTCGTAAAGAGGATTTTGTTGGTCATTATTTCTTTGGCGTTTGGTGTGCTGGCGACATTTGGGATCGTTGTGGCTATCGGAACAACGCCGCAAATTTACGGCATGATTTATTTTTCGTTTACGGCACTGGCTTTGGCCATAGCACTTGGCATCTGGCTGGACAAGTTTATGGGGACTGAAATTTTGCCAAAGTAGCCTCACGGTGATTAGCTATTTTCTTTGATTACTTGCGGCCTCACGTTCATCGACGTTGGGGCCGTTTTCTTTTCATTATTTCCTATTGTAGTAAGGATAAAGGACATGACTGCAGATATTATTGACGGAACAGCAATCGCAGCGAAGGTGCGCGAGGAAGTGCGGTTAGGTGTGCAGAAAATGAAGGAGGAAACGGGCTATGTCCCTGGACTGGCTACCGTTTTGGTAGGTGAAAATGCGGCCTCGGCTACATACGTACGCATGAAACAGCGTATGTGTGATGAACTCGGCATTCGTTCCATTGGCCACAAACTTCCGGCGGACATCTCGCAGGATGAGCTGCAAACGCTGGTGGAAGAGCTGAATGCCGACCCAACAGTTAACGGCATCCTGGTCCAGCTCCCACTTCCGGATCACATTGACGAAGAAACGATCCTCAATTCGATTGACCTGGAAAAAGATGTGGATGGCTTCCATCCGGTCAATATCGGCCGTCTGGCGATGAAAGGACGCGAACCGCTGTTCATCCCCTGCACTCCCAACGGCTGCATTCGCCTGCTGGAGGAGAGCGGGGTTGAAATGAGCGGCGCGGAGGCCGTCGTTGTCGGCCGTTCCAACATCGTCGGCCTGCCGGTGGCCATGCTGCTGTTGAAGAATAATGCTACCGTCACTATTTGCCACAGCCGCACAAAGGACCTGCCTGGGCACGTACGCAAGGCGGATATTGTCATCGCGGCCATCGGGCGGACAGAAATGATTAAGGGCGATTGGTTAAAGCCCGGCTGCGCGGTGATTGATGTGGGCATCAACCAGAAAGAGGACGCAACAAAGAAGCGCGGCTACCGGCTGGTCGGCGATGTGGAGTTCGATTCCGCAAAAGAGGTCGCCGGAGCGATTACGCCGGT
Organism: Promineifilaceae bacterium (SeqCode); assembly: GCA_046259725.1. Taxonomy (GTDB): domain Bacteria; phylum Chloroflexota; class Anaerolineae; order Promineifilales; family Promineifilaceae; genus JAACFF01. Next base: position 23,777 of record JBJYWZ010000218.1, on the reverse strand, counting down.
GCCGCGCGGCGTGGGACCTATGACTATCGCCATGCTGATGGAGAATACGCTGCGCGCGGCCCAGATCGCGCAGGAAAAGGGTGATCTAGCGGTTCAATAAGGGCTCGTAGTGCGCACTGAAGTGCGCTACAAAGAGCATCAGATTGCTATAGCCACTATGAACCTGCGAGCGGCTTATCCCGGGAGATCCTCGGGGCTGTTGATGTTCGTAAAAGAACGCCCCTGGGGATCGAAACGGGCTATTTCTTCGCGATCAACGAAGCGTACGTTTACTTGACCATAGAAGCGGGTGATCTTGAGATCACCCGCTTTTAATTTTGTCTCGATCGGGTCCAGACAGGCTTTGCTGTAGACGGCGTGCAAGGGTTCAGGAAATTTATCCAGGCGGGGGACGACGATATCGGCCGTTCTGCGCAGGCTGACCAGGTACTCCAGCAGATCGCGGTTAAGCCAGGGCATGTCGCAGGCGACCATCAGAACATAGGGCGACGCGGCATTGGCCAGTGCACTGTGGATGCCGCCCAGCGGTCCGCAGTCGGCGTAAATGTCGCCAAATGCCGGCAGGTTGAGATAGGCGTAAGGTTCGGGGTTGTTGGTGATCAGGATCAACTCATCGCCCAACCCGGCCACGCGATCGCGCACCACTTCGATCATCGGCCGTCCCTCAAACGGCACAAAAGACTTGTCGCGCCCCATGCGTGTACTTTTGCCGCCGGCCTGTATGGCGACGGTCAGGGGGCCTTTGCCAGATCCAAACATGATAATTCGCTTGCGGCTCTAATACCGCGTCTGTTCGTTCGGCGGCCGATCAACGGCCGACGCCCAATGAACCTCCAAAAGCGGCCGACATTTCCTCGTAGATGGCGGCGATACTTGCCTCATCTCCACGATAGAAATTGCCGTTTCCGCGTGCCGCAAGGGCCGAGAGCAGCTCGTCATCGGCGTCGTCGCCATAGGCGATGGTGAAGACAGTCGTGTCGCCGGCAGTGGCGGCCGAGATCAGGTCATCATTAAAGGCGTAGCGCGTGCTGGAAGTGTCCATGCCGTCGGTAAGGACGACAATCGCATTAACGACATCCGGCGAGGCATTTGCCTTAACCAGCTCCGCGCCGGCACCGATGGCGTCGAAGAGAATTGTCTCGCCGCCTGGTTCCAGATTGCGAATGGCATCAATCACCTGCGCGCGGTCGCTGCCCAACGAGGCGTGGTCGACCAGCAGATTCAACTGCGTATAGAACTCAAGCAGTGTGATCGTATCTTCGTCTCCCATCTGGTTCACAAACTGTTCGGCGGCGGCCTGCATGCTCTCGATTTTATTCCCGCGCATGCTGCCTGATGTGTCGAGCAGCATGACCAGATTAACCGGCTTGCGCGCCGACTGCCACAGATCCTGCACCGCGTATACTGCCTCGGCATCCGGTTCTTCGAAAATGATCTCCGGCTGCGAAGGATCAGCGCCATGCGCTTCATCAAGGGGAGAGCCGATAGGGACGGCCGTGTTCACAGGGCGCAGCCCGGCAGCCAGGGCCTGCTGCTGTCCTTCTTCACCCAGCAGGTAGTCGCGAAAGAGTTCAGCCGCTTCCATCGTTTCATCATCCGCCTGCTGATTGATACAGGCCGGGTGGGAAGCGACGAAGGTCCCTTCCAGTGGATAAATGGCAACCAGTTCCCCATTCCCCTCCTGGACAACTGTGCTCTCATACATCACGCCCGCGCCGAGGTATGCCGGGCCGCGCTCGACCATGCTCCGGGCCAGATCTTCGGTATTGCTGTTGAAGGATGAGACGGCGCTCTCGAAAGCGCCGACCGACGCCTGCACAATGGGTTGGGCGATGTCGTCAGGGGTTACGGCGTCTGTTTTTGACTGTGCGGCCTGGACGATGGCCAGAAGCGTGTCCGTTCCCGCGCCCGTGAGGCCGGGGTGGGCGTGGCTCATGCGCAGCCTGTCTCCGTATTCGCCGCCGCTGTAGTAGGCCCAGGCCGTCTGGTCCGCGGCAAGACTGCCTATATCCAGCCAGCCCAGGGGCAATCCCGGCCAGCCCAGTGATTCGGCGACGGGACGCCACATGCCGATGACCAGCGGGCTCTCGGCAATACTTTCGCAAGCGCCGACATAGGCGCTTATGCCCTGATCATCCAGGATATCCACCCAGACTTCATTTTCGGGAATCCACAGCGCGGCGTTCGCCCCATCTGCGCCCATGTCGCTGACCGCCTGGCCGGATTCCGCAGCAGCCAGTTGGACATAGATCGGGCGACCTCCAGGCAGTTCATGTTCCGCGTCGTTGAATTCGGAAACGACCGTCTGCAGCCACGGTTCAAGACTTTTATTGGCCAGGACTTCGACAATGACCGCGTTGCGCGGCGGTTCCTCGACCACGCTATCGCTGCCGAATCCGCAGGCCAGCGCCGGCAGAATAAGCAGCAGCAGGAAGAGGAAGAAATGGGGTGAAACTTTCTTAATCATGAGCTTAGCGACCAGCCGTGATCAGGGTCAGTTCGACGAAACGATCGAGGCGCTGCTGGGCGGGATCATCCGTATTGCGTCGTTCTTCCGGCGGCAGTGTCGTCTCGATGATGAAACGCGCGGGATCAATGTCCTGCGAGACAAGGTAATCGACGACCGATTCAGCGCGCCCGCGGGCGACCTCGAGTATCTCTTCCTCGGTGTAAGGCGGGTCATTGGCCGGCCAGGCCGAAGAACCCTGCACGCGCAGGAAGAGGCCAACGCTCTGCGAAAGTGTAGGTACCACGCAGCTATCGAGAATACGACGCGATTCCAGCGTCAGCTCTGTCGATTCGGGAAGGAAGGTAAAGGTGCGGCAGGGCAGCACGGCCAGCGTTTCAGCGGCGCCGGTGGCCACACCGGAAAGGTCAAGCTGTGAGGAGACGGAGAAGGTGTCGTTGACCGGCGTCCCGTTCGCCTGCAGCGAAGCCTGTTCGGCCGAACGGGCGACAAATCCCGGATTCAGCAGATCGTTGACGTCATCGTCGGGCACACTGCGGTCGGAGGCCGCCCACACGCGGCGGGCGATGCCCAGGCGGTTAACTAACGGCCGCGGATCGCGCATCACAAACGAGTTGTCCCCCAGGTCAGCCTGGGCCACACTTTCCAGCCAGGCCATTAAATCATCCGTCGCCGTTTCCGGGTAGACGTAGCTCCAGTCATTGTGGCCCCAACTGGCGATTTGTGCTGCTGCGGCATCGAAGTCCTCCACCTGATCCTTGAGCGTATCAAACCAGGCATCATGAAAACTCTGCACCAGGTCCGCTTTCTGTGCGATGGATTGGCGTGAGGTGACGATGACGTCCATGACAATGCGCAGTTGGTTAGAGCTCAGCAGCGGCACACCGCCGCTTTCTTCAGCATCGTAAATATCCGGCTCCCATCCCGAAACGACGTCCGCCTGGCCGCTGTTGAAAAAGGCGACGGCATCGGCGACGCTGTCCTGAGGCATGAGTGTTACATCGGCGCGCGGGCTGAGCTGGGCGATGGAGAGCGCGTAATACACAAAGTACTCCCCGACGCTGCCCCGCGAAAAGGTAATGCGCTGGTTTTTGAGATCGTTGATCGTTTCGACACCCCGTGCCCAGAGCTGGTCGGCGCCGGCGCTCTCGTCAACGATAGCCGTGACGACGCCGGGGCTGGTAAGGGCCACGGAATCGAGCGTTGTCAGCAAACAGTCCCACTGACCGGCGTTTAGCAGAGCCGTGCGCTGCTCCTCCGAGACATCATAATCGGGATTTTCATCCAGGAAAAAGGGCACGATGCCCAGGTGAAAACCATGCTCAATATCATTGCCCGACATCTGCATTTGCTGCAAGGTAAAGTAGCTGCCAAAGGCATCGGCGCCGCAGATATAGGTAGGAAGGCCATCTTCCGCATCATAGTTGGGACCAAATACCGGTTCCGGCGAATCCAGCGTTGGTGTGCTCGTGGTCGGGCGGACGGCCGTGGCCTGTCCGCCCTGACCATTTTCAACAACAGTTCCCGGTTCGGGTGTGGCCGGGTTGATCTGGCTGTTATAGAAATTAAAGGCCAGCGCGCCGCAGATGACGACGGCCGTTACGCCGATGATGGCCAGAAATATAATCCGTGTTCTGTCCAGCTCCATTGGGTTACTCCTCCTAAAAAACCGCTTCAGTAAAACCAGGTTCGCAGCTGAATAGTCCTTTTCGCGCCGCAAGGCGCGACAGGATGCCGCGTCTTCAACCTATATTATATACCCGACTGCGGCAATTTTTGCGCCTCTATGGATTAATACGCTGCAGCCGCAGCCCGGGTTGCGCGGCCTAATCCGATTCTTTTTGCAGGATAAGCCGCTGGTAATGGATGTCTGATTGTCCAGATAGAAGGCGATGTGGCGCTGCGGAATATAGTCGTCATCTTCCCAGGGTTCGTCCCGCTCGGTTCCGCCGTAAACTCCGTAGAAAAACAATCCGCCGGGAGCCAGCACGCGCCTGGTTTCCAGCAGCGCATCGGCCGCCTGGTCTTGAGCAGCACGCAGGGCCGCGGTTACAACCTGATACATGGCGCTTACGACCTGTAGCCCAGATTATTCAACACATCATCCGGTGTCTGGCCGCGGATGATTTCAAAGTACAGTGCGCCTTCTGCATCGCGGTCGACCAGCAGCTCATTGGCTTCGGGCAGGACGCAGTGCTTGCTGCCGCGTACGCCGCCCAGCATTTCCTGGTAGGCGCCGATGCCGAAGAAGCCTAATCTTTGCCCTTCGCCGCCGGCCGGCAAGTAGAGGACAGAGCTGCTCTTCTTAGGCGGATAGACATCATCGCTGTCGCACGTGATGCCGCCCAACTGTACCTGCTGGAAGGGCTCACCAAGGTGGTTCAAGGGCAGGCAGATGAAATGTTCTCCAAGCGCCCAACTGTCCGGGAAAGAGGTCATGATTGAGCCGTCAATGATGTACCAGGGCAGGTCTGAGCCGTTGTCTTTAACCGAAATGACGGTGAAGAGATGCGCGCCGTGGGCGGCCGTTGTGTAACGGCCGAGTTCGCCCATCACGTCTGGCACGGGCACACCATAACGATGACAAACTTCTTGCAGCGCAGCCAGCAGCTCGGCAGCGAAAGCCTGGTAGTCGAATTCAAAATCGCGTGTCATAGCCGCGGGCATGCCGCCGCCAAAGTCAAATATTTCCAGGCTGGGGTAGCGCCGGCGGAGCTGCGCATAGACTTCCATCCCTGGCCTCAGGTAGTCTACAAATGAGGCTTCATCGGGCATCTGGCTGCCGACCATGGCGTGGTAGAGGCGCAGCTGCAGGTTGGGTGCGGCGTCGATATAGTCGGCCGTTTTCCATATCTGCTCCGTATTCAGGCCGAAGCGCGAATTGACCGCCTCCATCTCTTCCGTTGTGAGGTTCTTGCCGTATGTCTTTTGCCGCAGGCCGACATCGAACGGTTTGCCGGAAAGAATGAGCGGGGCCAGCTCGTCCATTTCTTCCAGCACCGGTATCACGTGGGCATGTTCATCGCGGATGCGAATGATATTCTCCATATAGGCTGATCCCGGCGGTTTGAAGCCGTTGCAGATCAGGAGACGATCCGGGGGCAGCAGCCCGCGATCGATCATGATGCGCGCAATGTCCACATCGATGGTGGAGGACATTTCATGGTGCGCTCCGGCGCTGAGCGTTGTGCGCACGACCTCTTCGGCGGCATTGGCCTTGGACGCGTAGGCATAAAGGAAGCGACCTGCGTAGCCGACCTCTTCCGCGGCCCGGGCAAAATAGCCGCGCATGCGTTTGATCTGGCGGCGGATCAGAGGCAGATAGACTATTTCCAACGGGCTGGGCAAAACACCGCCCAGCCCCTGGTCGTTACCGTAATCAGTGAGAAGCTGCGCCAGGTCGAGTCCATCCATGAAGAGACGGCCGTCCCTGGCGACGAGGTAATCATTGAAGAAATAGCCGTCCGGCACCGGCGTCGTCTTTTCCCAGCCGATAACGGGCGCCTTGTTGTTTTTTTCATCTACAGCTGATTGAGACATCATTTTTCCTTCGAACATTCCTGCGAAAAACGCCAACTTTCAAAAAGGTGGCCTCTTTCCCCCGAATTGTCGTCTACCGCTGCTTATCGACGGGCTTGATACCCTGCCTGTCGCGTTCCCAGCCCTGCGTGACGCCAGACCAGAAGTCAAAGGAGGCTATCTTGAGCCGGTCAGGGGGCAGCGCGCCGCGATCTTCATTCGGACCGTAAGCAATCATATAAGTGAGGGACTTCAAACGGCCGAACTGCTTGTAATCGAATGTCGCCGGCACACGGTTGCGCCAGGTGCCGGTATCCACATAGTAGCGTTCTCCATGCTGGTCATTGGCCACCAGGCTGACGCGCGGAGAGTGTGTGTGCCCGGCGATAATATAGCGGTATTGTCCGCTGCGAATGGAACTCTCGCGCGCAGCATATTGTTCGGTCGATGGCCGGTCGCCCGTGCTTTTCAAGGCGATATTGGCCACTTTCTCCGCCATTTCCAATGGTATAAATTTGCTGGCCCAGCGCCACGGTTTCGCTGCCAGCACAGCCTGAACGGCGTCAATCAGATCCAGGCGCCACGGCTGGTCGAATTTATCCAGCCAGAAATGCAGGAAAGGATCGTCGTGAAGCTGTTCAAGTAAATCAATGACAATGGGCATGATGGCATTCCAGGCGACTTGTTTGTCTATCATATGCCCCTCAGCATAGATAAAATAGTTAAGAATCGCCGTCAACGGCCGTAAATCGTCGAACTCCAGCAGGCGCAAGTAGAGCGCGCGCAGCGTCTGGTTGGTCAGGAGGACGTTGTCACCGTATTCTTCGCGAAACAGAATGGGGAGCTGCGAGGCGACATCCACCGTCGCAAAGTCGCCAAATGCCGGGTCCTGGTAATAATGATCCGGGAAATGGACTGGATAGCTTTTCTCGTGTCGCAGATCCACGGAGAAGTTGGCGTAATCATATTCGTGTCCGTGACGCACGAGGGCTCTTTCTTCGTCAAAAACGAGCGTGCTGGGGAAGGCGGCTCCATGGTCGGGGAGGCCCAACGCCTGCCGCGCGGCTTTTCGAATCGCCGGAGAGGCATTGACCATTCGGTCGTGATTGCCGGGAATGTAATGCACTTCGGTAGAGACCGGAAAGGCCTTTTCCCTGCCTGCGTCGTCCAGATAACGGCCGTCGGCCAGCATGCGGAAGACAGGAAGCACCTCAACGACCCTGTCTTCATTGACGATGGCATTCAGGACTTTCAAAATGAATGATTCCTGCTCCGCTGAAATTTCCTTTGTGCTGGTATACGGACGCACTTTCCGATCATTGTCCGTAAACCACAGCCCGCTTCGATGTAAATCAAAAATGTCGCCGGCGAGCACAAAATCCAGTTTACGCGCCTCGTTACGCAGCGCTTCCGCCGCCAACTGCTGCACCAGCAGGCGGAAAGGCGTTGCCGGCAGATTGCGTTTGAATTCTATTGGGGGCTGGCTTCCATCACCGTAAATATGATAGGAAGCTTCTTCCTCTAGATGTAGATCGGACAAAACAACCAGCATCGTTACCTCCTGATTACTGGGGCGTGTCCAGCCACCATTATGATTATAATGCACATGAACACATGACGCACCGTCAACTTGTCATAATCACAAAAGATCGTGACCCTGCCTGCTGGCGGGCTGCATGGCGTTGTTACCTCTATGCTAACTGTTTGAGATAGCTTTCTCTCTTGCCAATGCGTCTCTCTTGTCACATAATCAACGATGATGAGCGAATGGACTTTAGCAGATGAACTGGCAATGCAGACCGTTTCCCTGTCGCGGGCGGCCTTGCTGTGTGCCCGGGCAATCGAATATCCGGCGCTGAATATCGCCCAATATATGAACAAGCTCGGCGAACTTGCTGAAGCGGCGAGACCATTTATCCCGCAGCAGGATTCCCCGCTAATACGCGGTGTTTTGCTTGCCGAATTCTTGTTCAGCCGGGATGGCTTTGCCGGAAATCGCCGGGAATACAGCGATCCGCGTAACAGCTTTCTGAATGATGTGCTGGATCGCCGCGTTGGTATTCCCATCACGCTGTCGATTTTGTACCTGGAAGTCGCAGATAGGCTGGATATTCCTGCGCACGGGATCGGGATGCCGGGTCACTTCATCGTCGGCGTAGAGGGGGAAGGCGAAACCTGGTATCTGGATCCCTTCCACCGGGGCGGCCGTTTATCCATAAGCGAATGCGCGCGGCTGGTGGAAATGACCACCGGCTACAAAGGACCGTTCCAACAGCACTGGCTGGCGGCTTCGGATACCGGCCTGATCATTGCCCGCCTGCTGAACAATCTGCGCAGCCTTTATGCGGCACAGAAGCAATGGGAGAGAGCGATCGCCGTGATCGAACTGCTGCGCATGGTGCAGCCGGATGTACCGGAACATTACCGAGATCTGGGCCTGATCCACTATCGGAAAGGCAGCACGATCCTGGCGGCCCGCTACCTGGAAGCCTATTTGCAGCAGGTCCCGGAAGCTGAGGACGCAAAGACAATCCGCGAGGGCATCGCCGATACATTAGACGACTGGGTGCGCTCGAATTAAGCGAGGGTGCAGTGAAGATTTCGATATCGGTTGGACAAATGGATGTAGTTTTGGGGCAGGCCAAGCACAATCTGGCGACTGTCTCCAAGATGGTCAAGGAGGCGGCGCAGCGCGGGTCACGCCTGGTGGTTTTCCCTGAATTGTGGTCGTCCGGGTATGACCTGGAGAACGCCGCGGAGTATGCGACGGCCGTCAATGAAGGTATTTTCGCACAGGTCGCCAAATTGGCCGCGGAGTATCGCATTGACATCGTCGGGTCGATGCTCAGCCTGCTGGGTGAAGAGCGCTATGGAAATACGGCCGTTTATTTCGACCACAATGGCCGGAACCGGGGTGTTTACAGCAAGATTCATCTGTTCGGCGCCATGGAAGAAGACACCTATCTCAGCGGCGGCGATACGCCGGTCATCGTAGAGACGGATTGGGGCAAGGCGGGGCTGGCAATTTGCTACGATTTACGGTTTCCGGAGTTGTTCCGGGCCTATGCACTTGGTGGCGCCCAGGCGATCATTCTGGTCGCCGAATGGCCGCGGCCGCGTCTGCCGCACTGGCGTACGCTGCTGCGGGCCAGGGCGATTGAAAACCAGATGTTTGTGATCGCCTGCAACCGGGTGGGCACAAGCGATGGCACGGAGTTCTTCGGCCATTCATGCGTTCTGGATCCCTGCGGCGAGGCGATTATCGAGGCGGGAGAAAGCCCTGGCTTATATACGGCGGAGATTGATCTGGACCAGGTGAGCGAAGTCCGCGCCCAGATGCCGTTGTTTGAGGATCGCCGGCCAGACGCCTACCAGATGGACGATCAGGAAGCATTGCCATAGGCGCGGCTACGAACTGCCGCCGTGCCCGGGCAGGATGCTGGACAGCGACTTGGCGTCGCGCAGGTCAAACAGGAATACCAGAACGGTGTAGACCAGTATGCCGCAAGCCCCGCTGGCAGCGACAACGAGTAGTCTGCCGCCCAAAGTTGCGGGGTCTACCAGACCGGCCATGAATTCGGATGTCAAGTAGGCGGCGATGCCCACCAGGACCGCAGCGACCAGCGACTTCCCCGTAGTCATAATGATCCCGTAACCAGACATGCGGCCGATCTGGCGGCGGACGACGAAGAACATGATGATCGTGTGCGTGATGTGCTTGACGCCGTCGGCGATCATGAGGCTCAGAAGGCCAAACGGCCGTAATAGAAGCACCGCGATCAACAGGTAGATCAATATGCTGAAAACGCCGGCAAGGGCCGGGCGTAGCGTGTCTTTGCGGGCGTATGATGCATAGACGAGCATCTGATCCACCGCGGCGAAAGGCAGGCCAAAGAGATAAAACCGCAGCACCTGAGCTGTGGTTGTCGAGTTAAGCGGTGTGAACTGGCCTCGCTCAAACAGCAGCGTCACGATGGGCAGGGCGAGGACAAATAGGCCTATCGTCGCCGGCAGGATGAGCGTGATCACCAGGCGCAGCCCTTCGGCCAAAGTCTGCTTGAAGGCCGCGAGCTGGTCGTTGAACTGCTGCGACAGGGTCGGCAGCGTGGCGATAGAGATAGCCGTAACGACGAGACCGAGGGGAAACTGGTACAGAGTCGTGGCGAACTTCATATACGTGATGTTCTCGTCCCCGGTACGCGTCGCCAGGTTGTAGCTCAAGGCTACGGCAAGCTGGTTAATCACCAGACCGCCGACAATCGGCATGTAAAGCACGAGGATGCGGCGAACGGCCGGATGCCGCCAATCAAAGCGCCAGCGCAGGCGTGCGTCTCTTAGAGGCACAAGCTGCACGGCGATCTGCAAAATAGAGCCGAGCAGCATGCCCCAGACCAGGCTCTCGATCTGATCGGGTCGCAGGAGGGCCACGACGACGACCGTGGCGTTGAAGACGGCGCCGACAAAGGCGGGCACGGTGAAGCGCTTTAGAGCGTAGAGCGCGCCGGTGAGGATGCTGGCGATACTCAGAAAGAGGACTGCCGGCGCGGCCATGCGCATCAGGCTGATTGCTTTTACGGTTAGAGCGGGATCGTCAAATTCATTGGCGCCGACCAGCCAGGCGATTTGCGGGGCCAAGAGAATGACCAGGGCGACGACGAGCAACAAGACGGCCGTGGCCACGCTTAACACCGTGCTCAACACCGACCACAGTTCCCACCTCCGTTCCTTGTCGGCATAGTCGCTGAAAACAGGCACCAGGGCGGAATTGACCATGCCGCCGATAATCAGGTCGTACAGGGACGTCGGCACGTAGGCGGCAACTTCGAAGGCGCTCAGGAGTCCTGACGCGCCATAGAGGCTCGCCTTGACCATCTCGCGCGCCAGTCCCAGGATGCGGCTGGTGATGTTGCCGGCAGCGAGAACGGCCGCCGCGCGGACCAGTTCAGGGTCCTGGTTCTGCGACGCTTGTTCTGTTACTTCAGGAAGCGGTTTGAGACCACGCGCCAGTGGTTCACCGGGATCGGCGACATCGGATGGCTCGATCAATTGCTATAATCCCTTCAGGAAGCTCGTTGGCCTTGCCTGTTCGCTGCATTCTAACGCCCGCCCGCAGGGGGAGCAACACAATTTACAGACGCTTCACCGATGGGATCAGACCGGAGGACCGGCTTTGACGCGTTAAAGCAGGTCCTCAATAGAGCCGCGCATACCACGCAGCGACTCAAGCCACCATGTGACGCCAGCATCTGCATATTCATTGACCATCGCTTGATCTTCGGGCAGCGAGATTCCTGACTGCGCCACGTCAAAAGGGGCGTGAAATGTTGTGGGTTCCCCGGACCACAAGAGATCCAGAATGGCCAAACCTTCGTCGAGCTTCTGAGCACGGTCCTGCAAGTTCGCATCTTCGCCGAAAGCGGTGAATTCGGCGGGCACGCCGCCGAGGCCAGCGCCGAAGACGACACGGCCGCCAGCCCCTGCTTTCTCGATGTCGCCGGACTGGCCCATGCTGACAGTGATGTCAGATAGTCGCGTAAGGTCCGAAACGATAAAAGATCGTACCGAACTGGAAGAGAATGGCAAAGGTCAACACCCATTGGGCGCGGTTGGAATCGTCGCCTTTCAGCCAGTATAGAAATACGAATGGCAGGAATACCAGTGAGAAGGCGCCATAGAGGATATGAATAGCCGGGTCGGTGACGTTGCCGCCATGCCCGGTCAGCCACAGTAAAGCGCCCAGCACCGCCTGAACGACGATGACTATCTCGGCAACGACAAAGGCTCCGAGAAAGTTGCTGTTGATGCCCTGGCCGCGAATAGAGCGCCAGAGGCTCCACAGCCCCAGAAATAAGAGAAACAGCCAGATCGTATTAGAAAACCGCTCGTGAAAAATTACGACACTATTCATAGTTATCTTCGCCTGCGCAGCGTATCAAACTCGTAGTTTAACCATCCGCGGGCGACCTGCCAAGAAAAGGTTTTTTGGTCGGTTTGCGTTACAATCCCGACTATGGTCTCCGAGGAACATCCTGACTTCGATCCCGCCTATGAAGAGGCGCTCGATTATCTTTATGGCTTTATCGATCTGGAACGCAATGTTCTGGATCGTTATCACGCCAGCAAGATGGATCCCGACCGCCCGCGCAAAGTGCTGGCGGCGCTCGGCGATCCGCATACGCGCTATCCAACGCTGCATATTGCGGGCACAAAAGGAAAGGGCTCAGTAGCGGCCATGAGCGCTTCAGCTTTGCAGTCATCGGGCCTGCGTGTCGGGCTTTATACCTCACCGCATCTGCGTGATTTTCGCGAACGCATTCGTGTGCTCGCGCCGGACGATCCTGACGGCAAGATCAGCAAGCCAGATTTTGTAACCGCGTTGAATGACGTGAAGCAAATTGAAGCCGACTTCCCAGACATCACCTGGTTTGAATTTGTGACGGCCGTTGCTTTTTATCATTTCGCCGCGCAGGAAGTTGATGTCGCCGTTGTTGAAGTAGGGCTGGGCGGACGTCTGGACGCCACGAATGTCCTGACCCCTCTGGTGTCGGTCATTACCAGCTTGAGCCTCGATCATACCAGCCTGCTGGGCGATACATTGGCAGAAATCGCGGGCGAAAAAGCGGGTATCATCAAGCACGGCGTGCCCGTTATCGTCGCTCCACAGGAGCCGGAGGCGCTTGCTCGCCTGCAAGAGATAGCGGTCGATAGAGCAAGTCCGATGGAGATCGTGGGCCAGGATTGGCAGTACGTCGGCGTGAACCGGCAGTTGACCGTGACCCGCTCGCCGCATGAATCATATGTGCCCGCGGGAACGACCTTTGACATCGCACTTTCAGGGATGTTCCAGCTCGAGAACGCGATGCTGGCTATCGCCGCGCTGCGCCCATTTTACGAGCGTTATCCGCAGGTTACGCTGCTAAGTATCAGTCAGGGCCTGGAGGTGGTTCAATGGGACGGCCGTTTGCAGATGGTGCTAAACGAACCAGGCCTGCCGCGGCTGCTGGTAGATTCCGCCCACAATCCGCATTCGGCAAGCAAGCTTGCCGAGGCCCTAAAGAATGATTACGAATACGAGAACTTGCGATTGATCTATGGCGCGCCGATGGATAAGGCAATCCCGCAGATCATGACCGTGCTATTTCCGCTGGCGCAGCAGATCATCGTCTCCGCCGCCGATCACCCACGCGCGGCATCGCCTGAGTCTCTGGCAGGAATGGCCGCTGCCCAGGGCTTTTCGGTGCAGATGACCGATACGCCTGGAGACGCGCTTGAGCTTGCTTTTGAAATGGCGGGTGAGAGGGATTTAATTTGTGCTACCGGTTCCATTATTTTCATCGGCGACTTGCTAAAAGAATGGGACAATCTAAAATCACGCTTTCTACTGCCTTGAGGTTACTATATGCAATTCGAAGACGATTTTGATTTCGATCAGATTCCGGATTTTCTGGCCACTTTCCCAGACCTGCGGACAACTGTATTTCCGGAAAAAGACACCTACAGCGAAGACGGTACCATCGAGTGCCCATATCTCGCGCTGCGTGACGTGGTGCTCTACCCGCAAATGGTGATGCCTCTTTTTGTCGGACGTGAGCGATCGCTGGCGGCCATAAAAGCGGCTGTCGCCAATGATGAAAACCTGATCGTTTCGGCGCAGAAAGACGCCGATGACCAGGATCCCATTTTTGAGGATGTCTATACCACGGGTACGGAAATCGTCGTAGGCCGTACGCTGCGCCTGCCCGATGATACCGTAAGCGTCCTAGCCCAGGGACGTCGTCGTGTGGAAGTGATCGAATTTACCCAGTTCACGCCCTATATTCGCGCCCGGGCGCGCATTATTGATGAGGTGCTCGGCTGGGACGATAACACGGAAGCCTTGATGCGCGCAGTCCTGACGCTCTTTGAAAAGGTGGTCGACCTCAATCGCAATATTCCGGAAGATGCCTATACCTACGCGCTCAACATCGACGAGCCGGGTTGGATCGCCGATTTTGTGGCTTCGACGCTCTTTCTGCCTCTGGAGACGCGACAGGATGTTCTGGAGACGATTGATCCGACTGAACGACTGCAGAAACTGAGCTTGATCCTGGCGAAAGAGCTGAATGTGCTGGAACTGGAGGATGAGATCCATTCCCAGGTCCAGCAGGAAGTGGATCGTTCGCAGCGCGAATTTTTCCTGCGCGAGCAGATGCGCGTGATCCAGGGAGAACTGGGCGAACTGGACGTATTTGCGCAGGAAATCTCTGAACTGCGTGACTCAATCGAACAAAAAGCACTGCCGGCCGAAGTCAAGTCGCGCGTTGAACGAGAGCTGAAGCGCCTGACGGCGATGCCGCCCATGTCCCCGGAAGTGGGCATCATTCGCACCTACATCGACTGGCTGGTGGAACTCCCCTGGATGGAACGTTCGAAGGACAACCTGGATGTTAAGCACGCAGCCAAAGTCCTGGATTCCGATCATTATGGTTTGGTGAAGATCAAGGATCGCATCCTGGAGTATATCGCCGTGCGCCAGATCGCTCCGGATAATTTGCGCGGTTCTATTCTCTGTTTCGTTGGTCCTCCGGGGACCGGCAAAACCTCGATGGGCCGCTCTATCGCCCGCAGCATGGGCCGTGAGTTTGTGCGCATGAGCCTGGGCGGCGTGCGCGATGAGGCTGAAATTCGCGGCCATCGCCGCACATATATCGGCGCGCTGCCAGGACGCATTCTTCAGGCAATGCGCCGCGTGGGCACGGTCAATCCCCTGTTCATGCTCGACGAGATCGACAAGCTGGGTCTCGATTTTCGCGGCGATCCGGCCGCGGCCCTGCTTGAGGTGCTGGACCCCGAGCAAAATAATACGTTCGCCGACCATTACCTGGAGCTGGATTACGATCTCTCGCAGGTGCTCTTTATCACGACGGCCAATTACCTGGATACGATACCTGACGCGCTTCTTGACCGTATGGAAGTGATCGAGTTCTCCAGCTATATGGAAGAGGAAAAGCTGGAGATCAGCCGCCAATTCCTGGTGCCGCGGCAGATGTCCCAACATGGCCTGGAAGGAAAAGGGGTCCGATTTGAAGAAGACGCGCTGAAGGAAATCATCCGCATGTATACGCGTGAAGCTGGGGTGCGCAATTTGGAACGTGAGATCGCCTCCGTGTGCCGCAAAGTCGCCCGCCGGGTGGCCGAAGGAAAACGGTACCCGCGCCGTATCACAGCCAAGAAGGTCCGGGAGCTCCTTGGTCCTCCGGTCTTCACGTTTGAGGGCCTGCCTGATAATGATGAGGTCGGCATCGCCAACGGCGCGGCCTGGACGGCCGCCGGAGGCGAGATCATGACCGTGGAAGTGAACCTGATGCCAGGCAAGGGGGGGCTGACCCTAACCGGCCAGCTTGGCAACGTCATGCAAGAAAGTGCACAGGCGGCCCTGACCTATACGCGCAGCGTGACCGGCGATATGGGCGTAGATCCGCAGGTCTTCGAGAACGTGGACATTCACATCCATATCCCGGAAGGTGCGGTGCCCAAGGACGGGCCTTCGGCGGGCGTGACATTGGCCACCGCTCTCGTTTCCGCCTTTACAAACAGACCCATCCGCCGCGATGTCTGCATGACCGGCGAGACTACCCTGCGCGGCCGTATTCTGCCGGTAGGCGGTGTGCGCGAAAAGGCGCTGGCCGCACGCCGGGCGGGCATTACGACCTTCATCCTGCCGCGGAAGAACGAATCCGATCTGGAAGAGATCCCCAAGAAACTGCGCCGGGACCTGAACATTGTCATGGTTGACTCTGTGCAGGACGTAATCGACACGGCTTTGCTGCCCCCGTTGGAAGACGAGGAAAAGGCAGACGAAGAAGAATAGGCGGCCCGTTCAGGACCAGTTTTCTATTTTTTCTTTTACGCTGCTTACAAAGGCATCGGCCGCTGCCCCGTCGAGAATGCGATGGTCGAAGGTGAAGCTGGCGTATGCCAACGGTCGTATGGCGATGGCGTCACTGATCACCTTGACACGCTTTTCGATTTTGCCTATACCTAAAATGCCCGCTTGAGGCTGATTAATGATCGGCGTGGCCAGCAGGCTGCCGGACGTGCCGTGATTGGTAATCGAAAAAGTGCCCCCCTGCACGTCATCAGGTTTTAGCTGCTTATTTCGTGCCCTCTCGGCCAGGTCGTTAATAGCGCGCGCCAGACCCAGCAAATTCAACCCATCGGCATGTTTGATCACGGGCACAACGAGCCCACCGGGGATAGCCACGGCCATGCCAATGTTGATATCCCGCTTGAGCATGATGCCTGCTTCTGTCCAGACGCTGTTGGCCAGCCCATGTTCTTTGAGAGCACGGACCACGGCGCTGACGATGTAAACGGTGAAAGTGAGGCGCGCGCCGTCTTGCAAGAAGCGTTCAATGTTCTCCCGGCGGTGGGCAAAAACGGCCGAAAAATCGAACTCAAAGACCGTTGTGACATGCGGGCTCGTCTGTTTGCTGTTTACCATGTGCCGGGCGATTGCCCGCCGCATGGTGTCCAGGGGCAGCAGCTGATCGCCGGGCGCCAATTCCCTCGTCTCTTCCTCCTCCTGTTCAGGAGCCGGTGGGAGCGCGGCCGTTTCCTGGGCCGGCTCGCCGGCGTCAGATTTCTGGTCGAGCTGCTCGACGAAGGCCAAGATATCACGCTTGGTAATACGGCCGCCTTTGCCCGTGCCCATCACCTGGTTCAGGTCAACGTCATGTGTGGCGGCGATACGGCCGACAACGGGACTGATGCGGCCGCGGTAGATACGGCTGTCCGGCGCCTCGTCGGGCCGGGGGCTGTAGCCGTTGGTCTGTTTAATCTGCTCAGGAGCGGCCAGGCGGGCAGCCTGTTCGCCGTCCCGAGCGATCACGGCGCCGCTTTGCCGGCTGCCGTCACCATCTGCTTCTACGACGGCAACGACGCTTTCCACGGGCAGCGTGTCCCCCTCTGCCGCCCGCAGTTCCAGCACAACACCGGCCACCTCGGATAAGAGCTCGGTGGTGACCTTATCCGTTTCGATTTCAGCGATCGCCTGGAATTCTTCGACCACGTCTCCTGGCTCAACCAGCCAGCGGGTCAGCGTGCCCTCGATAATCCCTTCGCCCATTTCAGGTAGGATGATTTCAAAGGCCATTGTTTGCTCCACCTGATTCCTCAGGCAACCATCCCGTAGGTTCGCCAAAGACGGCGGGGTAACGTGCCGGATCGGATTCGTGCATCAGGTCGTAAACGACATTAAACACGTCTTCGGCCTGCGGCTTAGAAAAATAGGAGCCATCCGTGCCGTAAGCCGGGCGGTGTTCAGCCGCGGCCAGTGAGCGCGGCTCGGAGTCGAGCCAGTAATAGCCGCCCTGCTTTTCGATGACCTGCTGCATCATATAGGCTGTCGCTCCACCCGGGACGTCCTCGTCCAGGAAGAGGATGCGGCTGGTCTTCTTCAAAGAGTCAAGAATACGACCGTGGCGGTCAAAGGGCAGCAGCGTCTGTACATCGATGACTTCTGTGTCGATATCAACTTCAGCCAGCAGGTCGGCCGCATCAAGCGCCACGCGGCAGCAGGCGCCGTAAGTCACCACGGTCACATGGTCGCCCATGCGCAGGAGTTCGGGTACGCCAAGCGGCATGGTGATATCGGCGATGTTGTCCGGCAGCCGCTCTTTCAGGCGGTAGCCGTTCAGGACCTCCACGACGAGTCCGGGCTCGTCGCCAAGCAGCAGCGTGTTATAGGCAGCTGCTGCGCTTACCATGTCCCTGGGCACAATGACGTGCATGCCGCGTGCCAGGTTAAGGATGCCGGCCATGGGCGAGCCCGCATGCCAGATTCCCTCCAGCCGGTGGCCGCGCGTGCTGACGATCACGGGCGCTTTTTGCCCGCCGGCCGTGCGCCAGTGCAGCGAAGCGAGGTCGTCGGACATGATCTGCAGGATATACAGCAAGTAGTCGAGATATTGAATTTCGGCGATCGGCCGCAGCCCACGCATCGCCAGGCCGATCGCCTGGCCGAGAATGGTCGCTTCGCGAATGCCGGTATCGGATACACGCAGCGGGCCATATTTCTCCTGCAGGCCGCTCCAGGTCTGGTTGACGCCGCCCAACTGCCCTACATCCTCGCCAAAGGCGATCACGCGCGGGTCGCGGGCCAGCATGGCGTCGAAAGCGGCATTCAGCACCTGGAAGCCGCTTAACTCCGGTGATGTATCCGAATAGACGGCCGGGACCTCAACAACTGCCGTCGCGGCATCATCCGATTCACTATAGAGATGGGTGGCCAGTTTGTGGCGATTTGTCTCGAGGAGGTTTTGGCGCCAGCTGAGCAGCCTGTCTCGTTCAGGAGAGGCTGCTCCGGCGGTGATAACCAGCGCTGTCTGGGCGGCGGAGAGAATATCTTTGCGGAACGGCATCTGCTTGCGCAGCAGCGATTCGCGCAGGCCGGCCAGGCGTTCCGCACCGCCCGAGTCCGCCGGAAGCTGCCGCAGCAAATCGGCGAGGACCTGCCTTTCGCGGAAAATAGGCATGGAGAAGGCTTTCCAGGACTTGAGGCGGATGTTCTCGACCAGCTTGCGCGCATTGCGCTCAATCTGGTCCAGCTCGCCCTTCTTCACGATTTGCTGCTCAATAATCCACTGGCGAAAGCGCTGGATGCAGTCGAACTCCTGCTCCCAATCGAGACGTTCGGCCGATTTATAGCGCTCGTGGCTGCCGGAAGTAGAATGGCCCTGTGGTTGCGTCATTTCCACCACGTGAATGATGGCCGGGATGTGCTCGCGCCGCGCTGTTTCCGCTGCTTTCGCATAGACCTCGATCAAGGCGGGGTAATTCCAGCCATTAACGGTGTAGATATCAAAGCCTTCGCGCGAACCCGCTTCGCGCTGGAAACCGGACAGCAGGGTGGAGAGATTTTGTTTTGTTATTTGCTGATCGTTGGTGACGGAGATGCCGTAGCCGTCATCCCAGATGGAGATCACGGCCGGTGACTGCAGCACGCCGATGGCGTTGATCGTCTCCCAAAAGAGTCCCTCGGCGCAGGCTGCATTGCCGATTGTGCCGAAGGCGACTTCATTTCCCTGGCGCGAGAAGTCGCTCATTTGCTTCAACTCGTCCAGATCTCGGTACAGGCATGAGGCGTAGCTGAGGCCGGCCAATTTAGGCATTTGCGCGGCGGTAGGGGAAAGGTCGGCGGCCGTGTTGTAGAGCTCCGTCTGCCGGCGCCATGTGCCGTCCGCATTGAGCAAACGCGTGGCAAAATGGGCGTTCATCTGCCGTCCTGCGGAGTGGGGATCGGCCGCAATATCGGCGTGCGCGTACAGTTGGGCGAAGAACTGCTCGATATTCGACTGGCCCAGAGCGAACATGAAGGTCTGGTCGCGGTAATAGCCGGAGCGAAAGTCACCGCGGCGAAAGGCTTTGGCCATCGCCACCTGGGCGAGTTCCTTGCCATCACCGAAGATGCCAAATTTGGCCTTGCCACTCAAGACTTCCCGCCGCCCGATTTCACTGGCCGCACGGCTCTGCACCACCAGGCTGTAATCGCGCAGGATTTCTTCGCGGCTCAAGAGCAGCCCCTTACTCGTTTCGCGCGCTGCCTCCTTTTGTGTTTTCTGTTTCTTATCAAGGTCGTGAGTTTTGTCGTCCATAAGTTATTTGATTGCAGAGACGGCCGTCCAGTAAACGCCGTTCGCGCCGCCGAGGCTCAATTGTGGAGTGATAAAAGCCAGACGCATCGCTGCCGCGCCAGCCTGTCAGGTACAAAGAGAAGAAGTGATCGCGTGATTAACTGGAAAACGAAATGAGTGATTTGCGTGTGTGCTGCGACTCATATAATGCTGCACCTCCGGAGGCGGGATTCAGTTTGTGGGAACCACTTCTATAGTAGCACAAATGCAGCCCGGGCCAACGTCAGCGGGGTTCCGGCGGGGCGCGGTTCTCAATCCGTGCTCATTTTTGCAGCGCGGTGACCGAGAGATTGTCGAACTGCACACGCACACCGCCGAATCCTAAGGATTGGGCGAAAAGGCCGACATCGCCTTCTTTGAAGCTGCCGTCGGTTACACGGCCGACTTCGTTGTCGTTCACATAGAAGATCAGGTTGCCGCTTTCAGCAAAAACGCGCAGTTTATTGGTCTGGTTCAGCCCTTTTTTCACTGCCGGAGATTCAAACCAGTGGCTGCCCACGATGGCCTGCTCTTCCACGCCGTCGACATAACGGCCGATCCACACATAACCGTCGCCGCTCACTTTGAAGAGGTAAAAATCACCCTTTTCGGGATCGGCGCGCAGGATCATGCCGAAGCCATCATCCAGGGGGCCGTCGACCTGCGTCGCCTCCACTTCGTAAATGCCGTCGCCGAAGGTTTTTCCGGCCGAAGACCAGCGGCTGATATCGTCGCTGATAATGTAGAAATCGTAGACGCCGTCTGCGATTTCCCCTTCAGTATAGGTATCGCTGCCCGTGCGCCAGCTTCCCTCGCTGTCAAATGTCTCTACATAGGGCAAATTGTCCCCCTGGCAGGCAGCAAGCGTCAGGAGTATCGTGGTCAGAATCAATAGAATGAATAAGCGGCCGGAGCGCATAAGTTACTCTCACTGTTTTTCGATAAGCTGGCCGTATTGTAGCCATGCTTAACTGGGCAGGCTATCCCAGTCTACCGCCGCTAATAGTGCATCCATCTCGGCCGCCAAGGCCGGGATGCCGTCCGGCCAGCCGGCCCAGTAGAGTTCGAATTCTATTGGTTCGTTCGTGTCATTGGAGGGATCCTCCTCCATGTGGCGCCAGCGTTCGGGCGGTTGGCCCGGACAAAACAAACGGAAGAAGTGCCTGACATAGGTACGGCCGTCCCCTTTAAAGGTTCTTTTGCCAAGAGCCCGGACAAGTTTGAGGTTCGACAGGCCGGTTTCTTCGTAGGCTTCGCGGAGGACGGCCGTTTGCGGATCTTCGCCGGGATCGACCGTTCCCGCAGGGACCTGGATACCCGCTTCAGGAAACTCCGTGTGTTCGAAGACCAGCAGGCGACGGCCGCTGGTGATGTAGGCGACTACCTTCTGAATTTCCGTGGTCATGGGTCCTTGCTGCTGGCCGTCAACTACCAGCGCGTCGCCAATACCAGATGGCGAGTAATAACAATAACAGGAGCGTAACAATTGATACGCCCACGCCCCATTTCCAGGCGGGCGGTTCAAAACGCATTTCAATCAGGTGCGTTCCTTCGTCAATGGCCACGGCGCGCAGCGCGTAATCGGCCACCAGAATGGGAACATCCTGGCCGTCAATGGTCGCCCGCCACTGCGGGTGGTGGATGTCGCTGAGCAGGAAATAAGCCGGCCGGTCCGTGGTCACTTCAAAGGCGACGGTGTTGGGATCATAACGTAAGACCGTGATCGCTGATTGTCCCGCTTCCTGGGCCAGAGGCGCGCCTTCTTCAAGAATGAGAAGCTGCTGCGGGTCGAAAGACTCCTCATGAATGGCCACAAAGGCGGCGTCATGGTCGTCGACTACCTCCGCGTTAAACAGGACCATCGCCCGCGGCAGGGCCAGGGTATTGAGGTAAACCGTCACAGCGGGGTCTTCGTCGAAAACGGGCACGATTATGGACGTGTCCCCCGGCGGGTTCGCCTTACCGGCGACGATATATTTCGTTCCCAGCAGGTTGTACATCGGCGAGCCGCGATAGCCGATAGAGCCGATATAAACCGCGTAGTTGGACAGTTCCAGCGGGTTGTAGACGCCGTCGATGCTGTACAAACCCTCTAGCTGGGGCAGGTTTGGCTGCCAGGCCGAAGTTGAGATTTCAATCCGCTGCAAGCCGGCGTTTTCCTTGATGTAGTCCAGGGCAGGGGAGTCGCTTGCAAAGCCCCCCTGCGGATTATTTGGATCGAGTTCCACGTACCAGCCGAGAGAGATGAGGTCGACGGCCAGCAGGAGCACAGCCAGCAGGCCGAAGGTTTCCGCGGAGAGACGCCCCGTGCTGCGCGCCCAGATGAGAAGCCAGGAAAGGATCGCAAATAAGGCGAACGACGCCATCGCCATAAGCATTTGCTGCTGGTGTTGAGGCACGTGGCCCACGAACAAGCGGTACTGCCACAATAAGATTAACAGAACGGCCGCCGCCAGAACTGCCGCGGCCAGTAAGTAACTGCGCAGCCCGCGCGGCCGTTCCAGCAAGCGCGCCATGCCGATCGCCGCCAGCCCGGCCAATGAGAAGTCGAGCAGCAGCACAAAACGAGCCGGCACCTGGAAGGGGAACGCCGGCACAAGGCGCAGCAGCAGCGGGTAGATCGGCGTGTTGTCGCCCAGGGCCAAAACGGTGAATACCAGGGCCGAAATGGCGAAGAAGCGCGTCAGGCGCGAACGGTCGCTGAAGAGGGCTGCGCCGGCCAGGAAGAGAGTTAATACGCCGGCATAGCCGTATTCGACGCGCGGCCAGCCGCCCCAGAAACGAGCCTGGCCGCGGCCGAAGAAATCAGGCGCGACGAGACCCAGCAGCCCGCGCCAGGGCAGCGCGTAGCCGGCCGCTCGTTCGGCGTCGAACTGTGCGCGCACGGAATACTGCACCGCTTCCAGCGAGGGCAGCAGATTGATGGCTGCCAGGCCGACGGCTGTCATTCCCAGGATGAGCAGGGCGGCAAAGGGCCACAACGCGCGCTCGCTGATGGCGCGGAACAGGGCGTAGAATCCAAGATAAGCCGCCAGCAGAAACGTCATCTGCCCGTGGCCTGCCAGCGTGCCGACGCCCAGCAGTACGCCCCCGACCATGGCGCAGGCGATGCCGACCCCGCGGTCCGCGGCCAGGATGGCCTGGTGCAGGGCGAGAAAAACCAGGGGCAGCCAGGCGGCGACGGCGATCAGGTTTAGATTGCCGATATGGGCGATGAAGACGCCGCCGAACATGTAGGCCAGAGCGGCGACAAGGGCGGACGGCCGTGGCAGCGGCGCTTGAATTCGCAGCAGGCGCATGCACAGGTACATCGCCGCGCCGGCCAGGAAAAAATGAAAAATAACGAGCCACTGAATGGCGTTGTAGCTGAAATCGGGATTGACCAGGAGGAGGATCAGGTTAGGGGGGTAGAAGATGCCGGTCTGGTTGTCGGCGATAAAGAGCGATCC
This sequence comes from Promineifilaceae bacterium (SeqCode), assembly GCA_046259725.1. Taxonomy (GTDB): domain Bacteria; phylum Chloroflexota; class Anaerolineae; order Promineifilales; family Promineifilaceae; genus JAACFF01. The sequence continues at coordinate 690 of JBJYWZ010000218.1, read as the reverse complement.
GGCATACTGGTAAGGATTCCAGAGGGGGATAATGCCGGCGTGAAAGCTCTGCGCGGCGAAGCGGTACATGGGGTAAAGAAAGGAGACGGAATCACCGCCGCCGCGTGGTATCCAGGCTCGCCCCAGGACGACGGGCAGGAAGAATACGAGGACGGCAAGCAGCAAGAAGATCAGGGCTGCCAGGTCTCGCCGCCAATTGTTGCGAATGTAGGCGACTAATGAAGTCGTTTGCTGCCGTTCGGCCGTAGTCTCTGTCATCAGGTCCGGAGCAGGCCGTTTTGCCAGCCTGGGGACCTGCTCCGGCCCCTATTATCCCTTTACCGACCCTGCTAACAACCCACGAATGAAGAAACGGCCGAGAAAGATATAGACGATCAGCGTCGGAATGGCGGCGATAATCGCTCCGGCCATCACGATATTCCACTCTTTGATTTGGCTTCCGGAGAGATTGTTCAGGGCTACTGTAATGGGCTGCAGCTCCGGTTTTTGCAGGATGGTGACCGCGAAGAGAAATTCATTCCAGATGTTGGTCCTTAAGTCTGGTTAGAAGAATGTAGAGATCTGCCCGGGTCTCTACGTTTCTTCTTAGGATTTCTTCAAAGCGAGGGCATCTAAAAAGATTGTAAAAAGATTAACATCACCTGTGCCAGGATGACGTTGATGATAATTGCCAGGGGGAACATGAGCGTG